>CALMKH010000319.1 GCA_937867025.1 uncultured Bacteroidota bacterium | reverse complement strand
CCATATCTGATACCGAGGTTCCTGGTCAGATTCCTGAACAAATACCCTGAAGTGAACCTGGTGGTGAATGAGCTTACAACCGACCAGATCATTTTCCAGCTTAAGAACGACCTCCTGGATTGTGGCATCATGGCATCGCCGATAAAGGACAAGAACCTCAATGAAGAAACCTTGTATTATGAAGAGTTCGTAGCCTATGTAGCCCCGTCCAACAAGCTGTCAAAGAAGAATACCATCAGGCCCGACGAGCTGGATATTTCCGAGATCTGGATATTGAATGAAGGGCACTGCATGCGCAACCAGGTGATCAATATCTGCGGTGAACGGAAAAAAGACACGACAAAGGCCCGTTTCGAATACCAGACAGGAAGCGTGGAAACACTAAAACGGATCGTGGAGCAGGATGACGGCATAACGATATTGCCCGAGCTTGCGGTGATGGATATGGGCGACGACCAGATGGATCTTGTGCGTTATTTCAAGTCTCCCGAACCTGTCAGGGAGATCGGCATGTTTACGCACAGGCATTTTGTCAAAAAGAAACTGATAAAGACACTCGCCGACGAGATTGTTGCCACCGTGCCTAACAAAATGCGCAAGAAAGATAAGCGCGATGTGGTGAAAATATAAGGTTGGCCGGTAAGTGCCAGGCCTCTGTGATGAGTTACTTCAATGCATCGGCCTGATTCATAAAAACCTTTCCATCTCTTCCTTCAGCCTTTGGGCTTCTTCGCGCGCTTTTTCCATGTAGTCATCACCTTTCCCGGCATACAGTATACTCCTGCTGGCATTGATCAGCAAGCCCCCGAAATCTGTCTTCGCGTTTTGACATACATCTTGAACCGATCCACCCTGGGCGCCCACGCCGGGGACAAGGAAAAAATAATCGGGCACCATGCGGCGTATGGCGGATAGGTCCGAAGCTTTGGTAGCCCCGGTAACGAACATCAGGTTCCCAGGATCGCCCCATTTGGCAACAGTCCCGATCACATGTTCATACAGTTTTTTCCCACCGGATTCGAGCATCTGGAAATCACTGCTTCCGACATTGCTGGTCAGGCCCAGGCAAATCACCCATTTGCCTTCAAATTCGAGAAAGGGCCGCAGGGAATCTTCTCCCATGTAAGGTGCTACGGTTATCGAGTCGAAGTTCATCCGCTGAAAAAATGCTTTGGCGTACATGGCGCTGGTGTTGCCGATGTCGCCTCTTTTGGCATCGGCTATGGTAAAGCACGAAGAGGGAATAAGCCGAAGCGTTTCCTGCATGCATTCCCATCCTTCTGCGCCGTATTGTTCGTAAAACGCGGTGTTGATCTTGTATGAAACGGCGAAATCATGCGTAGCCTCAATGATATGACGGTTGAATTCCAGCATGCCGCTTATGGTTCTGGGAACACCGGCCGGCAGCTTATCCATGTCGGTGTCCAGTCCTACGCAGAGCATGCTTTTTTTTGCCTGTATTTCCTTTATCAGTTCCTGCCTGTTCATGACTGCAAAAATCAATCTAAAAAAGAGAAATTAAAAATTATAATGTTAGGGCGCTTTTGCCGGTCATGCGTTATAGCGTTCATGTCCGCCACTGGTGCTGCATATGCCCGCCAGGGGCTTGCTGCCGCCCGCCCTGCCAAGCATGCAGCACAGGCGTGCGGCCATGCCCGGCTGCCACTGCTGCCCATCGGCTGCCAGAGGCGCAGCCGGAGCGCAGTTCAATCACATAGTTGTAAATTGTTTATCCAACGTGCAGCCCTTTGTCAATTTTTGCGTCTAATGAAATAAAAGCATCAATTTTATAGTATCTTTGTAAGAATGTTCAAACGGCTCATTATCTTGTGTTTCTGTCTTTGGGTTTTTGGATTGACGGCCTTGCCGAAACTCCCGCCGGATCAATTCCTGATCGTGCAGTTTTCAAGACCCGTGCAAAAGCCATCCCTTTCGGAAATGGCGGGTTATGCTTTCCCTCTTGCGGAAGCATTAAACACGTCAAACACATTGTATAAGATAGGGTACAACAGTTCACTGATAGATGAAGGCAGGGTCACATCCCTGCTGAGACGTATTCCGTATTATGTGGCATCGCAGGCAGACGGGCCCGTTCATTTCAGGGCCACCACGCCGAATGATTCGCTGTTCAGCAAACAGTTTCACCTGGGGCTGATAAAAGCCACCGAAGCGTGGGACCTCACGCGCAGCGGAGTCAACCGCAGGGGAGACACCATCGTTCTGGCTATTATAGATGATGGTTTGCACGTCAACCATCCCGATTTTCAGGGAAATATATGGGTTAATTACGCCGATACGGCCGGCAATGGGCTTGATGATGACAGCAACGGGTATATAGACGATCATTACGGCTGGAATTTCATGAATAACAACAACGACATCAGCGACAGCATAGGTCCGTTCAGCTATAAGGCCAATCATGGCACCCCTGTTGCCGGTATTGCCGGAGCTGTCGGGAATAATAAGGAAGGTATCAGCGGCATTATGTGGCGCGTGAAGCTGATGATAGTGAATATTGCCGATACGGGCGATTTTCCTGCCGCTTTCCAGTCGGATGCGCTCAGGGCATACAGTTATGTGCTCGAACAGCGCAAGTTGTATAATGCAAGCGGAGGTAAAAAAGGCGCTTTTGTTGTGGCCACTAATTCAAGCTGGGGTGCCAATGGCAAATTCCCGCACCAGGCGCCATTGTGGTGCGCCATGTACGATTCGCTGGGCAAATACGGGATACTGAATGCCATAGCCACCTCCAACACGGATGGCCTCGTGGACACGCAGGGCGACCTTCCGACGCTGTGCCCCAGCAACCATATGATCGCAGTAAATGCCTCAACGGCAGACGATAAATTCTTTGCCAGCGGCTGGAGCACTACCCAGGTGGATCTGTGCGCCCCCGGGCACAACATTTTCAGTGCTATGGCCTATACACCGGGCAATATAAGGGACGGCAGGATATATACAGGCGGACACTCCGGAACCTCATTTGCATCGCCCATGGTAACAGCGGCCATCGGCGTGCTGCACAGCTACGCTTGCGAACGTGTGCTGGATACCATTAAAATGAATCCGGCCAAAGGCAATGCGCTGATGAGGAAGTTTATCCTGGAAGGGGTGGACATACTCGAAACCTTCAATGGTAAGAATGTCACTTCGGGAAGGCTGAATATCAAAAAATCGCTACAGGTAATGGATAAATACTGCCTTGGCGAAGTAAGCGTAAACGCCATGCATGGCGGTAAACGGATAGGCTTGTTTCCCAATCCGGGCAACGGCCGCATACAGGTTGTATCGCTCGATGAAGTTACTTCCGTGGCATGTTACGACATTACCGGCAAGCCTGTCGAAGCGGTGTACGATGGACAGGAAATACACCTGGCAAACGTTTCCGATGGCATGTATGTCATAAGGATCATGCAGGATAAGGTGGTTCACACCTTTACGTATGTCAAGAATTCAGACTAATAATAGAATTTCCAGGCAAAGCCGAGCCTGAGCCTCATCGGGGCCGAAGGCTGGTACGGCGAGGTATAGATATAGTTCGGGAAATTGTACTGGTACTGCAGTCCGTCCTGGAACCGTTCGGCGGCCTGGTTGATATGTTCCAGCCTCAGGAATATCCTGGCAGTTTTTACTTCGGCATGTATAAACAGATCCACAAACGGATACCCCCCTACATGCTCGTCGCTCAGCTGGAAGTTCAATGTTCCAGGATTGTAGAACCTGGCCTGGTAGTCGGGGACATAATATATGTCAACTCCTGCCTGAACAAACGTGGCGCGTTTAAACGCATAACCCTGGAAGTACAGGCTGGATTTCGACATCCATGAAGGCAGCAGCAGTATAGAGGACAATTGTTTTGAAAATACCTGGTAACCCAGCTGCTGGTGAAACTGGAATTTGCGAAGGTTCAAGTGGAACACGCCCGACAGCTGCAGGCTGTTCTGTCCCAGTCCGCCCTGTTTCGGCCTTCCGTCTTCATCATAATAGATCAGGTTGTCCAACAAGCTGTAAGTAGCTTTGAGACTTAAGGATTTCGGAGGCAGCGTATAATAGAAACCGTCGTAGTGCGAAGGACGTTTCATGCCTTTGTCAATACCGAATGAAATGGTTTTCTGGTTGACCTTGTCGAAGCTGTTTTCCCAGCGGTAATGGTTGCTGAACATGCGTTCTTCGCGCAGGAACGCCCTCCTTGATGTGGCCAGCACATTCGAGTTGACCGAGATCCGCGCTTCCTTAAAGATCATTGCCTCGTTTTTCCACTGGAGCAGGTAATCCAGCTGATTGTAACCTTCAAGGAATGACTGGCCTTTCAGTTCCGAGCGGAATGTTTTGAGAAAATTGAAATTCAGCTGGCCGTTGACGGATATATTGTGATTGGCAAGCCTTGTGAAATTACCCTTGTCGGCCTGCTGGTAGAAGGAAAAGTTGTCATATTGAATGCCTGCCCTGAAGCTTGTGCCTTTTTCCCTTAGGGGGCTGAATAACTGGAATTGGTTGCTGAACTGCAGAAAACCTGTCGAATCGGCAGAATACCCTGCATGCAGGTAATATACAGTATCATAGAAATTGAAATCATCACCCAGATCCGTATAGTAGTTGCTTTGTTTGAGGGCACTGAAGCTATGGTTGATGCCTATCTGCGGCACCATGGTCCTTGCCGTGTCGTCGAGGTACCTGACCTTCAGCCAGTATGTCTGGCTGAAATGGTGTTCGCGGAAACGGTTGGTATTGGCCGCGTTGTTGAGCGATACCGGCACAACGCGCACTGCGGCGGGAAGGCTCCGGAAAAGCGTATCGGTTTCGGGCGACTGCTCCATGCCGCCGTTTTCCATATACTTGGCCTTGTTCCAGGTGAATATCACGTCGGCGAGGTATCGTTTGTTTTTGCTCTGAAAATAACTGTTCACCTGTATGTTCTTGAAAGCATTGATGGTTTGCCGCCTGTAAAAACCGTCACTCGATGTGCTGTGATACCTCGCGGTGATATTGAACTGTTTCCCGATATTCTGGGTGTGCATGGCGTCGAAATAGATCATGCCTCTTGCACCTGCTTTCCCCTGGGTGTAATAAAATTCGGTAAAAGGAAGCCTGGCATTATGAAACACGGCATCTTCCTTGCCGAAATACAGGTTTCCGAACGGATTGATGCCTGCAACAGCCCCCATACCTGAAAAGGGGTGGTACAGCAAAGGAATAAAGGGCGATGAAACATCCCCCAGGTTTTGAATGGCTATATGGTCGCGCCTGGCTTTGTCATACTGGCTGAAAAATACCATGGAACTGTCGCGAACTGTTTGAAAAGTGAAATTGCGGATCAGAAGCTCCCTGTTAGTAGAAAGCGGGTCCATGCGCCTGGCAGTGTCATATATTTCTTCTTTTCCATTCTGGGCAAGGGCTGATACTGAAAAGAGTATGAAACACAGCAGGATTAACTTTCTCATTCTGAATTAGCATGCAAAAGTAATGCTAAATTCAGATATCCAGGACTGTAGTTTATGCCGCGTATAATGCCGTTTGTCGAACGCGCAAAAAGATTATCCTTTAAATACGATGAATTGGCACTGTATTTGTTATTACTTCAATAGTGTTTTCATAGTTTTAGTTTTGCCAGGAACCGCACCTTCAACAAGTGCGGTTTCTGGCTTTTATGGGGGAAGTCACCTCAGAATGGTCTGTCAGGTATTTAACGGCGTATTTTTTGTTCATGCTGCGTTGGATTT
>CALMKH010000318.1 GCA_937867025.1 uncultured Bacteroidota bacterium | reverse complement strand
CCATCAACGCGTCAAACTTCTCCTGTTCTTCATCGCCTTTGGTCCCCGAAGCTTCGTACATCAGTGACGACTGGTCGAGCATCACCGGCAACTGAAGTCCTGCATATAGCGAGGAACTGAATTTCTGCGCTTTCAGTATTTTCGCAACCGCGAGATTATTGTACATCTCAGCCGTTTGGATATTAGCCGATATCAGGTGTTCATAACCGAAAGCCGAAAAATCCAAAATGGCCGATTGCTGGTCGCCGAGGCAGGTTGCCGAAATCACTTTCAGGTGATTCGACATTTCAAAGACAGGTATGAGGGCTGCAAACTTTGATGAAGATGTTTCAGCCAGGGCTTTTCTCTGCGGCAGTGACGGGTACCCCGGGATACTGTCCTTCAGCCTGAACCATGCATACGTACTGTCAAGCAGGCGACTTGCTATCTTCCATGTTTTATATCCCGCGCTGAAAGCATAATAAAACCCAAGCTGGTCAGCCTGGGTTTCATATAGCTCTAAGAATTTCCTGCTGTTCTCATCTTCTGAGATTTTCCTGCCCCATTCATTATCCACATATGCGCTCCCGAATTTCTGCGCCCAGAAATGTTTCTGGTAATAATGCACCAGTTCGTGAGACAATACGCAAGCCAGGGCATTCAGTGAATCGGCGCCGAACCTTGAACAATATGAAATGAACTGCTTGCCGATAAACACTTCGCCGCTCGGAAATGTTTTTGCTACCAGCCATGCATTGTCCTTGATCAGCAGCACGGGTTTCGGAACGCTTGAATTACCGATTGCGAGCACCAATTTATTAAATACCTTCTTTGTTTCCTGCTGGCCGGCGAGCGAGCCCGCAATGCAGGTAAAAAAAATGACAAGTGCAGGAATTACTCTCCGGAACAGCATTCACCGATTATTTTATGGATTTTACAATGCTCGGAACACTTTCCAGTGCGCTTGGTATATCGGCGCTTGAGTTGGTATTCTGGATAGTTGTCAGCTCATTGAAGCTTTTCAACTTCGCACCATTGCTGAACAGGTACACTCCCATATTGCCCGCATTGTCGTATTTAAGAACGTATCCGTCGATCTTCCCTTTCTTGAATTCGGATATCAGGTTGACACCGTTATTGAATTTCATCTCGCCGATACCATGTTCCTTGCCCTGCTTCCATGAACCGTTATATGAGCCGTCCGAATACAGCATCTCACCCTTGCCGTCTTCCAGGCCGTCCACAAAAGAGCCGGTATAGGTTGTGCCATTTCCCATCACGCGTTTTCCTTCACCCATCAGGCAATTGCCATACAAACAGTCTGCGGCAAGATACATATTGGAACTCATTTGGGTCGCGGCATTGAAATTGCTGCCATCCGCAAAGCCGTAAGTCTTTTCGCGCTGGTAAACACCATATGACCAGTCGCCTGCTGAAATCTGGCCCGCACTTGAAACAATAATGCCTTTCCCATTCCTTTTACCGTCGGTGTAAAAGCCAAGGAACGAGGAGCCGTCGTTTGCAAAATATTTAGCCAGGCCATTAAGATTGCCGTTCGAGAACATGGCCAGATACCTTTCGCCGGAGGAGAACCTGTATTCGCCGTATCCTTCGAATTTGCCGTTTTTCAGGTATCCCTTGTAAGAGTTTCCGTTCACATAAAGCAGCTCATTATAACCGCTGACAAATGTATCGTTGTCGTAAATTGCCTGTCCGAACGTACCGCCTGTATAGTAGCAGGTAGCTTCGCCACTACGCATGCCCATGTTCCACTGACCGGCATAAGCCATTCCGTTAGGCCAGGTATAAATGCCATAACCATGATAGCGGCCGTCCTTGAACTGACCTTCGTATGTTTCACCGTTGGGGAACCTGTAAAAACCGTAACCGTTACTGCAATCGCCCCAAAGCACACCCGTTTTTGTAGCAAGATCGGCCTCGGCAGGGAACAGGTCCATGATCATGGCAGAAAACGTGTACATTTTGAAATCGTCATACTTTACCCAGTAGAAACCGTTGTCGCCCCAAGACTCCGACCATGAGTTCATCACTTCGAAGGCGCCGCCGAATTTATTGTCGTCATAGCCTACAACGGTCATTGCATGCAAGCGATGCCCGCCTGTATTATCCATAACGGCCGCAGATGGATTCGCCCTCTCTTCGGCAGTCGGCTCCCATAATTCACCGGCAGAATAAAATGATGTTGGTAGCACGGCTCCTATTACAACAGGGTAATTCCCTGAAATGCATTGTTTCACCACTTTAAGGTCCATCGGGTGCGGAGCTTCAAAGAACCTCTTCCAGCTTCCAGCCATGTCATTTTCGTCAAATGCGAGATCTTTCGGCCATACATTCATGCTGTAATATTCCTTGATCTTATAGTACTTGGATGCATATGAGAATTCATCGGCAAGAGCTGAACCGCAGCCCAATACCGGAAGATAGAATTTCTTTGCACCTTCATTTTTAATGGTACCCATCATCGCAGCTGCGTTCTTTCCTGTTTTGCAATTGGGATCCACGGGTAACTCCTTGTTATAGGAATAATACGGACAAAACGCCTTGGCCGTGATGTGATTCCTGTTGGAGATGCCGTACGCCATGGCATACTGTATGGAAAGGGCCTCATACGAAACGGCCCAGCCAGAGCATGAAGGATAGATTCCCTGGCTCTTGGCATAGGGTGCAAACATTTTCAAAGAATATGAAGCAGGCACATCGGATGAGAATCCGAAACCTGTCGAATTCAATGAAGGGCCGGTGTTGGCCTTTGGGTTAAAGGCGTAACCGGTACCAAACTGTGCGATGGCCGGAACAATGTTCCACATCGCAAGAGAGGCAAGAATGAAGGATTTTACTTTAGTCATAACTATTATTTAGGTTGTTTTTTTTCTGAGATATTTTTTTACAAGCTTTTCAAACTTTTTATTTCCCTCCAAAGATCTGAACGAACCATTATAGAAATCATCCCTGACAGCATACAGGCCGTTATCCATTGAGCGTTTAAGTGTTTCCAGGGATTCGTCATGACGGTTCATCGAGCATAACACCATGGCTCTTGCAAACAGGTATCGTCCGTAATTGGGATACAGGGCGTCGGCCGAATCTATGGATTCAAGCGCCAGGGCGAAATTGCCTTCATTCCATGCAGAATATGTTTTAAGGAAATAGAAATAATGCCTGTTGACGTCGGCCCTGATCGCCATATCCGCAGCCTCCGATGCCAGCCTGAAATTTTTGGTGCCGAATTCATGCAACTGCCACAGATATTCATACATATCCTCGCTTTCCGGCGAGTGCGCAATTCCCTGGTTGTAATACCATACGGCTGAATCATAATTTGCTTCCTCGTAGTGAAGGTATCCCAGCATCAGCCAGTTGAAATAATAGCTGGAATCCAGCCTCATGGAGGTTCTGAAACTCTGGAGGCTTTTTTGCGTGCTGTCCACACGCCAATAGTAAGTACCCATCATGGTATGCGAATAATAATCATTAGGGTAATAATGTATCGCCGTATCCAGCCATATTTTCGCTGAATCGTTGTCTGCGGGAGTGTTAAGCGCTTTAGCCCGGTCAAGGTAAGCTTTTGCTATATATACCGGGTTATAGTTCGGATCGTAGGTCCAGGGGTATTTCAGGAATGAGAGTGCTTCGGCATATTGCCCCCGGTCGAGGCAAATAATACCGATGGCCTTATATGCTTTGGTGTAATAATAATCGAGCTTGACACATTCATAATACGCTTCGACCGCTTTCTGCTTTTCATTGAGGTAATAGTTGTAAATATGACCAAGCATCAGGTGCGCCTGGACATTATTGGGGTAATATTCAAGCGATTTTCTGTAATAATATTCCGCTTTCTCCATATTCTTTGCATTGTAGAAAAGCGCGCCGAAATGAATGTAAGTGAAATAATATGTTGTGTCGGTTTCAAGCGCTTTAAGGTAATACTCAACAGCCTTGTCGGTATTCTCCAGCTTGCCGTAGGCAGAGGCAAGACCCAGCATGGCATCGATATACGAACTGTCCGACCCGAGGGCAAGATTGTAGTGAAGAATCGCCGAATCCATATATTCCGGTTTGCCTGTCAGATGTTCATACGTGTATCCGAGCAGCGTCTGGATATAGGGGCCCGGCTGTATGTCTATGGCCCGGTTGAAATAGGTCATGCCCTGCGCGTACCACCCTGAATCGATATACATATTGCCAAGCCCTATGAGCGGGTAAGCCCATTTCGGGGCCAGCTCTATCGCTTTTAAATAATTCTTTTCGGCTTCCCTGAAATAGACATTGAATTTTTCATAAATCCTCGCCTTGTTGTAGTAGACATAGGCTTTGTTGGGTTCAAGAGCCAGCGAACTGTCCAGTTTGTGGAAGGCTATCAACATCTCATCCTGGTTTCTCATCATGGAATTGGCTTCAAGGAAAAGAGCCCTTGCCTTCAGGCTTGTATACATATGGTTTGAAGAATCCATATAGGAAAGCGCCCTGTACATCAGCCGTGATGCATAACGGAACTCCCAGCGCTCGAACGAATCATTGCCCTGCAGGTAATCCTGGATGTAGGATTGGGCTTTGTTTGCCATGCCAGCTATCAGGTCGAGTTTCGATTCTTCAAGGGTCGTACCGCTCTTTTGCCTTTCCGCAAATTTCTCATAATAATATATAGCACATGCGGTGTCTGGTTCGAGAAACTGTTCCTTGTCTATCATCTCGTTCAGGTGCGCATAGTACACGATGGTCAGGCTGTCTTTAAGTTCCTCCTCTTCAGAACCCCTGGTATAATAACGTGGAATGAGCGCCGCATAAAGATTGGTCTCCCCGGATTCTTCCGAGTCCTGGAGCTTTCTCCTGATCTCGGGATTGACTGTGGCCATCAGGGTGCTGTTAAACTTTGAACAACAGTAATCCGGTGTCTGCAACGACCGGTCCTGAATACTGTCATACGTATCCTGGCCGACACGCCGCGCCACATAGTTGTGAAGTTCCTCAAGCGTCACGCGGTTATTGTTGTTATTGTCCGCCATTCCCATCCAGCCGTTCAGCAGGTACCAGGTAAATACGCCATGCCCTTTTCCCCAGCGCCTGTCTTCAAGGGAACGCTCATTACTCGAACATGAAGTAAATTGTATCTCGCCTGAATTTTTGCTCAGCGCCTCCGTAAAAATCAGGTTATTGGCTACGTCGTTCACTTCATTGGTGCGGCAGGCATCCGTTATCAGTATCACTTTTACGCCTTTCGATATCAGGATCTTGATGCGGTTCTTCAGGCTGTTGATATTGACGCAACCGCCTGCATCAAGCTGGCCTTTGGCCGCATCATGGCAGATAATGAAGATATCTTCCGGGGTATTAGCGGAACCATGGCCTGAAAAATAGAGGTAAACCGTATCGCCCGCTTTTGCCTTATTCTGTATCTTGTAGATTTCATTCCACACGGGAATGGCTGTTGCCCGCTTATTGGTCAGTAAAATGATATTCCCGGTGTCAGATGGTTTTACAAGCTGCGTCTTCAGAAAATCTGCGAACATCTGCGCATCGTCATCGGCAAATTTCAGGTCTTTGAAAGCATTGTCCTTGTAATCAGAAACCCCGACTACAAGTCCATACACGTGATGGCCCGAATCAACCTGTGCTGACATATGTGATGCCCTGAAAAGGAAAATCACAATGATCATCAGCGATTTAATGTGCTTCATCGAAGATTAATGAGCAAAAGTATGTAAAAAGTAAATACGGGAACAGTTTTTTCTTTTCCTTGCAGAAACGTTAAAAGTAAATTTTTATCCTTTAATTTTATCACTGTCAGTTGCTTGCAGAAAAAGGAGTCAAAATGCCTCCTGAAAAAATACTACATTTGTGTTATACCTAAGCTTCCGTACGGAAGGAATGTGAACAATATCTTCAGGAAACCGGCCATCCGTATTGAAAGTGCACTTCTGACACGTGGAACGAAGACATCCGGTTTTGTTTTATTTTTGTCAAAAAAGGCCTATCTTGCAACTAATTACACCGGAAAAACGTCTTAGCTGTAGTGAAGAAAATCCTGTTTATACTGTTTTTGATTTTTTTCGGGCAGGCCCATGCCACCCATATTGTCGGCGGTGAAATCACCTACCAGCGCATCAAGGGCGATACATTCGAAATCAAGCTGAAGCTGTACGTGGATTGTTTTAACGGTGATCCAAATGCAATTGCATCGGATAATTTTGCCAATTTTTCTGTTTTTGACGCAGATTCCGGGTTCCTGCTTACCAATCTCTGCCAAAGCGTGCAGAGAAGCGCCCCGGTAAGAGTGTCGAAAACCAACTACAACTGTATCAAGATCGCTCCTGACGCCTGTGTGGATGCGTACGAATATATCACCACCATGGTATTGCCCCCCTCCAAAAGCGGGTATATCATCAGTTTCCAGAGGTGCTGCCGCAACAACACCATTAAAAATCTTGTAAATCCCCTTTCAACCGGCGAAAACATATGGACCCGCATCAACGATACGACGGATTTCGGATTTAATTCAAGCCCTGAGTTCAGGAACCTTCCTCCTAATTTTCTATGCACAAACGCCCCGCTGATATTCGACCATTCGGCAACGGATCATGACGGGGACAGCCTGGTGTATGAATTCTTCCATCCGTACACCGGGGCCAACCAGGCCATCCCGCGACCCAATTTCAATCAATATCAGACACCGCCCTTTTCCAAGGTAGTGTTTGAATCCGGTTATACATTTCCTCTTGCCATACCTTCAAATCCTGTCATTACACTCGACAGGAAAACAGGGTTGTTAAAAATAACACCCACCCTGCCGGGGCAGTTCGTAGTAGGCATTGTGGTCAAAGAATACAGGAATGGCAAACTGGTGGGATTCACACAACGCGACTACCAGTTCAATGTACAGGAGTGCGTGTTTGAAACCACCTCGGCATTCACTAATCCGTCGGTGAATTGCAACCGGGAGGTGTTTTTTACCAATAACAGCCAGAACGCTGACGCTTACTTCTGGGAATTCGGAGATTCCACTACCGCGGCCGACACCTCCATTGTCAAGGATGGTTATTACAAATATCCTTCTGCAGGACAGTACCTGGTAAAACTGGTGGCTAAAAAGGGAAACTGCGTCGATTCCATCAACAGGCTTGTCACGGTGTACGACCGGATCCGTTTTGCACTGCCTGATGACAGTATGATATGCCGCAACCAGGCCCTGACGGTTAGACCCGATACATTTTACAGTGCTGGTAGTTATGTTTGGAGCACAGGCTCAACCGACAGCTTCATACAGGTGACAGAACCAGGTCTGTATTGGCTGAACGTTCAGCTTGGCAATTGCAGCTCATATGACACCATGGTGGTGACTAAAGACCAGACGGAAGTAAGGCTCCTGACGGATAGCCTGGTCTGCAACCCGCTCACCTACGAGCTCGAGGCCACATTGAGAGTGCTGGGAGGAACCAGGCTTATCAACTGGCATTCGAATCCCGATGTCATTCCTCAGAATTTTCATGACAGCATACTGCAGGTGCATAAGAGCGGTTATTTCAGCGTCAACGGCATCAACCGGAATAATTGCCCGTTCAGGGACAGTTTCAATATGAAAGAAGTGGATTACCACAGTATTTTCAAAACCGCCAATGTATTCACGCCTAACGGTGACGGGATCAACCAGTATTTCCCCGAAAAAATCCCTCCTTATAAGTACCGCCTCATAGTCTACAACCGATGGGGGATTAAGGTATATGACGAAAAGAATATCCCTTGGGAAGCAGGTGATCTGCCTGACGGCACGTACTATTATTTTATGGAGTTCGAGGGGTGCGGCATTAAAGACAAGACCCACGGCGTTGTAAAGGTCATACGATGAACGGGTTAAGCTTGCAGATCGCTAAATGACAGTCTGCACTCAGTCATTCTCCCATTTCCTGCTGCTTCTGCCCGGGCGGTAAAAAACAGGCCAGTGGTTTTTCCTTGCTTCTTTCAGCAGCCTTTTCCTCAGCTTTTTTGGATAAAAATATTTTCTGACCATCCCGGCATGGCTCATGGAAGGGAATATCCCTGCCGAACTCATCACTTCATAGGCGGATGAAGCGCAACGCATGCCTATAAATGCATAATCGTACGGTGTGCTGTCCAGCCGAACGGATATGACCGAATCCAGGGCTTTTTTACGCGAGGCAGTAACGGGAATGCTGATAATGGCATAGCGGCAATTGCTCGTATCAAACACAAAACTTCTCCCTTCTTCCGTTGTGAATGCCGAATGAAAATCTTTCCTGCTCCTGACAACATGAAACTTCCCCCTGGGAATAAAACTGGCATATCCCTGTCCGTACTGAACGCTCACATGCCCGCCGTGAATACCGCCGAACCACTTCGCCTCGCTTTTTGTTTTCGGCCTTGACCCGTAAACAAACAGCACCTTTACGGTATCATTTGCCTGCAGGCAGAATGCGGACAGGAGACCATATAAAACCAGTGCTTTCAATCCATATTACGTTTCTGCAATATGAACGGAAAAACAGTTCTTTTATTTTTCCGTGAAGTACGCTTTTAATTCCGTTGCATCTTCAGGCTTCATTTTTCCGGCCATCACGAGCCTTACCTGTCTTCTGCGGATAGCCCCGTCGAATTTCGCTTTCTGCACCTCGGTTTCAGGCTCCAGTCCCGGAACCGGAATAGGCCTGTTCCTCGAA
This sequence comes from uncultured Bacteroidota bacterium, assembly GCA_937867025.1. Taxonomy (GTDB): domain Bacteria; phylum Bacteroidota; class Bacteroidia; order NS11-12g; family UBA955; genus JABMMZ01. The sequence goes on along the minus strand of CALMKH010000318.1, from coordinate 9,846 downwards.
TCAATGGCGACAAACGTGTAATATGCATCGTTGCATTTATATTTTTCGCCGCGGGGAATATTATGGGCAGACACCTCAATGAACACTTCCATGCTGGTGTTGAAAGAGCGCGTCACATACGCTTCGAGGGTTACAACATCGCCCAGCTGGATGGCCTCTTTGAAGGACACGCCGTCGACACTTGCAGTCACCACGATGCTGTTGCTGTGTTTTTGCGCGGTTATGGCGGCCACTATGTCCATCCAGTGCAATAACTTGCCCCCCATCAGGTTGTTGAGAGTATTGGTATCATTGGGCAATACCAGTTCGTTCATGACGGTATAGGAATCGGATGGTTTTTTCACTTGAATCATGCCGCAAAGATACAACAGGGATAATTGAAAACAGATGACGTATATCCGATAATGTAATTGTTCAGTACGAATAGGGTTAGATGGGGATGGGCGCATAATCCTCGCCTTGCGGGTCCGCTGGCGCTCCGTACCGTGGTGTACTGCAAAGCAGTTCTACCACGGCACCAGTGCCTTGCAGGCACTGCCTTCAGTCTCGGTGCGCGGGTTTACGCACCCTTCCCCTCCAACGGAGGGGACCCACCCCGAAATCCCCTCCCAGGAGGAGACTTAATTGGAGTTCTATCAAGTGGGGCTATACCGGAGGAGGGGACTTTGCCGGGCAGAAGGACTGCTCAAGGGAAGGAAACTCCCTATATCCTATTCCCTGTATCCTATATCCTATTCCCTGTATCCTATATCCTATTCCCTGTATCCTACTTTTCCCACAACCACTTGCTCTTCCTGATCCTCTTCAGACCGAAAGGCACAATGGTGTTGCGCGCGATGAATTCCACCGCTTCGTCGATATCGTCAGTCACCATAAACAGCTCCAGGTCTTCAGGACTGATAGTGCCGTTCTTCACCATCTCATCTACGTATTCCAGCAGTCTCTGGTGATAGGCCCGGTTAAATACAACAACAGGGTAGCGGTGTATCATGGTTGTTTGTATCAGGGTCAGGACTTCAAAGAGTTCGTCAAGCGTACCGAAGCCGCCCGGCATGGCCACCAGGCCGTAAGAGTATTTCAGCAACAGCACCTTCCTGACAAAAAAGTACCTGATGTTCGTAAATTTATCAAGGTATGGGTTAGGTTGCTGTTCGAACGGAAGAACAATATTGCAGCCCACCGATTTGCCACCCACCTCCTGTGCGCCGCGGTTGGCTGCCTCCATGATTCCCGGGCCTCCGCCGGTCATGATGGTAAAACCCTGCCTGGCAATAAGTCCTGCCAGTTTTCGGGCGCTTTCATAGTGCGGATGCCCTTCCTTGAAACGCGCTGAACCGAAAATCGTGATGCAGGGCCCTACAAAGTGCAGTATCCTGAATCCTTTTACAAATTCGAAAACCACTTTGACCGCAAACCAATAATCTTTTCTTCTCGACTGGGGACCTTCGAGGAACTCTATCTCCTCTTTGTTAAAACTATGTTTATTCATGCTGTAACTTGTGGTATCACTATGCCGTCAACGACCTGTTCTGACTGATTTTTGCGGTATACCGGCAAAAACGTGTTCCCCGGAACCGTGTTGTACGTGATCTTTTCCCACATTATATAATTAAAACACAAAAGTAAGACATATTTAAAAACATTTAAATAATATGTAATATTTTTGCCTTTACTTTATTCACATAACGTTCAGGTTATGGGAAAAAGATAATAAAACCGCACTTTTTAAGTTATACCGCCATATGCAAGCTGTAAAATCCATCACCTCCATTATTTTTTCCATTTGCTGCGGCCTTTTCGCGGATGCCCAGAACGCGCCTGTACCCGTTGGCAACTGGCGCATTCACCTGCCTTACCATGACGTCCGGGCTATTGCGGAAACCCCGGAAAAAATCTATTGTGCAGCCCGGCACGGCATGTTCACGCTGAACAAAACCGATATGAGCACGGAAAGACTGTCGCCCATCAATGGTTTCGGAGGCTATAAAGTGCAGGCTATCAAATATGGCGAAGAGACTCAGACCCTTGTCATTGTATATGAAGACGGCAAGATCGAGCTGCTGCGCAACAACACCATCACCAGAAACGATGACATTTACAGGAAAACAATTGTTGGCGCCAAAACCATTTACCATATCAACATTGTGAAGGATATTGCATACCTGAGCACATCCTTCGGCCTGATGGAACTCGATATTGTAAAGAATGAAATGCGGAATTCCTATCAGTATATCGGCCCGAACGGCACTACCATTGACGTTTACAGCTCTTCGAAGGATAATGACAGCATCTATATCAGCACCAGCAAAGGCGTTATGAGCGGATCAACCGCAGAAGGTGTCAACCTGTATTTTTTCAGCAACTGGTATCTCTCAAAGCCCGCATCCATAGGAAGCAGGCATATTGCCTCATTTCACCAGAAACTTTATGCGGAAATCGACAGCCAGCTCTATGTCAAGGAAAACAATACATGGAAGCTGTTCAGGAATTACCAGAAGCTCACCGTTACAAACATCGATATCAACCATAACGAATTGCTTATCGGGCTGTATGGCAGGCATATTTACAGGATAAAGGAAGATCATACCATTGACTCTGTAACCATAGGCATTCTCAACCAGTGCATGCTGGACGGCCAGGGCAAGGTATGGTATGCAAGCCCGATCGCAGGACTGGTAGTTAAGGACGCAAATAATGATGTTGGCTTTTTCCCGAACGGCCCCAGGTCAAATACAAGTCACCAGTTCATCAACGCATACGGCAACCTCTGGGTAATGGCCGGATCCATTTCACCCGGCACGTATAATCCTACCTTTAATTGGAGCAGGTATTACCATTTTAACAATTTTGAATGGACCAATTCCCCGGTGCATCCCGTGCTGGATCCGGTATTCGATATGACCGTGGCCTCTTACCAGAAACAGAACGGCAGGCTTTATATAGGTTCGCATGGCGCGGGTCTGGTGCAACTTAACAACGGAGTTCCGGCAAAAGTGTTCGACAAGTCCAATTCCCGGCTACAGGGCAGGCTGGGCGGCTATACGTATATTACAGGTCTGGCTACCGACAGCAGGAACAATCTATGGGTGAGCAACTGGGATGTCGACACCAGCCTTTTCCAGATCAGCCCGAACGGGACCTGGACCGGGTACAAGCTGCCCTATGAGATCAGGCAGACGGGCAAGATACTGATCGACAGCAGAAACAATAAATGGATACTCACACCGAAATCCAATTACGGCCTGATAGCATTCACCGATAACAACACACCCGACAAATCGGATGACACAGGCGTTGCTTTCAATACCGCCAAGGGCACCGGCAATCTCCCCTCAACCGCAGTCAATGACTTTGCTTTCACCAAATCAGGAGAACTCCTTGTTGGCACCGACCAGGGTTATTGCAAAGTGCGCAGTCCCAACAATGCCTTCAGGACAGGCAATTACGATTGCGAACGCGTGATCGTTTCCGTAGAAGCCAATTCTAATCTCGGGGGTTATCTCCTGGGCTCGGAGGTGATCTACTGCATAACAGTTGACGGGGCCGACCGGCGCTGGTTCGGCACCAATAACGGCGCCTGGCTCATTGACAGCGACGGGGAAACTATACTCAGGCATTTTACCACCGACAACTCTCCTCTCATGTCGAATAACGTACATGCCATCGGCATTATGGAATCCACCGGCGAGGTGTTTTTCGGAACCGAACAAGGTATTGTATCCTACCGTTCTGATGCCATGCCGCCAGGCAAGAACATAGAAAAACTCACTATCTTTCCGAATCCTGTAAGGCCTGAATTCGATGGCGACATCGCCATTACAGGTCTCACTGACAATTCGCTTGTAAAGATCACCGATATTAACGGAGCCCTTGTGTACCAGACATTCTCCAACGGAGGCATGGCCACCTGGAATTGCAGGACCTTCGACGGCACCCGCCCGGCTACGGGGGTATACCTGGCATTCTGCATCAATCCGGACGGAACAGAAACCGAAGTGGGCAAGATTTTATTCATCAGGTAGTGTTAGGAAAGACCAGCGGCATAGTGATCAGGACTATCAAGTATGGAGAAGCTTCGGCCATCAGCAATATTTATACAGAACAGTACGGTTTGCTGGGGTTTCACATCCCGGGCGCGTTCAGGAACAAGGGTGCAGTGCGCATATCACATCTCCAGCCTTTGAATGTGGTGGATATCACGTTCCATTATCAGAAAACCAGGAACCTCCAACGCATTACCGACATAAGTTGCAGACTGTACCCAGACCTGCACGACTTCAACAACAAGGCCCTGTACAGCATTGTATGCGAACTGCTCCAGCAGGTGATCCGCGAGAATGAACACAATCAATCCCTGTTTGAATACCTGCAGCAACAGGCCATTCCCGGGCTGAACAGCCCCATCCACTTCTGGCAGCTGCCTTTCATGATGCTGAAAATACTTTACCATTACGGCTGTTCGCCGAACATCGACGGTTATGCCGAAGATGCGCTCCTCGACCTGCAGAACGGCATTTTCTCAAACAGCATGCTACAACTGAAATATACCTCGGATGTGCCGGTTTCAAAAACCATTTACGAGATACTTACTTCCGGAATCAATCATCTTCCTAAGGACGCAGCGTTGAGGCATCAGACCATAGAAGACCTGATTCTTTACTACAAGCTGCATATCAACGAAAACTTTGATCTGAGAAGCCGCGATATTTTATCGCAGGTGGTAAAATAAAAACAGACCTGGCGCAGCAGATACATCGCCACTCAAACGTGTCGCATCCAGACAAACACACGCTCTACACCACATGGGGGGTATGACATGACGTTGTAAGGTCTGGCGAACCGGCCTGATAGTCTGAAAAATATTTTGAAAATTAAAACATCCCTCTATATCTTAGCGGAAACTAAGTTCAGGCACTTAAAAGGGTTGTGACTGAGAGACACGAAGTGTGTCCGGGGTTTGTTCACTCAGCTCTGAAAAAGACCTCTCCAATTCCACAGTGAACAAAGTCTTTGATTCGATCTATGAACATACCATATCTCCCTTCACTATTGGCTTTTTGTATCCTGTGTTGCGCTTCATGTGAGCAGGTACAGAAACGGATCGACAAAGCCATTCAAGTGAAAAAGCCTTTTATTATCATCATACAGCCGCTGGGGGATATGCCGGTACAACATGTAAGACATGTGCAGGAGCGTCTGAAGAAAGTGTACCCTCATGTCCGGATAAAGCAATCCATAGAGCTTCCTTCCCAGGCTTATTACCATCCCCGTAAGCGTTACCGCGCAGATTCACTGATACGCTTCCTTAAAGACCGGACCGCCGAAGGAAACATCACAATAGGAATGACCAGCAGCGATATCAGTCATACGACGGGCAGCAGTGTGGATTACGGGATAATGGGCCTTGGTTATCAGCCCGGGAAGTCGTGCGTAGTGTCGACCTTCAGACTGGCAAAGAAGAATATCCCTTCGCAATTCTTCAAATTATGCCTGCATGAACTCGGACATACCCAGGGCTTGCCGCATTGTCCCGAAAAAACATGTTATATGCGGGATGCCGAGGGAGGCAATCATTTTGACGAACAAACAGCCTTTTGTAAAACTTGCAGGGAATATCTCGAATCGCGCAACTGGCATTTTGAAAGTCCAACACAAAAATAACTTTCCCGCAGGGCAATGATGTTCTGCCAGGGAAAACAGAGGTGATGGATGAGGTGAATTTATTTTTCCACTGAAGGAATACTAACCACAACTACTATACCCCCACCCCGGGCCCATCCCGAGGAGGGGACTTTATCCCTCCGCATGGAAGAAAACTGTTAACTACTATTTACTAACTACTGTACACTGACTGCTATCCACTATCTGCTAACCCCTCCCTATATCCTATCCCCTATCCCCTAACGACTATCATGAATACACATCTTAAAAGACTGCTTGTTTTTACTGGGATCTTCATGATATGTGTACCTGTAGGAACCCTATCGCATGAATATGGGCACATAGCGGTGGCTGCGTGGCAGGGACATCCCACAACGCTGCACTATGCCAGCATGAACTGGGAGAAATCATATCAGGAAGATATCAATCAAATTGATGCATTATATACCAGCAGGGAAGAAAAACAAAAGGCATACAGGGATTACGGCAGGAAGGTAAGACGTGAAAGCCTGTGGGTTAGGATGGGCGGACCACTTCAAACCATGCTAACCGGCACCATCGGTTTAGTGCTACTGCTTTTCAGGAAGAAACGCATATATGCAAAAGGTATGAAGGTGCCCGACTGGATAGCGGTCTTTCTATCCTTATTCTGGATGAGGGAGATATATAATCTAAGCCTGGGAATTGGTCGCGGCATTATGAACAAGAATTTTTTTAGCAGCAGACAATGGGATGAAAATGTCATTAACATGTATTTTAATTTACCGGGTGGTACCATACCTATTGTTTTAGCATGTTTAGGATTACTTGTTGTACTATATGTGATATTCCGCATCATTCCAAAAGAATACAGGCTGGTCTTCATCAGCAGCGGATTCATCGGCGGGATATTGGGTGCTTACCTTTGGCTCTCATTTGTGGGACCGGTAGTATTGCCTTAATAAAACAGGAAACAATATGAATAAACTTGAAATAAAAGATATCTGGTCAGACGCAGGAGCAAGAAAGGAAGATCAAATTAAATTCCGCGTTCCCGACAATGGCTTTATGCTTGTATTTGAATTGCAAATTGGCACTCAGGGGACGGTAGGTGCTGACATTTTTCAGTTCACTCTTTGTGATGAGAAAGGTTTAATCAATTGTATACTCGGGCATGATCAGAAATATATAAAAGATGGTATAACTTCGTTAAAGGGGAATAGCCTGTTTGTTATAAAGCATTATGATATTGATACAGTCATTGGGAAAATGAAAGAAATCATCAATGATGTGCGTGTGGAGGATAAATCCTGGCGCAGAATAGGCATGGAATTATCACGTTACTTTAATTGGGAATACGAAAATGAAACAATATCACATTTATAAAACTATATTTTCACAATACAGCTGCAATTCGTCATTATTAATTCTCAATTAAAACATGCACATCGGCAAATCATATACCCTCAAAGAATTCCTTCTGTGGACCAGGAGGAACATTTACTGGCTCATCATCATCGGAGCCATCCCGGTCATCCTTTATGAAGTGTTTTCAGTCAAATGGATTGCCCTGCCATGGACAGTGGCGGCGCTCTTAGGCACAGCTGCTGCCTTCCTTATTGCATTTAAGAATACGCAGACATATAGCCGGACCTGGGAAGCACGGCAGATATGGGGCGCCATTGCCAACAACAGCCGTATCTGGGGTACGATGAGCAGGGATTTCCTTGGCGCCAATCATCCCAAAACGAAGGAAATGATCTACCGGCATCTCGCCTGGCTGACAGCCATGCGTTACCAGATGCGCGAACCGAGGCCATGGGAAAACACCTCCAAACATTACAACAGGGAATACAGCCGGTACTATGCTGTGCCTGAAAAAGGAACATTGCTGAATGAGGAGCTCTCAAAATTCCTTCCGGATGAAGAACTGAAGTATATCCTGACAACAAAGAACAGGGCAACCCAGCTGATGGGCCTTCAATCGAAAACGGTAAATGAACTTTATGAAAACAAGCAGATAGACGGCAACCAGTTTTACCTGATGGAAAATGTGATAAAGGATCTTTACGAAAACCAGGGTAAAAGCGAGCGCATCAAGAATTTCCCTTACCCCAGGCAGTTTGCCACCATCAATACCATGTTCCTGCGTCTTTTCTGCATTATGCTGCCTTTCTGCATGCTGAATGATTTCGACCAACTGAACAAGCACATGAACGGCTTTATGGAAGATCATATGGTATGGCTGGTGATCCCTTTCAGCGTTCTGATCTCATGGGTGTACACATCACTCGAACAGGTCGGGGAAAGTACTGAAAATCCTTTTGAGGGAGGCGCCAATGATGTGCCTATCTCACAAATGAGCCGCAACATCGAGATCGACCTGAGGGAAATGCTCGGTGAAACATTCCTGCCACAACCCCTGGTGCCCGAGAATAATATTATCTTATGATATTAAGGGGTGAGAGGTTGGTGGACTTACTCGCCCCCTCCCCTCCCAGGAGGGGACTTTAACCCATGACAGAGAAAAAAACAAAAGCGCAACAACCCAAATTCTTCGCCAAACCTTCCGACTTCAGGAAATGGCTGGAGAAAAACCATATGAAGGCCAAAGAACTTCTGGTGGGATTTTATAAGGTCGGAACCGGCAAACCCAGCATCACCTGGCCGGAGGCCGTGGATGAAGCGCTGTGTTTTGGATGGATAGACGGCGTACGACGATCCATTGACGGCGAATCGTACCTGAACCGTTTTACGCCCAGGCGACCTAAAAGCAATTGGAGCGATATCAATATCAAAAAAGTAAAGGAGCTTATCAGGCAGGGGAAGATGACAGAACAGGGACTTAAGCTTTTTGAAAGCCGGGACAAAAGTAAACCCATGGATGACAGTCCGGAGAACAGGCCGCAGGAACTTTCTCCCGCATATGAAAAAATTTTCCGGGCCAACAAAAAGGCGTGGAACTTTTTCAGCAAACAGGCGCCGTCATACCGCAAATTCATCATCTACTGGATCATGAGCGCGAAACAGGAGAAAACACAATTGGCCAGGCTTGAAAAAGCCATTACAGGTAGCTCCAATGGAAAAAAACTTTGATAACGGTGTTTGTAACTTCTAGTAACTTGTTGTCACATGAAACGCTCTGTTTCATACTTTTGTAACAATGCCTGAAACCGTTAACGACAAACAGATCTTTTCATTGCTTGAGGTCACAAAGAGCATACAGAAAACGATTGCCGACCGTTACAGGAATACGTACTGGATTAAGGCTGAAATGAACAAACTGAACTATTACAGTCATTCCGGCCACTGCTATCCCGAACTTGTCGAAAAAAGCGAAGGCAAAGTGATCGCCCAGGTAAAGGCGAATCTGTGGCGCGACGATTACAACAGCATCAACAGCAGGTTTGTACGCGTCCTGAAGGAACCGCTGAAAGACGGCATAAAGATTTTACTCCTCGCTTCCATTTCCTTTGATCCCGTTTACGGACTTTCATTGCGTATACTGGATATCGATCCGTCCTATACGCTTGGAGACCTGGAAAAGGAAAAACAGGAAAGTATCAGCAGGCTCCGGGAAGAAGGCATTTTCAACCGCAACAAGGAACTCAGCCTTTCACTGCTTCCCCAGCGACTGGCCATTATTTCAGTGGAGACCAGCAAGGGATACGCCGATTTTACACAAGTTCTCGATACCAATCCGTGGGGCTACAGGTTCTTCCATATGCTGTTTCCTGCAGTGTTGCAGGGTGAAAAAGCGGTAAGCTCCATCATACTTCAATTGAGAAGGATTGTGAAAGTGAAGCATCACTTTGACGCCGTGGCCATCATCCGCGGAGGCGGTGGCGATGTAGGACTATCATGCTACAATCACTACCTGCTGGCCAGGGAAATTGCGCTGTTCCCCATCCCCGTGATCACCGGTATCGGTCATGCCACGAATGAAACAGTCGCAGAAATGATCTCCTTCTCAAATGCCATTACCCCTACAAAAATGGCCGAATACCTTATCCAGAAATTCCATAACTTTTCAGTACCCGTGCAGCGCGCACGCGAAACCATGATCGACCGCGCCAGGAGAATACTGCTCGATGAAAAGACACGCCTGCAATCGGAGGCCAAGCTGTTCAGGTCAGTAACAAGCAATGCCATACTTGAAAACCACGGCATGGTGAATGCATTGCGCCAGACACTGCTGCGATCAGG
>CALMKH010000317.1 GCA_937867025.1 uncultured Bacteroidota bacterium | reverse complement strand
ACCGGCGTATTGTCGCCCGATTACTCAGATATCACCGGGAACGGCATTACCGACGACGATTACGGCAGTGCCGTAAAGTTCAACTATTACAAGGTCCCCGGTCATTATCAGTGGAGAACACCGTATGAAGAGAACATGGCCAACCTGGACCAGGGTTTCATCACCAGCAAGTCTGATGATAAGGGTTCATATGTGTATGGAAAAAAAGAAATCTGGTACCTGCAGTCGATGGAATCCAAAACCCATATAGCAGAGTTCAAACTTTCACCACGCAAAGACGGTTATGGGGTTATTGATGAGAACGGCGGCAAGAGCACTTCGGAATCCAATACACTACTCAAGCTTGATTCCATTGTGATTTACAGCAAAATAGATCTCCTGTCAAACGGAAGCAAAGCCGTTCCGGTCAAGACCATTGTCTTTAAATACGATTACAGTCTCTGCAAGGGCATACCCAACAGCGAAAACTCCACCTATGGAAAATTAACCCTTAAAAGCATTTATTTCACTTACCAGAACTCCGGCAAAGGAGTATTGAACCCTTATAAATTCACATACTCCGATTTTAACCCAAATTACAGCCATGTGCATTACGACCGCTGGGGCAATTATAAACGCGCGGATGAAAAGCTCCCCAACCGGGATTATCCGTACCTGGATTACGATACGGACAGGGATACGCTGGACAAATATGCCACAGCCTGGAATCTGACGCAGGTAGAACTGCCCTCAGGCGGAAAAATCAATGTGCAGTACGAGGCCGACGATTATGCCTATGTGCAGGACAGGAAGGCCATGCAGATGGTAAAGATTATAGGTGCGGCTTACCAACCGTCACTGGATTACTGGCAGTTCAAGGTCGGCGATTATACGAAGAAGATCAGGAAACCCAACCAGGCTGTTGCCATCAAGGATAATCTGTATGACAACGGGAAGAACAATAATTACCTGTTCTTTAAGCTCAGGGAAGACCCTGGCGATATTACAGGCAATACGCATGATTACCTCCTGAATCATTATCTCAGGAATGAGCACGGTGACCTGATCGATTACATTTATTACAGGTTCAAGGTGAACATAGATCCGGCGGCCCATGGTTTTGATGATTTTGAATATATATCGGGCTATGCGCAGATCGATGTGGACCAGTGCGGTATTGATGCGGAAAAGAAATACGGCTATATCAAGCTGAAGGAGGTTAACCAGGGCGATGTGGGTATCACCAAATGCAACCCCATTGCGAAACAGGCATGGCAGACCGGCATGCAATACTTAAGGAAAGTAATGTACCCGGGCAGCGACCTCAGCCAGGGAGGCGACAAAGGCGACGCTATTAAATCACTCATGAATTCTTTCGGACAGGCGCTCAATATTTTTACCGGTCCATACCAGAACCTAAGGATGAAAAAAATAGCCCAGCACTTTGAAGTCAATAAGTCCTATATACGCCTGTTCAGCACCGACCAGTTCAAGCCGGGAGGTGGATGCAGGGTTAAGAAGATAACAATAAACGACAACTGGAGCAACATGGACAGCCAGCAGGAATCCGGCCAGTACGGGCAGGAGTTCAGCTATATTACCAAAACCAAGCTTAGCAGCAATAAGGGAGAAGTGATCAGCAGCGGCGTGGCATCCTATGAACCATTTATAGGCGGGGATGAAAATCCGTTCAGAATACCGGCTTTTTATCACACCAACAGGTTTATGTTCCCCGACCTGAACGAGTACCTGGAAGAACCTTTTGGCGAAACATTTTTCCCGTCGGCCTCGGTAGGTTACAGCAGAGTTGTGGTCCGCAACATTCCAAAACCCGGGGCCATAGTGACCAGCACGGGAAAAGTGGTGCATGAATTCTACACTGCGCGCGATTTCCCCGTCATCACCACGTATACGCCGATGAAATACCTGAAGAACGGCGGGGGCAGTTCGGCGGATGACGATAAGCCCGGCAGAAAGAGAGCTAAAAAATTCATCAAGGCGCTGACCAGCCTGTTCAATGTGGTAAAACGCGACTACATGGTGGCATCGCAAGGGTACAGCATCATTCTGAATGATATGCACGGAAAGCC
>CALMKH010000316.1 GCA_937867025.1 uncultured Bacteroidota bacterium | reverse complement strand
GAAAACACTCTGTAGAATGAGTAATGCCGTACCGTTAGGTTCGAAAACCTAACTGGTACAGGTAAAATGGACTTTATGACTTATCTTAACCCGAACTCACGTTAAGTTTTAAATTTCCTGGAGTTCCACCCAGGCATTGAGCCATTCTTCCGAGAATGCGGCACCGAAACTTTTGTAAAAATCGATGGCGGGCTGGTTCCAGTCCAAAACCTGCCATGAAACCCGCTTATAATGGTTGTTCCTGGCGTAATCAAGCGTGTATTGAAACAAGGCTTTGCCAATGCCGCGACCCCTGTACGCTTCCGTAACAATGAGATCTTCAAGATAAAGCACTCTGCCCTTCCAGGTGGAATAACGCAAATAACAAAGCGACATGCCGGCAACCCTGCCCTCCCACTCGGCTATAAAACAGATAAAGGCCGGTGAGGTTCCGAAACCATCCCGAACAATATCGTCAACCGGGTTGACCATTTGTTCAGGCGCCTTTTCATAAACAGCGAGCTCATAGATAAGGTCATGTATGGCCTGGGCATCATTTGAACCGGCGTCCCTTATTACCAACATACACTCAGATGATTTCAATAGTCTGGTTGCCAATGCGTATCAGGTCGCCTTTCCTCACTTTGTAACGCTTTCGTGTTTCTACCTGCCCGTTACAAAATACTTCGCCGGACACCACCAATTCCGAAGCCCTTGCTCCTGATTCGGCAATACCGGTATATTTTAATAACTGAATGAGTGGGATAAACTCTGTTGTCAGACGAAAAGTCTGTTGTGACATTACCTGAGTACCAGTTTCTGAACGGAAGAATGATCACCATTGATCATTTTTGTCAGGTAAATGCCTTTTTCAAGGTCCAGTTGCTGCACATTAATGGTAAAACTACCTCTCTTTACCTCTTCGTCCGTGAGCGTATGCGTATAGACCACCTGGCCAATAACATTTGTAATTACAAATGAAAACACCTGGCCTTGTTTGAATTCAAAGTCAAAATTAACCTGGAGCACATCCCCTGTCATTGGATTGGGATACATCTTGAAAGCCACAGGATTAACATCAGCTTTAGCGTTTCCCAGGAACAAAAATAAGGTTAATAACAGTGTGTATAGTCTTATCATCGCTGCAAATTTACGTCAAAAGAATGAAAAAACAAAGCAAAAAAAAGGCAGCTATCGAAAAATAGCTGCCTTTTTGAAGAATGTCATCTCCTCTTAGTGAGAAGCTGCTGGCTTTTCAGCTTCAGCTGGAGCAGCTGGAGCAGCAGAACCTTCAGCCGGAGCTGGGTTTGCAGCTGGTTGCTCTGGAGTTGCAGCTGGTTGCTCTGGAGTTGCAGCTGGTTGCTCAGTTGGAGTTTGAGCAGATGCAGAATCAGTTCCTTTAGCATCTCCTTCTTTAGCAGAATTGTTGCAAGCTGTGAAAGCGAATGCGGCGATAGCGATAACTAATAATTTTTTCATTTTTTCTATTTTATAATTAAAATTGGGTGCAAATCTATTGATTATTTGCTGAATAAAAAATATCAAAATCCTAAAATATCAACAAATTGTGCGTTTTTTATGACAGTGTTTGCTTGGCATTTCTCTCACGGTCGGATTGCTTCAAATATATTTTCCTGATCCTCAGTGATTTAGGCGTAAGCTCCACGTACTCATCCTTTTGTATGTATTCCAGCGCTTCTTCAAGTGAAAATTGCCGCTTGGGCGCCATTTTAGCTGAATCGTCCTTACCGGCGGCCCTGAAATTCGTTAACTGCTTGGCTCTTACAAGGTTAAGTACCATATCATCCTGTCTTGAATTCTCTCCTACCACCTGACCCTCGTAAATCTCTTCGCCCGGATCAATGAAGAAAATACCCCTGTCCTGCATTTTGTCAATGGAATACGCGGTACTGGTGCCTGTCTCCATGCTCACCAGCGAACCGTTCGACCTGCCGGGGATATCCCCTTTCCATGGCTCATAGGCAATAAACCTGTGGGCCATTATAGCCTCGCCCTGGGTAGCTGTCAGCATATTGCTTCTCAAACCCATCAGGCCTCTCGACGGTATCTTGAATTCCAGGTGCTGCATATCGCCTTTGGGCTGCATAACCTGTAACTCACCCTTTTTCTGTGTAGCCAGCTCTATCACTTTACCCGCGAATTCCTCGGGCACATCCACCACCAGCATTTCTACCGGTTCGCATTTGACGCCGTCTATTTCCTTTACGATCACCCTTGGCATGCCGACCTGAAGTTCATATCCCTCCCTTCGCATGGTTTCTATCAGGATAGACAAGTGCAAAACACCCCTACCGTAAACCAGAATGGAGTCAGGGCTATCCGTATCCTCAATCTTGAGGGCCAGGTTTTTTTCTGTTTCCTTTTCAAGCCTTTCCCTGAGATGCCTGGATGTAACGAATTTGCCTTCCTTGCCAAAGAACGGAGAATTATTGATGGTAAATACCATGCTCATCGTAGGCTCATCGATCTTGATCTTCTCCATGCCTTCGGGGTTTTCAAAATCCGCCACCACATCCCCTATCTGGAAATTCTCAATCCCTACCATGGCGCATATATCGCCGTTCATGAGCTCCGCGACCTTCTTCTTACCAAGGCCCTCAAACGTGTAAAGTTCCTTTACCCTCATTTTTGCCATGGTTCCGTCATTCCTGACGAGAGTCACTGGCTGGTTTTCCTTCACCGTGCCCCTGTGTATCTTGCCTACTGCAATACGTCCCAGGTAATTGCTGTAGTCGAGCGATGTGATCTGCATCTGCAAGGTTCCTTCGTGTATGGCAGGAGCAGGCACATAATCAAGTATGCAGTCCAGCAACGGACCCACATCTTCGGTCCTTACCTTATAATCTGTACTCATCCAGCCATGCTTGCTGCTTCCGTAAATTGTCGGGAAACTGAGCTGTTCTTCCGTAGCATCAAGATTAAAGAACAGGTCGAACACTGCTTCATGCACTTCATCTGGCCTGCAGTTGTCCTTATCTACTTTATTGACGAGCAGGATCGGTTTTAAGCCAAGCTGAAGCGCCTTCTGCAACACGAAACGTGTCTGGGGCATGGGACCCTCGAAAGCATCCACAAGCAATACCACACCGTCGGCCATTTTCAATACGCGCTCCACCTCACCTCCGAAATCTGCGTGGCCGGGAGTATCTATAATATTGATCTTGATTCCTTTATACTGAACGGAAACGTTCTTCGAAAAGATGGTAATTCCGCGCTCCCTTTCCAGGTCGTTGCTGTCAAGGATCAATTCACCGGATTCTTCATTCTCCCTGAACAGGTTGCAATGATGAAGGATTTTATCTACCAGTGTTGTTTTTCCATGGTCGACGTGAGCTATAATGGCGATATTTCTGATGGGTTGTTGCATATGTTTTTACGGGGCTGCCCGTTCGGTAAAAGTTTGCAAAGGTACGCAAAATTTTAGGATTTATGAATTAAGATTTGTTACGTGAGGGATGAGCCGGGGAATAACGCGTGAGAGACCGGGAAAGACAGGCACTCCAGCGCCCCTTTCCATTTGCCATGTAGCTGGCTTTGAAGCAATTGCGGCGGGACATCCGGGATACAAGTCAGGATGTTATCCAGAAAAAAGCCCCGGAATATCCGGGGCATTTTAATCGGAATAGAAAAAAGGAAGAATTAAAATTGCCATAAGTCATGCTCGAAGATGAACAGGTCATTTTTAACAGCATCGCTTTTAAGCAACGCTGCCACCTGATCATTTTCATATTCTTCGAACTGACTGATATAATTATCAAATACGTTGGACTCATACACGATATAGCTGTCGAATATCCGCATCTGGAAAAAATCGTCATAGCTTAACCTCGCTGCATCGTTATACCTGTTAAACATTTCGGTATTGGCCAATGTCTGCCTGATATCATCCATCCTGATCCAGCACATCGGTTGCTCATTGCCTACAAGGGTTTCGAGCTCCGGGCGATATACGGGAGCCAATCCTATGATCTTCGGCGAAAACTTTGAATGCTTGTAATCGAATATCCAGTCTTCCATGATCCAGTACTTATGGATTTTGGAAAAATCGTACTCTATCCAGATGCTGGTATCAATGGTTTCTTCCGGATCCTCGGGATTAACGCTTATGGACACTACTTTCCAGTATCCCAGTCTGTCCCTGATCCCCGTTACTGTATAGGCTGAAGACATGGAATCATTCCGGTAGGGCACTATGGATCCTTCCATCAACCCGTTGCGCAGTACCCCGCTCAGCGGTTGCCGCGGCCATTCCAGTTGCTTGTTCATCTTTTGCCTGGTATCGATGCAGCGGACAATACGCTTGCTGTATTTCACATCGGCCTCCCTTAATGATGGCCCGGGAACAAACCGCCGCTCATATACCGCCGGTTTTGAGTAAGAAGTCATCTCCCCGCCGGAATGAATAAAATCGGAATAGTTGACCTGCGACCATGCAGGAACAGCCATTACAGCGGCCATAAGGACTGTCATGGACGGTTTTGCCAGTGTTTCAAAGTGAGTGTTCATATTTATTTGATTTTATAAGTGACAGGTTCTAAACGCACTGCTCCGCTTGGGCCGCTTGCGCTGATTTCATCAATGTAAATAACATCGCCTGACCTGGCCTGGCCGATAAGCGATTTGGCCTGGTTCAGCGTGTTGGCATGAACAGTTATTTCGTTTGTAGGGATAACGCGTTTTGTAACAAGGTGAAGGCGGTATTTGTTGATCGTAAATTTCACATCCTTGAAATAAAAATCTTCCAGGTAGGCATACAGGTAATGCTGGGCTATAATGGTCGATTTTTCATACGACCCGGAAGGAAGGTTGCCCAGCATGAATTTGGGAGTAGGCACCTTGCGTATCCTGTACGACTGGCTTCCCATGCTTTTTATGGAGCCGTCACCCATCCGTGCACTGACATTAATATTGCCGGATGTCCTGTTGCCGCTGACCCTGGCCATGTATCTCCCCGCACCGAGGCTGCGGAGCACAATGCCATTGGTCGAACTGACGATGGTATTCTCAGGAGTTACCCCGGGGACAGAGATGGACATGGGGTTTTCAAGACCAATGAACAGCACATTCATGTTATCGGCTGATATGGATGCCGATGCCTGGTAAGAGTTCCAGGTGACAGGCTCTGATCTCACCATCACCGGCTCACCGGTCTTTGGGTCAACTGATTCAATGCTGGCCTGCAGGGTATGCGTACCTGTTCCGGATGCCGGTATGCTGATATGACCTATTCCATTGGTTACAGTTACCGGCTGACCATTGACAAGCATCTGGGCACCGACGTGTGTATCATAGGTCATAAGGGCTATTTTGGCATTAAAATTCTGTCCGCTCATGACAGATTGGTTCTCAGGAATGATCATGGCCACCTGCGCATTATTGGAAATGGATTCAATGGTGATGTTTTCATTCAGGACTGTGAGTACATCGGCCTCGAGGGCCTTGCAGTCGTTCTGTGTTTTTGTAAGGAGGGTGACTACTCCTGCGAGCGGTGCATTTTCAAGGTATGTGCTCACCCAGTTTGCGGATTTGCGGTCAGCCGGATCCACAGCCCTCAGCTGCGTCTTTTTAACCAGCGAATTTCTTATAGCCTCGCCATACCTGGCTGATGTGACAAGTGCTGCAAGCTTTTCACGTGTTTCATTGATCTTGTTCTGCAATTTCCTGCCGTTAGCGAGTCCCCCGTCTATGAAATAATGTGCATGTTCCTCCATATCGTCAGGCCTTTTAAGCTCAGGGAGCTCGGTATTGCCCTTTTCGGCTTCTTCCCTGCCGCCGCCCCGCTCGACGATATCGGCCTTCATTTTTTCAACGTAATCGCAAAACTCCTTGGATACCTTTCTCGCTTCTACAGCCAGGCCATACCATTTTTCAGTCCTGGCCCTGGTCTTCTCGTTGTTCATGCCGTTGTTGAATGCCTGCATGATCTCTGCATTCCTTGCTTCCGTATGTTTGTTGCCATTGATGAATGACAGCTCAAACAAATGGAAGGATTTCAATATTTCCCTCGAAACATTCAATGCCAGGAGGGCTATCAATACGAGGTACATCATATTGATCATCTTTTGCCGTGGTGTTAATGTTCTGTTTGCCATGTTATATGTTATTTAGTTGGTTTGTCTGATCCTGTTGATCTGTTCCCGGGGCATGAATACCTCATCCTCCGGACTTGTCCGGCAGCAGTAAAGGCAAAGCATTGCCACGGAAGATCTTCTTCCTTTTTGGTAATCCCTGAATTGAAATTTAAGCGGCTCCCGTCAGGAATTGACGGGGTAATCTGTCCCTCGGATGAATCTGTTCAGATCATTCGTTCTGTTCAATACGAACGCTGATGCAGGAGTTGATATAATTATTCATATTGTTGATCATTTCATTGTTGTTGCTGATTCTATATATACAACGTGATTACTGCAATTTTATTGCCCTTTTTCAAGTGCCACAACACAAATAAAATAGGGGCCCAAAACCCATGTAACAAGCAAAAAAAATCCCGGATTTCTCCGGGATTTCTCATTATTTTCTATTGATCATGCAGAGGGCTAGAATTGCCACAGGTCATGCTCAAAAATGAACAGGTCATTCTTGATTTCATCACTTTTCAGCAATGCACCTACCGCATCATTCTCCCATTCCTGGAACTGATTGATGTAATTGTCAAACACATTCGATTCGTATATGATGTAACTGTCGAATATACGCATCTGGAAGAAATCATCGAAGCTAAGCCTCATCGCATCGTTATACCTGTTAAACATTTCAGTATTGGCTAACAACGGCCTGATTTCGTCCATTTTGATCCAGCAAAGGGGTTGCTCGCGTCCGGTAACACCGCCGATTGTAGGGGCGAAAATCGGTGCAAGGGCAACAATTCTTGGTTTGAACACTGAATGTTTATAATCAAATATCCAGTCTTCCATCAGCCAGTATTTCCTTATCCTTTCATATTTGTAAGGCTCATAGTATACTGAGTCTCTTCCAATAGTCGGATCGTCCGGGTCAGTGGATATGAACGTTATGATTTCTTCTCCGCCCCTTTTGGTGAAATCCTCTGTATTGTAATAGGACAACAGGGAATCGCTCTTATATGCCACGATAGTACCTTTAGTCAGGCCTTCATAAAGAAGACGGTTAAGGGACTGGCGCGGCCATTCAAGCTGCTTGTTCATTTTCTGACGCACGTCTATGCACCTGATCACACGCCTGGAGAATTTAACGTCAGCTTCCCTGAGCGGGGGATAAGCGATAATCGGCCTTTCACGCACGGCTACCTTTTTGTAACTGTTGTGTTCTCCACTTGTAATGAAATCAGCATAGTTCACCTGGGCCTTCATGGTAAAGGCTGTTAGCATCAATATGGCTGAAAAGATAATCTTCATATTTGTCTTTATTTAAATGTATATGTGATCGGGTTAAGCGGTTTGTCGACTACACCAGGACCATTAGCCCTGATACCTTCGATAACCAGCATATCCCCTGTTTTTGCCTTGTTGGCGTATTCCCTGATAGCAGCTGCACTGTTACCGGATACCTGCCTGTCCTCCATATAACCCCTCTTAGGCATGAAGATCACCCTGTACTTGGTAATGGTGAATTTCACACCGTCGAAAACGAAGCCGTCGAGGTAAGCATACAGTGTTTGTTGCATCGCGATTTCACCCTTGTTGTATGATCCTGAAATAAGTGTCCCCAACTGGGCTACGGGTTTTGGAACGCTCTTGATCCTGAATTTCATCGGTTCTCCCATCCTTTTAGAGGTTCCGTCAGGCATTTTTGCGCTTACCGAAATGCTGGTTTCTTTACCTCCGGTAACCTTTGCAATGTACTTGCCTTCGCCTGATTTTGTGAGCGTAAGTCCTGGACCTGGAGTAACAGTAGTATTACCTGGAGTTACACCGGGAACTGAAATGGACATTGGGTTGTCGAGACCGATATACAGAACGTTCATTGCATCTGCAGAGATGGTAGCGGTAGATTTGAATGAAGTCCATTCAATAGGCTGTGCGGATACAAAAGTAGGCCCGCCTGTATTCGGATCGATGGTTTCGATCTTGGCTTCCACTTTGTGTGTTCCTACGCCGCTGGCAGTAGCAGTGTATTCACCGATACCGTCAACAACATTTACCGTCTGACCGTTTACAAGAATTTTGGTAGCTGCAGTGGAGTTATAAGCCATCAGGGCCACTTTAGCCTTGAATTGCGAGCCTTCCATAACGTTGGTAGATTCTGCAATGATCAATGCGGCGGTCTTGTCGAACTTAGCCACTGAAGCATCAATATTCTCTGCGAGTTTGGTGAGTATGTCTGTCTCAAGGGATTTGCAGTCGTTCTGCACTTTGGTCAGCATAGCCATAACTCCTGCTACAGGAGATTTACCTAATACGTCCCTCTGCCAGGTCTTCTGAGCACCGTTGTCATCTTTGAAATCCTCTACCCTGAATGCGGTATTCTTGTCAAATAATGCAATCGTAGCTTTATCATCCTTAACACCTTCAAGAACTTTAAGCATTTTGACACGCGTATCATCGATAAGCTTTCTGAGCTCATCGCCTTTGCCCGGCTTGGCATCATCCGTTCCCAGATAGTGCTTATGCCCTTCCATGTCATCACCTTTGCTCATTTCCCTGAGGCCGGTTTCACCCGGTTCAGCTTCTTTTCTGCCTCCGGCAGCTACTTCTATGTCTTTTTTATAGACTTCAATTTTCTTAAAGAACTCATCGGAAATCCTCTGAACTTCCCTGGCCTTTTCAGCCCACCTCTTGGTTCTTGCTGCCTTTGCAGGATCGTCCTCTGCTGCTTTGAAAGCATCCATCAGAGCCTTGTTTTTATCAGTCAATGCCTGGTTTGCCTTGTTAAAGGACACTTCCATCAGGTGAAACGCTTTTAGGATTTCATTTGAGATGTTAAGCGCCAACAAAGCGATCAACACGAGGTACATCATGTTGATCATTTTCTGCCGCGGTGATAATTTTCCACTTGCCATTTTTTTAATTCTCCTTTCTTATATCTTATTTTCAGAAAAATTAAAAAATCAGTTACGTGCAGCACCACCCATAGCGCTCAGCATGCTGCCGTATACAGAGTTCAAGGTTCCCAGGTTCTTGTTCAGTTTACCTATATTTTCCTTGAATTCAGCACTGTCGTTTGCAGTGGCAGACAGGTTATTCACCATGGTAGTAAGACCGCCGGCAAATGAAGACATAGAGTTGCTTATCTCGCTTGATGCCGCTCCGATATTCTCAATAGCTTTTGAAGCTTTTGTGATGTTGTTGGTGTACTCGTTGGTTGCAAGGGTAGCATTGCTCAGGGATGACATATCCTTCACATTGTCACTCAGTGATTTTAAACCGTTGCCGAGACTTCCGATCAACTCAGGACCAACTTTTGCTTCTGCAAGCATCTTGTCCAATTGTTGAGAAATGGTTCCCTGGGTTTTGGCTTTCTTTTCTGAAGGCTCGATACCGGCCAGTTCAGGATATACAAGACTCCAGTCATACTCCGCATGTATAGGTTCAAATACGGAAATAAAGAAGATGATGGCCTCGGTTCCGAGTCCTGCGATTAGCATGAAGTTAGCTCCTGGCCAGTGCATGATTTTAAACAAGGCACCGATAATTACGATTGAAGCTCCCCATCCGTAAACGTAAGCCATTACTTTTTTAAATCCTTTACTCTCAAAAATGCTGTTACTGCTCATAATTGTAAATTGTTTTTAGGTTAATGTTAAATTGTTATTTATATTGTTATTTTTTTATTTATTGAAGGATACCCTGTCTCCAGGGTATCCGTTAATTGCCTGTATCTTATGCTTAAAGCGTTATTATTTCCTATCCTTGTTTGAACGTCCTATATAAGTCTGGATCAGACGGAAGCCTATATAGCTCTTGGATGTATCCTGGTATTCGTACGTTCTGCTTCCGTTCTGGATGAAATATGCTACGTCTTTCCAGCTTCCGCCTTTGATGACTTTACGTTTCAGGGTCATCGGAGAAGTTTCAGGACCGGCATAATCATTGTTCTGGTCTTTAGTATACTCATTGATGCTGATCCTGTAGTCAGGGTTCAGATCATGCGTGAAGATGTGTGACTGTTCGCTCCAGGCATTGCTGGTCCACTCCGCTACGTTGCCGGCCATATTGTATAGTCCGTAATCGTTAGGGAAATAAGAATCTATCCTTACCGGGTACATACCGCCATCAGCTCCGTAGTTACCCCTCAGAGGCTTGAAGTTGGCAAGCATACAACCTTTACTGTTCCTGGTATAAGGACCTCCCCAGGGATATGGGCTGGCTACCCTGCCGCCGCTGGCAGCATATTCCCATTCATATTCTGTAGGCAACCTGAAATCTTCAGTGATAGGATCATTGAAAGACTCCCAGTATGTATTTTTATAAATGGTTCTCCAGATCGCAAATGCATTTGCCTGATGCCAGTTAACGCCAACAACCGGATAATCGTCGTATTTTACGTGATTATAGTAATGGCGTGCCATAGGATCGTTATAGGAGTATGTGAAATCCCTGATCCAGCACAGTGTGTCCGGATAGACAAGGGTTTTTTCCTTCTTGATGTATTTCTTACGGTTATTTACCCTGTCTTTCTGGTATTTGTTCTGGTTTTCAGGATCGGTAGCCGCATACTGAAGGTCAATCCATTCATATTCATAAATGAGCTGATTCACGTCGAGCTGCTTCTTGCCCCTGAAACGGTTGTCCGCTTCGTAATACAGGCTGGAAAGCTCGTCATTGTACTTTTCCCACTCAGGCTCTACTTCATAATTAATGAAACCCAGACCTTCGTTGATATCGTCATTACCATCGTAATTTTCCCCGAATTCAGTGAATAAGGCCTGATCGCCAGTCCTTACCCTTTTGATGGAGTCAATTACAAAATCAACAAACTGGCGGTATTCATTGTTGGATATCTCTGTTTCATCCATCCAGAATGCTGTGATGCTCACTTGCTTGTTAGGCGCTACGAATGACTGGAAAACGTCCTGATCCCTCTGGCCGGAGTGGTAAGTTCCGGAAGGAATATAAACCGTTCCGTAAGGCTGTGGATGGAACCATAATCCCCTGCCCTGAACACCTATAAGGTCACCGGTATTCTTAGGACCGCAGCCAGCAAATGTAAAAAGGCCTAGAATCAGTGCCAATCGTCCGGACTTAAACACCTTTCTCCACCTATCTTTCTTGTTCAATGCCGTCATTTTCAGGTTCTTGACAACAAAATCCATTTGTTTCTTCATGGTTAATTTATATTGTTTATGTGTGTGTAAGCTATGTGTTAATTTGCAAATATAAGAGTTTTTGAACAATTGTCAATAACTTTTATACTGCTGTAACGAAAATAATAAACCAAATATTGTGTCGAATTTAAAATTTTCCGCAATTTTTATTCGTCAGCCGTTTTGTTCATGAACGGTGGCGTAAGAATTTTGATTTTTGGCGGAGGCGGGATCTTGATATCAAAACAGTAGTTTAGCTGTATCTCATGAGTACCTGAAGAAACACTAAGTATCCTGCTCAGTGTCAGGTCATAAGAATACCCGATCCTCAAGCCCTGGAAAGTGCCCTTAAAACCGGAATACCCCAGCATGATGGACAATGCGTCAGAAGTAGTCCTGTATGCCAGTCCGCCCCAAAGCTTTTCCTGGAATTCAACCAGACCCGTGATATCCAGCTGGGTGATCCCCCTGTTATACTTGATCATGGCTGAAGGATGCAGCTTCATATTGGGGTTTCCCATAAAGTCGGTCATTGTGATACCTCCCATGATATAATGGTGGGTTACAGGTGTGGCAAATACGATATTATTGCCGAACACGAATGTCGGCTGGTTGAGATTTAACGCAGAATAGCCCACCCAGAGGTCGCGCATGGAACCGGCAGAGTTAGCCATGGTGTTGGTATAATACACTCCGGCGCCGAAAATGACGTTCCTGTCATTGACCTGCTGCTTTGGTATGGACGGATCATTTGGAACCAATGGCCTGAGCTGTGTTCCGTTAATGCCTTTCTGGAGGAAATTGATCTCAACACCAACGGAGAGTGATGCTTCATCCGCGCTGAGAGGAAGCCTTCCCGCCGCGTCAATCTTGACGTGCGTGCTGCTTTCATACCCCAATTTATCATTGATAAACCCGATGCCTAACCCACCGTATTTTTTCGGAAGCGGAGCGGAAAATGAAAACATCTGGGTCTTTGGTCCAACCATCTTGTTGGCCGGCGGTCTTTGCGGGCTGTTCGGAGTGGCTGGATCGGGCCAGAATTCAACTGTCCTGTCTTCGTAACCCAGGTACTGGTAATGCGATAAGGCTGTTAAGCAATATCTGTCCTTTGATCCTGCCACCGCGGGATTATACAACATCCTGTTAAAAGCGTAATGCGTTGTATAAGGATCCTGCTGCGCTTGTACCAGTTCGGTTTTACTTATGAAAACCGAGATTATACCGAGAGAGAGTAGGGTTTTTTTCATTGGCCTGTTTATATACACTAAGATTTACAAATTTGAAGGGAAATTATCAATTAAACAAATTTTTTTGCCAATTATTGCCCCCCGGAAATATCGCAAACCGTTGAAAACTCCGCATACTTGCACAACTGCACAGGCAATACCACCGCAAAGATCAATGTTATCAATACTTTGCGTATAACATGGACTTCCTTCCGCAGGGGAAGTTTGCCTGGATAAAAAAGAAGCAAATTTGACGAACTGCAAGCCTTCTTACAGCAATTAATATGTGTTGATACGGATGCGCTTATTCAGCTCCTCAACATCATGACGGAATTTTTTGTCCGTGTCGATCAGGTCGTTCACTGTCTGGCAGGCGTGAATGACTGTGCTGTGATCCCTGTTGCCGAAATGCGTGCCGATGTTTTTCAGCGAGGCTTTGGTAAGGTCCTTGGCAAAGTACATCGCTATCTGCCTGGCCTGTACTATTTCACGTTTTCTTGTTTTGGATTTTACACTGTCAACCGATACGTTATAGAAATCGCATACCAGTTTTTGAATATAATCAATGCTGATCTCACGCGTGGCATTCTTGACGAAGTTCTTCATCATCTGCTTGGCGAGATCGAGGTCAATTTCTTTCCTGTTAAGTGAGCTCTGGGCGAGCAATGAGATCAATGCGCCTTCTATCTCACGTATGTTGTTATCGACATTATGGGCAATATACTCAACCACTTCACGATGCAATGACAAACCGCTTTCATACGCCTTGTTCTCCAGGATAGCTATCCTGGTTTCAAAATCGGGGATGCTGAGATCCGCTGACAAGCCCCATTTGAACCTTGACAATAACCGTTCGTCGACATCCTTGATATCCTTCGGCGCTTTATCGCTGGTAAGTATGATCTGCTTACCTGACTGGTGAAGCTGGTTGAAGATCGTAAAAAATATTTCCTGTGTCCTGGTCTTCTGTGACAATTGATGAATGTCGTCCACTATCAATACGTCGAGACTCTGGTAGAAGTTTACAAAGTCATTCTGATTATTTGCCTTGACGGATTCAACATACTGATTGACGAATCTTTCCGCTGAAACATAGATGACAGTCTTGTTCTTGTTCACCTGCTTGATCAGGTTGCCGATAGCATGCACAAGATGTGTTTTGCCCAAACCCACACCGCCAAAAATCATCAGAGGATTATAAGCTGTCCCTCCGGGGTTGTGAGCCACCGCCCAACCTGCGCCCCTTGCGAGCCTGTTGCATTCGCCTTCAATAAAATTATCAAACGTGTATTTGGGGTTAAGCTGTGAATCAATAGGTATCTTTCTGAGGCCCGGAATAATAAACGGGTTCTTTATGTTGTTGGTGACATTTAGCGGCAGGTTCACTTCGTTGGTAACTGGTTTCTTCCCGCTGCCTGTTGGTACATTAATAGTATACGGACCATTGGTCGGCGTGCTGTTCTCAACGATGATGCTATATTCAAGTTTTGATCCCACACCAAGCACCTGCTTAAGAGTTTTCTGAAGCAGAGTGACATAATGTTCTTCAAGCCATTCATAAAAGAACTGACTTGGAACCTGAATGGTTAGTATTTTATTTTCCAACTTAACAGATTTAATCGGGTCGAACCATGTCTTGTAACTTTGTGGAGGTAAATTATCCTTTATTATCTTCAGGCAATTCGCCCAAACTGATTCTGCGTTAAATTGTTGTCCACTCATGCTCATTTTATTTCGTTGATTTTCAATGTGTTGATTGCTTCTGTATAGTTTTGAATTCAATTCTGAAATTACGTTTAAAAAAAGTTATTAAAAAAATTTTTTTGTGTTGATTATTAATTTTTTTTTTCGGAAATGTTACCAGACTTCATGGTAATTTACGATTAAGCAATCAACACTATCACATTACTTTTATATATCTTTTTTCACAACTTTTTTTCCATTCATTCATGTATGCACATACCATTACTTATCCTTTATATTCACCAAATACTTTTCTCAGTTCATTTGCAATTTCCCCAAGCGTGGCGTATGTTTCCACGCTATCAATTATATGCGGCATAAGGTTGTTTCCGTTCTTCGCCGCTTCCGAAAGCCGGTTCAGACACGCTTCAACATCCGTATTGTTTCTTTCGTTTTTTAATTGATCAAGCTTGGCCATCTGAACCTTGCGGATGGAATCATCGATCTTGAACACGGGCTTCACCTGCTCATCCATGTCAGTATACTTGTTAACGCCAACAATTATCTTTTCATTGTTCTCTATCTGTTTCTGGTATTGATACGCGCTTCGTGCTATCTGTTCCTGCATGTATCCCTGTTCTATGGCTGCCACACTTCCGCCCATGGCATCAATGGCATCGATGTATGTATAAGCCATTTTCTCAAGTTCGTCCGTTAACGATTCTATATAATAACTTCCGCCCAAAGGATCTACTGTCTGGGTAATGCCGCTTTCATACCCGACGATCTGCTGTGTTCTTAACGCAATCTTTGCAGCATGTTCTGTAGGCAGGCTCAATGCTTCATCAAAACCATTGGTATGCAGGCTCTGCGTTCCACCCATAACTGCAGCCATAGCCTGCATGGTCACACGTATGATATTGTTCTCCGGCTGTTGCGCTGTTAATGTCGAACCTCCTGTCTGCGTGTGGAACCTTAGCATCTGTGCCTGTGGATCCGTTGCGCCCAATGACTTGGTCATATGCGCCCACATCCTCCTGGCAGCCCTGAACTTTGCCACTTCCTCGAATACATTGTTATGCGCATTGAAGAAGAATGAAAGCCGCTTTGCAAACACATTGATGTCTAACCCCTTCTCCAGCGCGGCCCTGACATATGTCTTTCCGTTGGCGAGTGTGAAGGCCAGTTCCTGCGCAGCAGTGCTGCCCGCTTCACGTATATGATAGCCTGATATGGAGATGGTGTTCCATTTAGGCACTTCCCTGCTGCAGTATTCAAATATATCCGTTATGATACGCATGCTCGGTTTGGGCGGATATATATATGTACCCCTTGCCGCATACTCTTTCAGTATATCATTCTGTATGGTGCCTGATATTTTGTGAAGGTCAGCACCCTGTTGTTTGGCGAGTGCGATATACATGGCCAGCAACGTGGATGCCGTGGCGTTGATAGTCATGCTGGTGGTAATATCTTCCAGCCTGATGCCATGGAACAATGTTTCGAAGTCCCTGAGCGAATCAATGGCCACACCTACCTTGCCAACCTCGCCTTCCGCGAACTCATGCGAGCTGTCGTAACCAATCTGTGTTGGCAGGTCAAATGCAACAGACAAACCCATAGTGCCCTGGCTCAATAGGTAATGATATCTCTTATTGGACTCTTCCGCTGTCGAAAATCCGGCATACTGCCTCATGGTCCAGAGCCTTCCCCTGTACATGTCTTCCCTGATGCCCCTGGTATATGGGAACTTTCCGGGCTGTTCATCTCCATAGCACCTGGCTATTTCGATACCGCTGTCATTATATATCTTTTTTTCTTCCAAAATAGCAAAACTGGTAAAACCACACACTCCTATGGTAACAACAAAACAAAACCTGCCGAATGACAGGTTAACTTAAAAATAAAGATTTATTTCGGCCTTGAGAAAATCGATTGCCTTGAGCGTAGGGATGGAATTTTCTGCAATCATCTTATCAATTATAGCCTTTGATAAATCGACACCCGTTGATTCAGGCTCCATATTTTCATATGTCTCATGTATCAACTGTATTACTTCTTCTTTCACAACCTTAATGATGTTCCATGCCTGGTTGCTGATATAAATCTGCTGTGAAAGGTTATGCATGAATTCCTGGTTGACCGATGATTCCATCAGGTGTTTTAAGCCCCTGGCCGAATTTGTACCGTCATTATAGTTATTGATGAGGGTCTGAGGACTTATTCTTTCGAGGAATAATATCATCCGTTCGTAAGCCTGTAACTTAAGAGGGGTGAGCATGCTCGCGTTCTGCTTGCGTATCTCGAGCTGTAACCTGTTGGAATGGTCATCCATTACCTTATTGATGATCACATAACAAACTGCCAAGACGACTAATGAGGGAATAATGAATTTTAATATGTCGAGGACGTCATGTAATAAAGGATCCATCTTTCGTTTATTTAATATGAGGAATGCAAAACTAAGAAACTTTATTGTGTTTGTATTCAAAAAATAAAAAATTTTTTGTCATTTGATCTGTAATATACGCCAATTGGTAGAACTCGTTAATAAAATATGGGGGAAATGACTTTCATTTGTATGGAAATCAGCCCCTGAACAACACACCTTGAACACCCTGCAAAACATCAGGATAGCCCTTAGCTCCATTCGCGACAATAAGCTGCGTACGGTCATAACATGCCTGATTATTGCCATTGGCATTGCAGCTCTCGTCGGTATGCTGACCGCTGTCGACGGCATTGAAAGGGGCCTGTCAAAGACCTTCCAGAAGATGGGGAGCAACACCTTTAACATCCGTAACCGCGATGGCAATATCCGCCTTGGAGGGGGTTACAGGAAAAGGATTGACTACGAACCGATCAGTTACTTCCAGGCAACCGAATTCAAAAAAAGTTTCTCTGTTCCCTCGACAGTTTCATTAAGCACAAACATAAACTTCAGCGCCACCATAAAGAGCGGTAATAAAAAAACCAATCCCAACATCCGGGTCGTATCAATCGATGAAAATTACCTGACCATCAGCGGAACCGAGCTTTCCTACGGAAGGAGTTTTACCGCCGCCGAAGCCAACAGCGGAAGCAAGAATGCCATTGTCGGAAAAGATATTGCCATGACATTGTTCGACAAGGAAAATATTGTTGGCCAGCGCATCAGTCTTGGCAATTCCCAATACACGGTGATAGGCGTGCTGAAAAGCAAAGGCAGCAGCATGGGCATGGGCGGTGAAGACAGGATGGTTTACATTACCAATACCGAAGCCAAAGGCCAATACCTCAATTCCGAAAATTCGTTTAACATTTCAGTCGCTGTCAACGATATCAGGCAGCTCGACATGGCTGTAACAGAGGCGGAAGGATTGATGAGGGCGATAAGAAGGATACGGAACGGAGAGGAAATGAATTTCAGCGTTGTAAAAAGCGATGCCATTACCGAAAAATTAAAAGACAACCTCAAATCGTTAAAGTTCGTCGCTACCTTTATCGCCATAATCACCTTGATAGGCGCGGCCATCGGCCTGATGAACATCATGCTTGTCAGTGTCACGGAACGCACACGTGAAATAGGCACTAGAAAGGCTATCGGCGCTACGCCGGGCATTATCAGGCAGCAGTTCCTTACGGAAGCTGCCGTTATCTGCCAGCTGGGCGGAATCGGGGGTATCATTCTTGGCATACTGTTGGGCAATATTGTTTCCATGCTGATGGACAGCGGCTTTATCATTCCGTGGGCATGGATCACCCTGTCCGTTGTCGTATGTTTTATTGTCGGCCTGCTGGCAGGATATTATCCGGCTTCCAAAGCAGCAAAACTCGATCCTATTGAAGCGCTAAGGTACGAATAGAACTCTGCCCGCAATTAACCTTCAAAGACCTTGCTTCCGACCCTGACCATGTTGCTGCCGCATGCCACCGCCACTCTGTAATCGCTGCTCATCCCCATGGACAGGATATCGAAACCGGGAAGATTAAACTCAGTCCTGACCGAGTCAAAAAATGTTTTTAACCCCTTCATTTCCTGCTTTACTTTTTCCATGTCATTTGTGTTTGTTGCCATTCCCATGAGTCCCCTGATCCTGACATGACCCAGTTGCTGTGGCTCTCCGGATGCCAGTATGGCATGGCATTCATTCATTGAAAAACCGAATTTCGACTCTTCCTCCGCAATATGAACCTGCAGCAGGCAATCGACCATACGATTATTCTTCTCCGCCTGCATATCTATTTCCTTCAATAGTTTCACGCTGTCCACACTCTGAATCATCTTTATGAAAGGAACAACATGCTTCACCTTATTGCTCTGAAGATGCCCTATCATATGCCATTCTATGTCTGATGGCAGCGCTTCTGCACGCTCAAGCAGTGCCTGCACCCTGTTTTCCGCAAATTGCCTGTGCCCTGTTTCATAAGCCTGCCTGATCTCTTCAATTGTCCTGAATTTGGAAACAATGACGAGTTGCACGCTTTGGCCTATTTCTTGCTGAATCCTCCTTATGTTTTCGACAATCATTATATTTGCAAAAGTAATGAAACGCAGCCTGACTTATTTCTTGTTTTTTTTACTTGTTCTATCCTGCGGAAAGAAACAGGTGAAGGCTCCTAACAAACCCGATTGGGTGATTGACGAAAAGACCATGGTTGATATCCTGACCGATCTCAGCATTACGGACGCAGCTACATATAACAACACCAATTCGCCGCCAAGGGATAAGGCTAAGGACCGTTACTTCATCATGAAAAAATTCAATGTCGAGGACAGCGTTTTTCGCAAAAGTCTTGATTTTTATCTCGAATATCATCCCGAGGTGTCGGAAAAACTATATGAGCAGGTGATCGATCAACTCAGTGAAATGGAAGCCAATATAGCTGAAGGAAAATGAGCAAGCACCTGTTTTCAACAAGTATCTTACAGAAACGGAATCCATATTGAAGTACTCCAATTACCCCGGAAATATAGAAGAAAAGCTTGGCTTTGATCAGATCAAACAGCTTCTGAAATCGGATTGCAGGACCGATCTCGGCAAGCTCAGCATTGACAAAATATCCTTCCTGACTCAGGCTAAAGCCATTCACACTTCCATCCGGCAGATAGCAGAAGCAGGCCATATAAGCCATAACGGATATATCCCTGAGCTGCCGGAAAACCTGGAAGATGTCCTGGATTGTCTTAAACAGCTTGACAAGGAAGGCCACGTACTATATGAAGACGAACTGCAGATACTGTATAAGTCCCTTATATCCATGCAGGCCAATTTTAGCTTTATAAAAAGCAGGCCTGAAATATTCCCTGAGCTGAATCTGGCACAGCAGCATCTTTCCGATCTTTCTGCCGCGGTAAGTATGCTCGCCGATGTCCTCGACAAGGAAGGCAAGATTCGTCCTGACGCCTCGCCTGAATTATGGAACATTCACAAAAAAATAAATGCCAAGGAAAAAGAAGTAAGACGTGTGCTCCAGGCCAAGTTCGAACTGGCTAAAAAGAACGGTTGGGCCGGAGACACCGAGATCACGATAAGAAATGAACGCCTGGTGATTCCCGTCATCGCTGAGTTCAAGAAAAAAATTCCGGGATTTGTTCACGATGACAGCCAGAGCGGAAAATTCCTGTATATCGAACCTATTGAGTGTTTTGAGGAAAATAACCTGTTGAGGGAATTGACATTCGAAAGAAAGAAAGAGATAGAGAACATATTGCGCCAGGTGACTGCCAGGCTCTCCCCTTACAAACAATCGGTATGGCAGCATATCCAGCATACTGCGTTCCTCGATTCAACCCTTGCGAAAGCCAGCCTCGCCGGCAGGTTGCAGTCCACCGAACCGCAGCATATCACGAATAATGATGCAATCAGTCTCATGAATGCGAGACATCCGCTGCTGTATCTCCTGTTGAGAAAGGATAATAAAAAACCTGTGCCTTTGAATTTTCACGTTAAGGATGGCACATGTATGATACTTGTTTCAGGTCCGAACGCCGGAGGCAAAAGTATTGCGCTTAAAACGATCGGGCTTTTACAATACATGTACCAGTGCGGCATGCCTGTTCCATTGGACGAAGGCAGTAGGATGAGCGTATTCCGGCAGGTATTCATTGACATTGGTGACAACCAGTCCATAGAAAACAATCTGAGTTCTTACAGCAGTCACCTGGTGAACATGAAACATTTTATGGAACATGCGGATCCCCATACGCTGTACCTGATCGATGAATTGGGCAACGGTACCGATCCGGCTATCGGCAGTGCCATCGCCCAGGCCATACTTGAAGTACTCCTGGCGAAAAAGGCATTCGGTGTCATCACCACGCATTTTGGCAACCTGAAGGCATGGGCCAACCAGACCGATCACGTGCAGAATGCGCGCATGCTGTACGACCTGCAGAAACTTGAACCTTTATTCCTGCTTGAACTCGACAAACCAGGCAGCTCATTTGCACTTGAAGTTGCGGGGAAGGTAGGCATCGATAAAAAGATCATCGACCAGGCTAAAAAGATCAACACGTGGAAACAGCATATTGATCTCGATGAATTGCTGGCTGAAAATGAAAAGAACAAAATGGAGCTTGCCGATATGAGCAAGCGGGTAAAGGAAAAGGAAAAAGTTCTTGAAAAACTGATTGCCGATTATGCCTCATTGAAAGAAAGTCTGGATACGCACAGGCAATTGATATTAAATGAAGCAAAAAGCAAAGCAAGTGAACTGGTGAATAAAGCCAACAGGAAGATCGAGCAGACAATAAAAGTGATCACCCAAAGCAAGGCGGATAAGCAGGAAACGAAAAAAGCAAGGACCGACCTGAATACCTTCAGGGAAGAAATAAAGCCGGAACTTCATGAACGTCCCAAACCTAAAAAAGAACAAGGAGTGCCGGCCAAACCGCTTGTTGTAGGTTCCGTCGTCAGGCATGAGGATCACCCTGTAAGCGGCGAGATCCTGAAGATCAAGAAAGATCAGGCGCATGTGTTGTTTGGCAATATTACCATGTGGGTGCCCCTGAACCAGCTGCATCACGGCACGGCCGACAAAAAACATGTTCCAAAAACCGCGACCTTCAATGCAAGACTTTTTGAGAAACAAAGTAATTTCAGGTCTGAACTCGACTTAAGGGGTGTGCGCGGCGAAGAAGCAATAAAACAACTGGACGACTGGATACATGATGCACATTTGCTCGGTATCTTTACATTAAAAATTATCCATGGCAGAGGTCATGGCATTCTCAGAAAACTGATCATTGACCATTTGAAGTCCCTGCCCTTTGTCGAAGGATATGAACACGAAACCGAACAGCTCGGCGGCGATGGGGTGACAATTGTAAAGATCAGGTAAGGTATCTCTATATATTTTCTTATATCCAAAATACGGTCATAAATTGTCAGTTTTCCTCTCATTTTGAGAAAGCAATCCACCCATTCCAACGCATTCTTTCAATGCTTCAACACTTTGGTATTCAATTTGCTCAACGAATGAAAAAACAATCAACATGAATAAGCACTTATTATCCATCCTTATCGTGTGGTCCTGTATGCATGGCAATGCGCAGGAATACGGCCATACGCTTAACCTTGGCATCGGTATCGGTTATTACGGTCATGTCGGACATTCCATACCTGTTCTGCACGCCAACTACGAATTTGATGTAGCTGATAATTTTACCATGGCACCTTTTGCCAGTTTTTACTCGCACAGGCATTCAAGGTACTGGGGAAGTCCTAATCACCCGTACAAATTATACCAGTACAGCGAGACAGTTATTCCTGTAGGCGTAAAGGGCACCTATTATTTTGATGAATTGCTGGAAGCAGATGAAGACTGGGATTTTTACCTTGCAGGTTCGCTTGGTTTTGCCCTTATAAATTCAAGATGGGACAGTGATTATTATGGAGAACGTGATGTGTACAGGAGAACGTCACCGCTTTTTCTTGACCTGCATGTGGGAGCAGAGTATCATCTGAAAGATAACCTGGGTTTATTTCTTGATCTGTCCACCGGGGCTTCCACCTTCGGAGTGTCTATACGTTAACACCATTCTATATCACTAATACTATGAAAAGGTCCGCTGAAACAGCGGACTTTTTATTTTAAAAACGACAAAGACCATGTGCCTGAAAAGATGTAAATGAGGATTAGTTTTAGGCGTTTACGACTAACGTATCACACCTCTATAACCCGGTCAAAAAACAGGGTTATTGAGGTATGTGCACAGGAAACAAATATCGAATTTTTCATATTGAGAAATTATACTTCATTCTGAGAGGAAAAAAATCATAAATTAAAGTTAATCAAGTGACTATCATTTGTATACAATAAAGGCCGAAAGTTTGAATTATATATGGCAAGTGGGTGATTGACATAAAGTGTGTGTGTTAAAGAAAGTCCACAAATACACGAAAAAAACAGGCTCCTGTTCCTGTCAGAAAGCAGATGGGAATAGGGGTTTGTTTGAAGTCCGCTTAATTACACAAATACACAAACTTCTTTCGTGTAGATACACAGATTAAAATAAGCCTCTGTCTTAATTGATGGGGGCTTGTTTTATTATGGGCATGAAAGATACGCTTAATCTTAATATGAATCAATATCTGACTAACTGACCCGTCAGCCCCATCAGCTGGGTTTCCGCCAGCCTGGCGATATACTGGTTATTGATATACCTGAAATACGTTTCTTCGTAACTCCTCTGCGATTCTTTAAGTTCTATGATGGTGTTCTGACCCGCAGAAAAACGTTGCTGCATGAGGTCAATATAACTTTTTGCGGTTTGTATGGCCACAGAATCTGACTGCAGCTGCGCTTTTGCTGTTGCATAATCCTGCCAGGCCTGCGAATATAATCCCTGTACGGTCAGGAGGGTTTGCTGCTGCCTCCATTCATTGCTTTGCACATTGAGCTTTGCATTGTCGTAATTTTTCTGGTTGACACCGCCCGTGAAAAGGGGTATGGAAATACCTATGCCGGCCTGCGGCCCCGTGCTTTGGTTATAGAGCGAAAAACCCGCCTGGCTTTGTGAAATATTGTAAACATATGCTGCAGACATTTGCACTAAAGGTAATCTTGCAGCACCTATTTCCTTCTGCATCTGGATGGCTATTTCCAATTGTGCCTGTGCCACCCGGATATCCGGATTCTGCATTATCAGCGAATCGAGTCCGGTTTTCTGCAAAGGGCTTTCACGCAACAGGAAATCCTCCACGGCGTATACACTATCCACACGGATATTTAAAAGCATGTTCAGGCTGGTATATGCATTCCTGATAATCCCTTCCTGCGCGATAAGGTTTTGTTTTTGTGTCTCAAGGTCCAATTGGGCGAGATACAGGTCTGTATTATTGGCCAGGCCCGCAGCCTGTCTCGATTTTACAATATCAAGCCTTTGACCGCTTAGTTCATTCAGGTGTTTCAAAAGTTCCAGGTACTTTTGTTCCTTCACAATATTGCTGTAGCTGCTTATCACCTGGCTGATGATGGTCTGGATGCGCGATTGCATAAGGTTGGCGGCAGCCAGATCTTCAAATTCCAGACGCCTCTTTCCTGAGCTGATCCTGTTGCCGTTATACAGGATATAGGTCGCCAGCACATTGGCATTTGCCGAATGGCTGAATACATTGTTCCTTTCAATCACAGTGCCATTGGTGAATTTCTGGTTGATATTCATCAGCGAAGGATTATCGCTTGCGTTCAATGTCACTTCAGGCAATTGACCGGCATTACCCGGAGTATTGTTGTTGTGTGCTATCTGCGCATCATTCCTTGCAATCTGCAATTCGAGATTATTTGACAAAGCGAGGTTTACTGCCCGGTCAAGGCTCATCCTGTCCTGGGCCGCAAGCCCCTGGACAAGCCCCGTTATCAGGACAAGTGCGAATTTGTTGATCCTATTCATCTTTTTCATTCATTTCCGGCAATGCCTCCATTCCATGATATTGCCTGTATTTTTTATCCCTCGAAAAATATGAATACACCGCGGGGATGACAAACAGTGTAAGCATTA
Organism: uncultured Bacteroidota bacterium; assembly: GCA_937867025.1. GTDB lineage: Bacteria > Bacteroidota > Bacteroidia > NS11-12g > UBA955 > JABMMZ01. The sequence goes on along the minus strand of CALMKH010000316.1, from coordinate 10,601 downwards.
ATGAAAATACGATGCCGCCCACCACAACCACCCCCAGGGGTATCCTGCTGGTGGAAGCCGCGCCGAGCGACAAGGCTATCGGAAGGGCGCCCAGTGCCGTGGCAAGGCTGGTCATGAGGATAGGTCGCATCCTCTGCGTTGCAGCATCCGTTATTGCCTGCAGTTTAGGTATGCCCTGCTCTCTTTTTTTATTGGCGAATTCAACTATAAGTATGCCGTTTTTCGTCACCAATCCTATCAGCATGATCATGCCTATCTGTGAAAAGATATTGATGGTCTGTCCCGTGATCCAAAGGGATATCATGGCTCCGGCCAATGCGAGGGGAACTGTCAGCATGATGGTCAGCGGATCGATGAAACTTTCGAATTGTGCGGATAACACCAGGTAAATCAGGATAAGTGCCAGCAGGAAGGCAAACGATGTATTGGAAGCGCTCTCCTCAAAATCCCTTGAAGGACCGCTGAGCGAGGTCGTGAATGATTCATCGAGCAGGCGGTCGCCGATCGCTCTCATGGCCTTTACGCCGTCACCGGTTGTTTTGCCCGGAGCCAGCGATGCCTGTATGGTAGCCGACTTGAACCTGTTATAATGATACAGCTGAGGCGGATTACTGTTTTCCTCTATCGTTACAACATTGCTTAACTGGATCAGCTCGTTCCTGCTGTTGCGGATGTAATACTTGTCAAGATCGGTTGGTTCGTCCCGGTCGCCGCGTTTCATCTGGCCGATGATCTGGTATTGCTTGCCGTTCATCAGGAAATATCCAAGCCTTCCGCCGCTCAATGCGGCCCGTAAAGTCTGGGCTACATCCTGCACATTGAGTCCAAGGTCTCTTGCCTTCATTCTGTCCACATTCACTTCCAGCTCGGGTTTGTTGAATTTCAGGTCGGCATCCACTACCTGGAAGGTCGGATCCTTGCGCGCCTCTGAAAGAAATTCCGGCAATACCTGTTTTATCTTTTCAAAGTCAAGGTTCTGTATGACGTATTGCACGGGGAAAGCTCCGCGCGAACCGAAACCGACACTAATGGTCTGTTCCTGGATCAGTGCGATTCTTCCCTCATTAAAAGCACTCAGTTTTGTATTCGTGGAATTGACAATTTCTTCCTGCGACCTGTTCCGCTCTTCCGGTTTGTTAAGCACAACCCTTCCGAAAGCGCTGTTCACTGCGCCACTGCCGAATGAAGGCGTGGCCGTGAATACGAATTCCCGTTCCGGTATGCTGTCATACAGGTAGTCGCTTAATTCCGATGTAAAGCGATCCATATAATCAAAGGATGTGCCTTCGGCTGCTGTGACACTCAGCCTGAACTGGCTCTTGTCTTCAAGTGGGGCCAGTTCGGATTGCAGCGTGAACCAGATGATAATGCCCGTGAGCATGCAGACACCCAGTATGGGCCAGGCAATCCAGCGTCTTTTCATAAAGCCTTCCAGTCTTCTCCTGTAACCATTCTCAAGACCTTCAAAAAACGGCTCGGTTTTAACATAAAACCATGACGGTTTCCGGTTTTTACGGTTGAGCATTACATTCAATACCGGGGTAAGTGTCAGTGAAACAAAAGCGGAAATCAGCACTGCGCCGGCCACAACAATACCGAATTCCTTGAACAGGCTTCCGACAAAACCCTGAATGAAAATGATCGGCATGAATACCACCGCCAGCGTGATGGAAGTCGAAATGACCGCGAAGAAAATTTCTTTTGATCCTTCCCTTGCCGCATCTTTGATCGACATGCCTTCCTCAAGCTTCCTGAAGATATTTTCAGTCACCACAATACCATCGTCCACCACGAGTCCTGTTGCAAGCACTATGGCCAGGAGGGTGAGCACATTGATGCTGAAGCCTGCTATATACATGATAAAAAAGGCTCCTACTAGCGACACGGGTATATCGATAAGCGGCCTGAAGGCAATGCTCCAGTTCCTGAAAAAGAAATATACGACAAGCACCACCAGGATAAGCGCCACGATCAGCGTCTCTTCAACTTCCTTCAGCGCTCTCCGCACATTCGCCGTATTGTCGGTTACCACCGTGAATTCAAGATCCTCAAACCCTTTCTGGTTTTTGATCTCTTCCAGACGTTTATAGAATTCATCCGATATCCTGATAAAATTGGCCCCGGGCTGGGGCGCAATGCCGCAGGCCACAGAATTGACCCCGTTAAGCCTGAAGGCCACTTCTTCCGATTCACTGCTTAATATAACATCCGCAACATCTCCAAGCCTGATAATGCCGCTGGCATCCTCTCTCAGGATGAGTTGCCTGAAATCGTCTTCCGTCTGCAGGCGGCCGACAGTCTTGACAATAAGTTCGGTATTGTTGCCATACACTTTGCCCCCCGGCAATTCGATATTTTCCCTGTTAAGTGTATTCTGCACATCCATGACCGTGATCCCGTATGCATTCATTTTGTCCGGATCGTATTGCAGGCGCATGGCATACCTCCTCATGCCGAATATGTTCACTCCTGAAACATCGGGTATGGTCTGGAATTTTTCCTGGAGTACATTCTCCGCAAACTCACTCAGTTCAAGAATGGTTTTATTCTTGCTTTGCACCGAAAGGATAATAATCACATCATTGCTGGCATCCGCTTTACTGACGACAGGCGGAGCATCGATATCGGCAGGAAGCCTGCTCAGGGCCTGGCTCACTTTATCCCTGACGTCGCTGGCAGCTGCGTCCAGGTCTATGTCGAGACCGAATTCCACAGTGATCCGGCTTGATCCCTGGTTGCTCGAAGAAGTAATGGTGCGGATTCCCTGCACCTCGTTTACCGCCTTCTCCAGAGGTTCCGTGATCTGAGCCTCAATAATATCCGCATTGGCTCCCGTGTAGTTGGTCCTTACCGTAATGTTCGGGGGATCAATGGCCGGGTATTCACGCAGGCTGAGGAATTTGAATGCCACGCCTCCCATCACAATGATGATTATGCTGCAGACAATAGCGAATATGGGGCGTTTTAAACTTAATTCTGAAATATTCATTCTCGTAACTTTCCCCTTATTTAACCTGTTTGATCTTTACTTCAGCATCCGGCCTGAGGAATAAAATGCCGTTGAGCGCAAACGTATCTCCAGGTTCCACACCTGAAAGTATTTCCACCTTGTCTTCGTTTCTGTACCCGGTTTCAACAATTGTAAACTTCGCTTTCCCGTTCTTTATCAGGACTATTTTTTTATGCCTGGTTTCAGGGATGATCACGTTGGAAGGCACAAGGACCGCTTTCTTGCCTTTGCCTGCTTCCAGCATAACCTTGACGAACGCTCCCGGATTCAATCCCTGCGCCTTGTCTTTGACAACAGCCCTGGCCCTGATATTGCGCGTTTCCACATTTACCTGCGGCTCAAGGGCTGTCACAACGGCCCTGAATGTCTCATCCCTGTCATCTCTTACTTCCACTTCATTACCGACCCTGATGTGCGATGCATACGCTTCAGGCAACACAAAGTCGATTTTCAGAATGCCGGTCTGCTGCATGGTGGCGAGTATGTCCTGCGGCCCAACGTATGCGCCTTTGCTTACTGTTCTTAAGCCAACGGTGCCGCTGAAGGGCGCCCTGATCTCTGTTTTCCGTATCAGGGCCTTTGTGTAATCAATATCTGCCTGTATGTTGTTCAGCTGGATAAGCGCCTGGTCATATTCCGCGCGGTTAAGCCCGTTCACGTCGAGCAAGGCCTTCAGCCTTTTTTCCGTAGCCCTCGCAATCTCAAGCTGTGCCTGGCTTTTCCTGAGCTGAGCCTGCAGGTCATCATCAAAAAGTTTAACCAGCAAAGTGCCTTCGCTAACCTGTTTCCCTTCCTGAATATTCAGCATGACAATGCGCCCGCTGATCTCCGGTTTCATCTCCACCGATTCACCGGCAAGCACAGTTCCGCTGGCTTCTATGGCATTGCTGAAATCCTGCAGTGAGGCAACCGAAACATCTATGGCCACCGGGGCTTTTGATTTATTCTTGCCAGTCGTCGATTTGTCGCTTTTCTTGTTGCCGCAGGCGTATAAAGAAATGAGTAATACAAAATAAATAGAGTGCGTTTTAGAGAGCATAAAATTAAAAGTTACAAAAACGTGGATGGGATTTTTAACCCGAAACCCCTTGTTTTTAAAAGGTCCCAAAGCTAAACAATTTAACGCACACTACTGCAATTCTTATACCAAATAGACTTATAGAATAAAATTATTGAACTCAGGCAGTGCATGATCTGCGGTGCAATCCGATGATTGGACGGCATTTTTTTGGGCGCCTCTTATTCGCCTTCCGGGTGCGCTTCGCTCCCGTACCGTATGTGCTTCGCCAGTCATGAATTCCGACCCGCCTTGTTCACCCCTTGCTGCAGCCCGTCAACGGTACCGCTATGCAGGGCATAGCGCCTCCAGTCTCATGGCGCAGGGATCTTCTTTTGCCGGCAATCCATTCTGCACAAAAAAAAACAGGACCATCTTCTGATGACCCTGTCATGTTTTAGTTTTAGTTTTAGAACAGTACGTTTTATTTCTGTATGATAATTTTCCTCACCACTACACCTTCCGGTGCAAATACCTTCAGGATATACACGCCGGTGTTTAAATGTATGGCACTGACCCTGTTCAGGCCTGTCGCTATTGTTCCGCGCATGACCACTGTCCCCAGCATATCTGCGCATTCATAATCCGTCGGTGAACCAGGCCAGTCAGCATATACATATTCTCCGGCGGGATTAGGATATATCTTCAGCGCATCCGGAACCAACCTGTCGTATACTCCAAGCCTGAAGCATGGATTGGACCTGGTAACACAAATCGTTGTATCGCAATTGTAACAAGTGTCAGTCAGTTTAAGGCAAACAGTATAAACATTATCCGTGGTTGAAAAATCACCCCAGGAATAAGGAGCGTTGAAACCGAATGGTGCATTGCCCGACTTCCACTGGTATTTCAAGCACGAACTGTTGGAGAGGGAGAGATTGAAATATACATACGAACGGTTGCCGACACAGGAATCAAACACGCTCAGGGTCGGATTCCTCGATTTCCAGCTGCATGTGGCAAAGCAGTTGATTTTCTGGTACGACCAGAACGTTGTATCACAATTGTTGTTACAGGTATCAACCACCCTCAGCATCATGGTATAAGTACCGTTCCTTGTTACAGTATAGCTCATGCCGGGAGAAGTACCGGCCAGCTTATTGTTGACATACCAGTAATATTTGTAACAGTTGCTGTTTCCATTCCAGAAGTATATGTTCCCGTTTATCGAATTCCTGTAGCCGGGTCCTATACATGAGTCCCATGTACCGAACACGGGAGTTCTGCCTTTCCAGTTGCAGATTGTCCGGTTATAGCAAGGATTGGTCCGGGTGATACATATGGTGGTATCGCAAGTATTGCAGGTATCGGTCAGCTTCAGGCATATGGTATATACGCTATCTGTTGTTGAAAAATCACCCCATGAATAATGTGTACCGGAACCGAACTGTGTATTGCCCGACTTCCACTGGTACCTGACGCAGGAACCATTTGCAAGTGTTGCAGACAAATATACATAATCCCGGTTACCTATACATGAATCAAAAACACTCACGTACGGTTTCCTCAATTTCCAGAGGCACGGCGGCGGCGGATTGTAACATGGATTGGTCCTGGTAACACAAATGGTCGTATCGCACTTATTGCAGGTGTCGATTATCTTCAGGCAAACGGTATATACACTATCGGTCGTTGAAAAATCACCCCAGGAGTACGAAGCGTTGAAACCGAATGGCGTATTGCCGGACTTCCATTGATATTTTAAACATGAATAGTTCGAAAGTGATAGGTTGAAATATACATAGGTCCTGTAACCAACACATGAATCAAAAACACTCAGGACCGGGTTCCTTGATTTTTTCCAGTTGCATTTTGTGCTGCAATTCACCTGCCGGGTGAAACAGATTGTCGTATCGCATTTTTTACATGTGTCCGTGAACTTTGCACATACCTGGTAAGTACCATTGGCGGAAATAGGCACAAAGGTTGATGTTCCGCCGCCTTTCGATACGTTATTGACCGTCCATGATACCCTGGTACAACTCCAGTTGGATAAGGAAGCCGTTAGCTTCAATCCTGCCGGACCCACATTCGGGGTACAGGAATCATTTACTGTTATAGCGGGTTGTTTAGCCTTGAAATTGCAGGTCGTAAAACAGCTGATGGTCTTGCTGTAACAAACTGTGGTATCACATTGTGTGCATGAATCATACACACTGAGACAAAGCTGGTAAGTGCCATTCCGGGTAACGACATAGTTAATATAGTTGTTGGTGCCGACGATATTGCCGTTGGCCTTCCATGTGTATTTTAAACAACCCTGATTCTTAAAGACAACCTTGGCGGTCAGGGAGTTTCGTCCGCTGTTACCCTGGCAGGTGTCCCAGAAATAATAATAAGTTATTCTTCCCAGCCAGTTGCAGCCAGTGGTATCTGTTCCTGCTTTCAGTACATTAGCGGAAAAGAACATCAGAAAGGAAAGTAAAAGGAGAAATTTTTTCATAGCTCAGTCTTTTTATCCTTTCAGACGTAAAATTAAAAATTTTGTGTCATAAAAAGACAAAATCCCGCAGCAAGATCCTTAGGATCACGTGATTATTTTTAGAGGCTCCAGTACTCCATGGCATTGAATTTACCACGGTACAGGCCTTTCAGGTCCAGCACAAAAGAACCCGGATTGCAGATCGACAGGAAATACGCTTCGTCAAGACCTTTATACTCGGCATGGGATACCGCTGCGATCACCCCGTCATATTTTCCCTTTATATCCTTCGTCAGGTGAAAACCGTACTCTTCGAACACCTCTTCAGCGTCAGCCCTCGGATCCACCACTTCCACATCCACGCTGAAACTGTTCAGCTCCTTAACGATATCGACAATCTTGGAATTCCTGATATCTGCTACATCTTCCTTGAATGTGGCCCCCAGTATCAGTATCCTGGCGCCTTTTATCTTCTTGTCGTTGCTGATAAGCTTTTTGATAGCCACTTTGGCTATGTGGGCTCCCATCATATCGTTGGTGAACCTTCCGGCGGCTATGACCCTTGGATGCAGTCCGAGCTCGGTGGCTTTGTAGGTAAGATAATACGGGTCCACGCCGATGCAATGCCCTCCTACCAGGCCCGGGCTGAATTTAAGAAAATTCCATTTGGTGCCGGCCGCTTCTATGACATCATACGTATTGATGTTCATCTTGTCGAAGATGAGGCTCAGCTCATTCATCAGGGAGATATTGAGGTCGCGCTGTGTATTTTCGATAATCTTTGCAGCTTCCGCCACTTTGATGGTCGGTGCCCTGTGTATGCCTGCCGTGATGATGGACCCGTAAAGGGACGCTATTTCTTCAAGGCTTTCCGCATCGCTTCCGGAGACGATCTTGAGGATCCTCGTGAGTGTATTGACCTTATCACCCGGATTGATCCGTTCCGGTGAATATCCCACTTTAAAGTCTTTATTGAAAACAAGCCCGCTCTCTTTTTCCATAACGGGGATACAATCCTCCTCGGTGCATCCAGGGTATACTGTAGATTCAAACACGACATAATCGCCTTTCTTAAGTACCTTTCCAACGGTTCTTGATGCGCCGACAAGAGGTTTCAGATCCGGGCTTTTGGCTTCATCAATAGGTGTTGGCACCGCAACGATGTAAAAACGGCAATCCCGGATATCGTCGAGCGCGCATGAAAAGGTAATATCACGACCTTCGAATTCGGAAGCATCCACTTCCTTGCTGGGATCTTCATTGCGCTTAAGCATATCCACCCTCTTCGGATTGATGTCGAAACCCACCACCTTGTATTTTCTTGCAAACTCAAGCGCCAGCGGCAACCCAACATAACCCAGGCCTATAACTGCTATCCCGGCCTGCTTTGAAACGATGTCGTTATAAATACCCATTAATGTCTTTTTTCTTAAAGACCGCAAAAATAGAATTAAAATACTGAAAAAAAAATTAATGCCTAAATTGCTCCCGGCCGCCAGTGCCTACTCAATGGAAAGCTTGGTTTTCCAGGCTTTTCCGGCTTTGTCGTAATACACATTGCTGCTTGGAAATTCTATCCAGTACCCTGCGGATTTTTCCGGGAGGTAGGCATCCAGTTTGCCGTTCTCAACCGCTATGCTGAACAGTATGTCCCCCTTGTAAGACAGGCTGTCCTTTTTCATTTTCCATGTCCAGAACAGCTCTTCATAGCTTGACAGGTCAACCTTCCCCTGGCTGTCCCTTGTAAACTTTCCGCAAACCGCTGCGTACTTATCCTTCCTGAGGCTGGATTCCAGGCGGCTGACCATGAAATAGGCCGTATTGCCTTTTTCAGCATAATGCATCCATTCGTATTGCCTGTCCAGCTTGTGTGCCATCAGTTTCTGCCTGGTGATGGAATCTTTCGGTGGCAAGGTATCGTTGTACCCTGCTATGAAAGGCAGCAGCGTGTCCAGCATGCCATCATAATCCCTGCCATATTCCGACAGGGGGTAATTCCTGTCGCTGTTGCATGACAACAATGCCAGTACGGTTGTTGTGACGAGAACGAACCTCATGATCATAATCGGCAAAATTAATTTTCCCAATTCTTTTATACCTTTTCATAACGTTTTTTAATTGTTAAAAAATAGTTACCTGATATATGCTTTTACGTGTTTTAACGTATTGTCCGGATCAACGCTGATCGATTTTTTTGACAAAAGAAACAAATAAAGTCATATTATTGCAAAAATGCTTTGGTATCAATCCATTCCTGCATGGTTTCAAAATTTTTTTCCGCGCTTCTTATGGCAAAAACCAGGTCTTCACAAGACCGTTTACCTGACATTCGACGACGGACCGCATCCTGAAATCACACCGTGGGTACTTGAGCAGCTTGACCGCTACAATATAAAAGCCACATTCTTTTGTGTTGGCGACAATGTTCGCAAATATCCCGAAACATACAGGATGATTTTGGAAAAAGGACATCAGACAGGCAACCATACCATGAACCATCTTAAAGGATGGAAAACCCCAGCCCAGACTTACATAGAGAATGTCGATGCCTGCCGCGCGTACGTCGACAGCAGGCTTTTCCGCCCGCCGTATGGCCGCATCAGCCGGAAACAGGCCAAAGCGCTCGAAAACCAATACAGCATTGTGATGTGGAGCCTCCTGGCATGCGATTTTGAAAAACACCTCAATCGCGAAAACGCCCTGGATGGCCTCATCCGCAAGACCAGGAACGGCGATATCGTCGTGTTCCATGATTCCGTGAAAGCAGAAGAAAACCTTAGGTTTTTATTACCACAATATTTACAATTCCTTAACCGGGAAAGTTTTAATTGCGAGAAATTATGATCTATGTTTTTTACACAGCGCTAGTGCTTTGCTCTGTCTATATACTTATACAGGCTGCTTACCTGGTGCTGCTGGCCAGGTACAAGCGACAGGATTTTGTGCCGCTCGCGGAATATCCTTCCGTTTCCATACTCGTTGCAGCCAGGAATGAGGCAGATAACATCATCAGGTGCCTCGAGGCGCTCGATGACCTGGAATACGATGCCGGCAAAATTGAAATACTGATAGGGAACGATCTGAGCAGCGACTATACACAAATGCTGGCAGAGAACTTCATCAGGGACAAACCCAGGTTCAGGCTGATCAACCTTACCGGGAAAGAGTATCCCTCTACAAAGGGAAAGGCCAGGGTACTGGCCGTACTGGCGGCAGAAGCAAAGGGAGAATACCTGCTCGTCACGGATGCTGATATTTCCGTAGGCCCTTTATGGGCCAAAGGACTTGTCAGCCAGATGGTGCACAACAAGTGCCATATGGCTGGAGGCACAACCAATATAGTCGCCGATACCATGTTCGACAAATTCCAGCATGTCGACTGGCTGTATTTTATGGGTATTATCAATACGTTCTCATCCATTAAACAACCACTGACTGTTGTGGGCAATAACATGGGGTTTTCGAAACAGGCGTACCTGGAAACCGGGGGGTACCAGAACATTCCCTTCAGCATTACCGAAGACTACGCCTTATTCAAGGCCTTGCTTGACAGGGGACATTGCATCTCCCAGTCCATGAATCCCGAAACCCTGGTATACTCGCAGCCTTTAACCACCATGAAGGGCGTGCTCAAACAACGTAAACGTTGGCTTGTCGGGGGATGGGACCTCCCCTTTCATTACCGTGCCATGATCTTCATCTTCGGCGCCTGGTACATTGCTTTGCCGTTCATGTTTTTCCACAACTGGCAAATCGCGCTGAACTTCATGATCGTTAAAGACATCATTCAGCTGTTCCAGATCCTGATCATCAACAGGCATCTTAAACTGGATGTGGAGCATCCCCTGGCCGTGCTGATCTACGATCTGTACCTGTTTGTGATGATACCACTCACGATCATTTACTTCTTCTGGCCGGGCAACACGACCTGGAAGGGAAGGAAATATTAATTGTTCATTCATTCCTGTCCCCTATCCCCTGTATCCTAAATCCTATCCCCTGTATCCTAAATCCTATCCCCAGTATTTATTACACACTAACCCCTGTCCCAATTAACAATTATCCATTATTATTGCAGTGTGCAATTAAGCAGCTTCATAGCCAAACGCCTT
>CALMKH010000315.1 GCA_937867025.1 uncultured Bacteroidota bacterium | reverse complement strand
CGCTGCACTTCGCTTGTTCCTTCGTATATCTGTGTAATCTTGGCGTCGCGCATTAAACGTTCCACGTGGTATTCCTTCACATAACCGTATCCGCCATGTATCTGCACGGCTTCCACCGTAGTTTTCATGGCCACTTCGCTGGCAAATAATTTGGCCATGCTGCTGGCCCTGCCATAGTCCATATGATTATCTTTCAACCATGCGGCTTTGTAACAGAGCATTCTGGCTGCTTCAATCTCGGTAGCCATATCCGCCAGCTTGAACTGAATAGCCTGGTGATTCATGATCTCCGTGCCGAACGCTTTTCTTTCTTTCGAGTATTGCAATGCCAGTTCGTAAGCTCCTGAAGCAATGCCCAATGCCTGGGAAGCAATACCTATCCTTCCGCCGGTCAGGGTCTTCATCGCGAATTTGAAACCGAATCCTTCCTCCCCTATCCTGTTGGCCTTTGGCACTTTAACGTCCGTGAACATAAGCGAATGCGTATCACTGCCCCTGATGCCCATTTTATCTTCTTTTTTACCAACTGTAAAACCCTCCATGTCCCTCGTCATGATAAGTGCATTGATACCCCTGTGTCCTGCCTCGACATTGGTTTGTGCGATGACCAGGTAAGTCGAGGCGGTTTTTCCGTTGGTGATCCAGTTCTTGGTACCGTTGACGAGGTAATAGTCCCCCATATCAATGGCCGTGGTCTTTTGTGAGGTGGCGTCACTGCCTGCTTCCGGTTCACTCAGGCAGAAAGCCCCGTGTATCTCCCCCTTTGCCAGCGGGACAAGATATTTTTGTTTTTGCTCTTCAGTGCCAAAGGCTTCAAGACCCCAGCACACCAATGAATTGTTAACTGAAACGACAACAGAAGCGGAAGCATCCACTTTACTGAGTTCTTCCATGGCAAGCACATAACTTATAGCGTCCATCCCGCTTCCGCCATACTTTGGATCAACCATCATCCCCAGAAATCCAAGTTCTCCCAGTTTCCTGATCTGGGCCTCCGGGAATTCCTGATTATTGTCGCGTTCTATAACACCCGGCAAAAGTTCGGTCTGGGCAAAATCCCTGGCCGCCTGCTGCACTGCCAGTTGTTCTTCAGTTAATTGAAAATTCATCATTGCGGTGCAAAAATAGGTTGTTTCTGCTTTTTATAAAAATCTTATCAAATTGTTTTGCTTAAAAATCATGCAGTCATACTGCATGCCTGCCAATTCCCTGCAAAAGCTTAATTTTGCGGCGATGCTTATCATACAGAACGCTGTCACAGACCCTTATTTTAATCTCGCTGCCGAAGAATACCTGCTAAAGAATTTTGATGAAGATATTTTTACCTTATGGCGGAATGAAAATGCCATCATTGTCGGTAAACACCAGAATACCCTGGCCGAGATCAATCTCGAATATGTCGAAGAGCACGGCGTGAAAGTAGTGCGTCGCCTCTCTGGAGGAGGCGCTGTTTTTCACGACCTTGGAAACCTGAACTTCACATTTATCAGCAATGCACGCGACAGGGATGATATCAAGATCGATTTCAGGCATTACACCCAGCCGATACTCGAGGTGCTGAGGAGTCTGGGGGTTCACGCGGAATTCAGCGGCAGGAATGATCTGCTGATCGATGGCATGAAGATCAGCGGAAATGCCGAACACATATACCAGCAGAAAAAACGCACACTTCATCACGGGACATTATTGTTTACCAGCCAGATAGCCGACCTGTCCGCCGCCCTGAAAGTAAATCCGCTCAAGTTCCAGGACAAGGCCGTCAAGTCGGTGCGAAGCCGGGTTACCAATATCAGTAGCCACCTCTCAGAGCCGCTGACCGTGGCAGAATTCTACGACCTGATCATTGATTATATGGCCAGGAAATATGTCGATTTCAAATTCTATTCTTATACGGATGAAGACATTCAGGCTATAACACAACTGGCAGCTGAAAAATACAGGACCTGGGAATGGAACTTCGGCTATTCACCGAAATACACGTTCCGGAAAATGATGAAAACCGACGGCGGGACGATTGAAACCTATCTCTATGTAGAAAAAGGCATCATAGAAGAGGCTAAGTTTTTCGGTGATTTCTTTAATGTAAAAGACAAGGAAGACATCGAAAAAGCCCTTTTGAAACGCAGGCACAGCTCGGACGATATTGAGTCCGTGCTTAACAGTTTCAATATTGCCGAATATTTCAATAATATCACCAGGCAGGAGCTAATGGAAGGAATGTTCTGATGCGGTTGGAAATTCTCAATTCCCTCATTATTTCCCGGCCCTTGGATGATACTTCGCAATCGTTTCTTTAAGGAAACGTTTATCCAGATGGGTATATATCTCTGTCGTGGTAATGCTCTCATGACCCAGCATCTGCTGCACGGCTCTCAGGTCAGCGCCATTCCTTACAAGGCAGGTGGCAAATGAATGGCGGAACGTGTGCGGGCTAATATTTTTCCTGATGCCCGCCTCTTGGGCAAGGTGCTTGATAAGCTTGAAAACAGATACGCGGCTGAGTTTCGAACCACGGTGATTCAGGAACAGCGTATCGGTAAATTTAGGTTTGACCTGCATATGCATGCGCACACCGCGCTCATACTGCTCAATTGCCTTAAGCGCCGGTTTGCCTATGGGCACCAGCCTTTCCTTGTTTCCTTTGCCACGCACTTTGATGAATCTGTCCTTTTCATAGATCTCGGAAATATTCAAGCCCACAAGTTCGCTTACCCGCAGGCCGCAGCTGAACAGGGTTTCAATAATAGCCTTATCCCTGTGTCCCATAGGCTTGCTGAGGTCGATATGGCCTAGCATGTTTTCTATTTCCTCCACTTCGAGCACTTCGGGAAGTTTCAGGGCCTTTTTGGGAAGTTCAAGGAACTGTGTGGGATCCCTGGCGATCACGTCCTCCATCAGCAGGTATTTGTAGAATGCCCTCAGCCCGCTGATCATGCGCGCCTGGCTGCTGGCCGCAATGCCGGTCTGTGTAAGGGATTGTACAAAAGAGAGCAGGTGTTTGTATTCAACAGACAGGGGGCCGGTATGTTCCCCGGACGACTCGAGGAATGATTCGAAATAAGCGACATCATGCAGGTACGCCCCGATGCTGTTCGCTGACAGCGATTTTTCGAGTAACAAATAGTGTTTGAAACCTTTCCTGGAGCTTTGCCAGTCCATCAATGCAGGGCAATTTTCCTTACATTCAGTACTTCATCTGTTTCGGCTACCATGACTACACATACCACATGACAGTGCTTGAGCCTTATCGGCGATCCCGAAGGCAGTTCGTATTCATAATGCTTGTCGTAAGTCTTGCCCCTTGATAGTGTACCTTTTAACGGGCGTCCCACTGCCAGGTCAAATGTATGTCTCAACGCATGGTTATGCACATAGCCGTCCATTTCGCCGCTGTTGCCCTTCTGTTTGCTGACTATGCTGTCTTCCGTCAGGTACACCGCGAATTTATGCTTGCCGGATACATTCTGCGTATAATGGATTTTTACATCGAGTGTTATTTTCTTGCCGCTGACCGATTCCTTCAGGTAGATATTTACAGGCGTATTGCCCTTCAGCCGCTGATTGACAAGATTCGCCCAGCTCACCACATCCTTGGTCTTGGTAATTATCGGAGGGAAATTATACCTGTCAACATAGCCGCTGGGCAGTCCGGTCGGAATTCCTACGCTTTCCACAATCTGTGAGCAGGTGTCATTGGCCAGTTTCGGGAATCCGGGGTAAGGAATCGTGTTGCCGTAATTGGAGTTCGTGTTTGTAGGCCAGGGGTAAAGCGCCATGGCAATAACGCTGTCTTCGCTTTTGGCGGCAACGATCTCGCGTATTTTCGCAGCTGCATTCGGGCAGTTCACGCATCGTACGCCGGTAATGTCTTCTATCAGTACAGCCTTGTGTTGAGGGCCGGCTATGGTATCGGCAATATAACCCGTGTCAGAGTCGCCCGGATCAGTAAAATCAATAAACGGAGGGGTTTCTTCACAACCCGGAAACAGTGCAAGAACAATACTTAGTGCTAAAACAAGTCGTTTCATTACACAAAAATAATAAATTCAGGTCAAAATCCTCAAAAAAACTTAATTTTGAACGCCCGATGCCCAAACACTCATTATATCTTTCATTTACCTACGCGTTCAAGGGATTAAGGCTGGCTTTCAGGGAACGTAATTTTCTGCTCCATTGCCTGTCCGCCTCCCTGGTCATCTTCCTGGGTCTTTGGCTGCAGGTTACTGCCACCGAATGGTGCATCCTTTTGCTGTGTGCAGGTCTTGTCATGACCGCAGAGATCATGAATACCGCCATTGAAAAACTGGTCGACCTGGTATCGCCCGGGTTTAATATCGATGCTGGAAGGATAAAAGACCTTTCCGCTGCCGCAGTCCTGTGGATTTCCATAGTTTCAGCCATCATCGGCCTGGTCATTTTTATACCGTACCTGCTCTGAAAAAACGCACAGGATTTTTATAATGCGGGTATTGAAAAATCCCCTTAATTTTTGTTTTTGTAATTCGGTAAATTGGATATATTTTTGCACCCTGCTTTTGCCCATGTGGTGGAATTGGTAGACACGCCACTTTGAGGGGGTGGTGACCGAAAGGTTGTGCAAGTTCAAATCTTGTCGTGGGCACATCATAATGGCTTCGTTTATCGGAGCCATTTTTTTTTGGGGCGCCTGTCCATGCCCTCCACACTCCGCGTCGCTCCGGCCCTATAGCGCTGCTTTGCTCTGCTATAGGGGCGGGCCGCCGGAACCCGGCCCCGTTCCGGTCATTGGGGCGCGGATTGGCCCTGTTTAAAAAGTTCAGGGTAACATCAGGTTTCCCTGCTCATCAAGTTGAAGATACGGGTTAAAGGCCACCTCGAAAATATGACCTTCCGGGTCGCGGAAATAGCTGCTATACCCGCCCCAGAATACCTTCCCGGGTCTTTTGATAATAGTGGCCCCCAACCGCTCCACCTTCCCGATCGTATCATCCACCTCTTTTTCACTGCGGGTGTTGTAAGCGATGGTAATGCCGCCGAAACCGCTTCCTTCTGCTGGGATAGTGATATCTTCCGCCAGGGCCTCCCTCGGGTAGATGGCCAAAACAATATTTCCAAGTTTAAAAAACGCTATATCGCCCTGACTGGCAGGGGATTTTGGCCAGCCCAGGCCCTTCTCGTAAAAATCGACCGCGCGTTTAAAGTCATGCGCGCCAAGTGTGATAATGTTCAATCGTGCTTCCATATAACGTGTTGATATGAGGCAAAATTGAGGTTTTCTTTCTTAAAACCCCAGACTTTTCGTCCGCAGATCGTTTTCTTATATGGATTTATACGGCTCCCCATTGAAAAATAAAAATAAATTCATACATTTGCACCCCACAATTGCCCGGATGGCGAAATTGGTAAACGTTGCGGTCTCAGAAGCCGTTGGAGTAATCCTTGAGAGTTCGAGTCTCTCTTCGGGCACAGGAAAAGCCTCTCAGAAATGAGAGGCTTTACTTTTTTAGCAATTCGCTCATCTAATCGTTCCTTTCCTTTCTGTCATATCGACGGGCATGCTCGATAATATTTTTAGCTGGATTAAAAAGGAAAGCCATCCGATGATAATCGTCGGGGCAAATAAGAGTTATGTCTTTGTATCCATCATTGTTCAGGTCGGTTTTAACCAATTTGAACTCCAAACAATTATCCTCATCAATGCGGTCTGTCACCTGCCATGTGCCATGCTTGTTTGAATAAACGGTTATTACGCCGTCATTTAAATTAACAGTAATTCCAAATCCTTGTCCATTAACTCTCCCCTGGTAAAAGCGTGAAATTAAATGACCTGTCTCTATAAAAGATGTTTGATAATATTCAGATGATGCATGTTTGGCAAGCGTATCCAGTATGGAAGCCGAATCCACCACTTCATGACCTACAAATGGATTATCAATGGGATTGTTGCTGTTTGTATCCGTTTGTGAAATTCCATTCTTTCCTCGTTCACCGGATTACAAGAAATAAAGTAAATTGCACTTAGCAAGCACAGCGTTAATTTTTTCATTATAAAGGCGAAGATAGGGAAAAATTAAGTTATGGATAGTCCAACATCAAATGCTCTACTTTTGCTAAATCATTCATAAGAAAGTTCGAACTATGTAACACTTCGGCACAAAAAAGCCTCTCAGAAATGAGAGGCTTTTCTTCTTATAAATTTCCTCACCAGTGTCCCCTTTATGTTTACGGTTGGTGTTCTTCACCAACCGGCAGCCAAAATCCCTTAATTTATT
>CALMKH010000314.1 GCA_937867025.1 uncultured Bacteroidota bacterium | reverse complement strand
TCGTCTCAGTGGTCAACCCGGATCATGACAACCTGGTGGCCCTGTATAGCGCATGTGCGGCCTTTGTTTTCCCTTCTTTATCCGAAGGTTTCGGGTGGCCGGTTATAGAGGCCCAGGCATGCGGCGCACCGGTGATCACCAGCAATATTGAACCGATGCCCGAGGTCAGCGGTGGAGCTGCCATGCTGGAAGATCCTCATAATCCCAATGATTTTGCAAAAGCATTGTTGTCGGTCCTCGACTCCGGAGAACGTGCAATCCTGATACAAAAGGGATTTGAAAATGCCAGACGTTTTGCCCCTTCCGTAATGATAGATCAATATCTGAAACTACACCAACTGAACAGAAAATAAAAAGCCGATGCTTTTAAAACTACTCACATTTTTGCTGCCCTGGAAATTAAGAAGGATCGCATTGAACAAATTCTTTGGATTTGAAATTCATCCCAAAGCAAGGATTGGCCTGGCCTGGGTCTTTCCAGCCAAGCTGAAAATGGCCGCTGGTACAAGAATAGATCATTTTACGGTGGCCATTCATCTGGATACGATAGAGCTTGGCGAGAATTCGACCATTGGACGGAACAACTGGATCACTGGTTTTACAACAAAGAGTGATTCACTCCATTTCAGGCATCAGCCCGATCGCAGGGCAGAGCTGATCATGGGTGTATCATCCGATATCACCAAGAATCATCATTTCGATTGTACAAGCTCCATCATCATCGGTGATTTTGTAACCGTGGCGGGCTACCAGTCTCAGCTTCTTACGCATTCCATCGATGTGGTGAAGAACAGGCAGGACAGTGCGCCCATTGTTATAGGGGATTATGCTTTTGTAGGGACCAATGTCGTCATTCTGGGGGGAGCCGTTTTGCCGCCGCGGTCGGTGCTGGGTGCAAAATCGCTCCTGAATAAGGCATTCACGGAAGAATATACATTATATGCAGGTGTGCCAGCCAAGGCTGTTACGACCTTGCCGAAAGATTCAGGATATTTTCACAGGACAACTGGGTATGTTCATTAAACTAAAACCACAACACATCTGATATGTGCGGAATAGCAGGAATTATAGGACTTAAAGCGGTTGCAAGCCAGGACATCATCCGGAAAATGACGGCAGCCATCAGTCACCGCGGACCCGATGCAG
This sequence comes from uncultured Bacteroidota bacterium, assembly GCA_937867025.1. Taxonomy (GTDB): domain Bacteria; phylum Bacteroidota; class Bacteroidia; order NS11-12g; family UBA955; genus JABMMZ01. Next base: position 14,468 of record CALMKH010000314.1, on the reverse strand, counting down.
AAGGCCTGTATTCCGAAGGAGAAACCATGTTCGGGCATTGCAGGCTCTCAATCATAGACCTGAGCAATGGAGCCAATCAGCCGTTTTATGACCAGGAGAACCGGTATGTCATTGTGTTCAACGGTGAGATTTACAACTATAAAGAAGTAAGGGCCATGCTGGATTATCACTGGAAAACAAGCTCGGATACAGAGGTGATTCTGGCGGCCTATATGAAATGGGGCAAAGATTGCCTGCAATATTTGAACGGAATGTTCGCACTGGCTATCTGGGATAAGCAGGCCGAAGAACTTTTTATTGCCCGCGACCGTATTGGCGTGAAGCCATTTTATTATCATCACACGGATAACCTGTTCATATTCGCTTCGGAGGTTCGCAGCATCATGAAGTCAGGCCTGGTAAAAAAAGAGCTGGACAGGCAATCCGTATGTGAATACCTGACCAGCATGTCCGTTAAAACACCGCGAACCATCATAAAGGATGTGTTTCAGTTGAAGCCTGGCGAATACGGATTTTATAAAGGCGGTAAGCTTACAAAATCGACATATTGGCGCATGGATGAACATTTTGATGCGCAGGTCGGCAAATGGAGTTATGAACAGGTAAGACAAAAGGTAAGGGAGCTTTTTGAAGCATCCATTCGGAACAGGATGGTGTCGGATGTAAAAGTGGGCGCTTTTCTTTCGGGAGGAATTGATTCATCTTCTGTAGTGGCGGCCATGTCGTCATACAGCGGCAAGCCGGTGGAAACATTCTCCATTGTTTTCAATGAAAAGGAATATGATGAATCGGAATATTCCAGGATGATTGCGGAGAAATACAATACCAAACACACGGAATTTGTCCTGAACCCGCACGACCTAATCACGAACATGCCCGATTTTATTGCCAGTATGGATAGCCCTACCGTGGATGGCATCAATACCTATATGGTGTCGAAACTGGTGGCAAAAACCGGTATCAAGGTGGTGCTGACCGGCATTGGCGGAGATGAGTTATTTGCAGGATACACGAATTTTAAACGCTGGAAAGATTACAAAAAATTTAAACCCCTGTTCAGTAATGTATTTGCAAAGCTAGCCATAAAGGTGCTCAAGCCTTTTGTAAAACACAGGGCAATTACCAAGATCAGCGATTTTCAGTCGCGCAGGGGAGGTGATCTCGAATCATTTTATAACAGCGGCAGGAGCATATTCCTGGCGGATGAGATACAAAAGCTTTTTCAGGAGCCTGTTGAAATGACGAAAAAGAACTGGCTTGACCTTGATTCTGAAAACATCAGGCGTTTTCCCCTGTTCAGCCAGTTTTCTATTGCTGAGCTTACGAATTACACGTTGGATGTGCTGTTGAAGGATACCGACCAGATGAGCATGGCCTGGGCGCTGGAAGTAAGAGAACCCTTCTTTGACTACAAGCTGGTAGAATTCCTGATGTCGGTGCCGGATGTGTACAAACAGGATAATAAAACACCTAAGAAATTACTGGTTGATGCCATGGGCGACATGTTGCCCCCCGAAATCGTGTATCGCCCGAAAAAGGGTTTTGCATTTCCATGGGACTACTGGTTGAGAAATGAATTAAAAACATACTGTGAAGAATCCATCATTAAACTGTCCGAACGCAGGATTTTCAGGCGTGAACATATGCTGGACCTGTGGAGAAAGTTCCAGGCAGGCGATAAAACTGTTACGTGGATGCATATCTGGGCGTTTGTGGTTCTTGAACGATGGATGACAGAAAATCATATGGATGAAATTTTATGAAGGTACTACGTGTAATAGCGAGTATGGATCCGGCAAGCGGAGGACCCTGCCAGGGAATAAGAAACGCCATACCTGAATTGAAAAAACTGGGAATGGATACGGAAGTGGTGTGCCTGGATGCGCCGGATTCGGAGTTCATATCGAAGGACGATTTTAAGATTTATGCCCTGGGTCCCGGAAAAACATCCTGGTGTTTTGCCCACCGCCTGATGACCTGGCTGGGAGTTTACCTGAGGAATTATGATGTGGTCATCGTGCATGGTTTATGGCAGTTCCATGGTTTTGCCGTAAGGAAAGTGTTAAAATTCCTCCGGCAGAACGGCGAAAAGACATTGCCGGCTTTTTATGTGATGCCTCACGGCATGCTGGACCCCTATTTTCAGAAAGCTTCAGGCAGAAAGCTGAAGGCAATACGCAACTGGTTCTATTGGAAACTTATTGAATCAAAAATTATTAATAACGCCGACGGGGTTTTCTTTACCTGCGAAGAAGAGCTGATATTGGCAAGAACTACGTTTACGCCGTATCATCCCAAAAGGGAACTGAATGTCGGGTATGGAATTGAGGAACCGCCACCGTTTGATGAGCACATGAAACATGCATTTTTTAGCAAATGCCCTGAAGTTGGCGGCAAGTCTTTTATCTTGTTTCTCAGCAGGATTCATAACAAGAAAGGTGTTGATCTTCTCATTGAGGCGTATGAAAATATGGTCAGGCAATTTGCCGGCAAACAACAGGTGCCCCTTCTTGTAGTGGCCGGACCCGGAATGGATACTCCTTACGGCCAGGCCTTGAAAACTGCTGTAGACAGCAGTGCACACATTCGTGAAAAGGTGTTTTTCCCGGGGATGTTAGGCGGCGAGGCAAAATGGGGCGCGTTTTATACATCAGAGGCATTTATTCTGCCGAGCCATCAGGAAAATTTCGGGATATCTGTAGCCGAAGCCCTGGCATGCAGCAAACCTGTCCTGATATCCGACCAGGTGAATATCTGGAGGGAGATTGAACAATCTGGGGCCGGCTTTATAGCCCATGATGATGTGAAAGGGGTGGAATCGCTCCTGGACTCATGGATGAATTCAGGAGAAGATCAAAAGAAAGCCATGGCTTTCCGCGCCAGGCAATGTTATATAAAACATTTTGCAATAGCGCCCGCAGCACGGAAAGTCTTCGATATCATAAATACGTCAGCAAGCACTAATCCAACTATTACACATGCATAACCAGGATACATTTTCAGGACCGTCGTTCTCGTTAAAGAACCGCCTGGGCCGCCTGTTGTGGGGTATAATTTACACCCTATGCTTCAGGTACACGCCAAAACCGTTTCACGCCTGGCGCGCATTCGTGCTGCGGTGTTTTGGAGCCAAAGTGGGGAAGGGTGTGCACGTTTATCCCAAAGTCAGCATATGGGCTCCCTGGAACCTGAGGCTTGGAGATGGATGCGGGGTGGCAAACGGCGCCATACTGTATTCACAGGATATCATTACCATTGGCAAAAAAGCGGTCATCTCGCAAGGTGCACATATCTGTGCAGGCACCCATGACTACAATACAAAAGGCTTCATCCTATTTACCAGGCCGATAACCATTGGAGATCACGCCTGGGTGGCAACGGAAGTGTTTATCCATCCGGGCATCAATATTGGCACGGGCGCCGTTATCGGAGCCAGGTCTGTGGTGACCAAGCATATGCCGGAATGGATGGTGTGCAGCGGGCATCCCTGTGCCCCGATGAAAGAAAGGAAATTCAGGATTGATGACGAACCGGCACTGGATTAAAAATGAAAGATAAAAAATTGACCCATATCATCGAACTCGACGGTTTACGAGGGTTTGCAGTATTGATTGTAATGTTTTACCATTTCATGCACGTACCCATGAATTCGGTGAACAGTTTTGACAGAAGCTTTGAAAATTTTTTCCTCTGCGGATGGATAGGTGTCGACCTTTTCTTCGTTTTATCCGGCTTCCTTATCACGCGCATACTGATCCATACGAAATACGACAGGAACTATTTCAAATCATTCTATTATAAAAGGACCCTGAGGATATTTCCCCTGTATTACCTGTACCTTATCCTGTGTTTTTTTGTCATCATACCTTTCACATATCCCAACGCTACTGCATTTGAACAGGAAAAGATCAGGGTTGCCCAGGATGCACAAGCCTGGTTCTTCTTTTATGTATCCAATATCAAACAGGCAATGCTTGGCTTTTTCCTGGGCTCAGGGCTGGGACATTTATGGACGCTTGCCATAGAAGAACAGTTCTACATTTTCTGGCCTATGGTAGTGAAAGTGTTTTCACTGAAAAACCTTAAACGCATTGGCATAATCATATTGTTTGCCTGTCTTGGTTTAAGGATCGTGCTGTATATAATGGGCCAGACACCGGTCACCTTGTATTCGTTCACACTTACAAGGATCGATTCCCTGGTGATGGGAGGTTTTATTGCCTTTCTTTACACGGAGGGAAGGATAACCGATTTTAAGCTCGTGAACAGGTTGCTGATACTGTTTACCGCTCTTACCGTCACCATGCTGTTTTTCTTCGGTCCGAGGGCTACCGGTCATCCTGTTGTCTATACGGTAGGTTTTACCATGATTGCATTGATGTTCACGTCGTTGCTCACGTCATTGCTGCAGGAAAAACCAACATTCATGAAGAAAATATTTTCACACGGTTCGCTGGTGTTCCTTGGTAAATACAGTTATGCCATTTATATTTTCCATCCCCTCGTGCGGCAGGTGGTTTTAAAAGTTGTTGGAGACCCTGTCATTTATCATGGCACCCAGATACCATGGGAAATTATGTTCACGATTATCTGCAGCGTGGTTTCCGTACTCGTTGCGCTTGTCAGCTGGAACCTGTTTGAAAAATGGTTCCTGAGACTAAAGACCCGGCCAAAATTCAGTATTAACGCCTAGACCATTCTACCTTACAATAATGATTTCAGTAATTATTCTGACCAAAAACGAAGAAAAGGATCTCCCGGGTTGCCTGGAATCCATCAGGTGGTGCGATGATGTGCATGTGCTCGATTCGGGCAGTACCGATTCCACAGTTGAAATAGCCAGGTCGTACGGCGCATCTGTAAGTGTCAATCCCTTCGAAAGCTTTGGAAAGCAGAGGAATTATGCCATTGATCATATACCTGCAAAATATGAATGGATCTTGTTCCTGGATGCCGATGAACACGTTACTCCGGCATTCCTCGCTGAAATGAAGAGCAGGATCAGTTCTGCGGCGGCCGATGTGGCAGGCTATTATTGCTGCTGGAAAATGATACTTGAAGGCCAGTGGCTCAAACATTGCGACAATTTTCCCAAATGGCAGTTCAGGCTGATGAAAAAAGGCAAAGCCAGGTTCACCGATTTTGGTCATGGCCAGAAGGAAGACCAGATTATCGGCAGGATCGAATATATCAGGGAGCCGTACCTGCATTATGGGTTTTCCAAAGGATGGTTTGCATGGATAGAGCGCCATAACAAATACTCCACACAGGAAGCGGTGGCAAGGTTAAAGGAAAAACCACCGTTCAGGAACATATTCTCAGCGCACGGAAGTGTTCGCAATCCCGCTCTTAAATCATGGCTTTGCAGGGTTCCCGGATGGCCGCTGATGCGGTTTATTCAGGCATATATTTTCAGCCTTGGATTCCTGGAGGGAAAACCGGGCTTCATCTATTGCGTGAATATGGCCTACTATGAGTTCCTCATCAAGATTAAAATGCGTGAGTTAAAACGCAACAAATAATTTTCCGCATGAAGATATTGGTATACAGTTCGGTTTTTTATCCCGGTATCGGAGGAATTGAGAATCATTCGTTTTTCCTGGTAAGGGAGTTTGTAAAAGCCGGTCACGAGGTGAAGGTGATCACAGAGCAGGAGCAGGATCCCGCCAGGCCTCTCGAACATGTCGAAGTACTGAAAACTCCGGGTTTTTTCACGCAGCTGAAAATGTTTTTCTGGTGTGATGTGTTCTATATGCCGAATATTACCTTGAAGGGTGCCTGGCTCATTGCCTTTAATCCATGGAAAAAATGGGTGATATCGCATAATGATTTTCACCTGCAGTACAGCAACGATCTTAAAACAAAACTCAAGTGGTTCCTCATACGGATAGCCACAAAAAATATTGCTGTGAGCAAAGCAGTGGCCGCATTCCTGAAATATCCTTCACAGGTTATTTATAATTGTTATGACGATTCGGTCTTCAGGCTGTATAAAGAAGAGCAGCGGACATATGATTTTGTCTTTGTCGGCAGGCTTGTCTCGCAAAAGGGGTGCGAATTGCTCATCGATGCATGCGGAAAGCTCGACCGGCCATTCACGCTTAATATCATAGGCGACGGTTTTGAAATGCACAAACTGCAGGCGAAGGTTGAGGCCCTCAAGCTTGGTCATGCCATCAGGTTTCTCGGCTTCAGGCAGAATGAAGAACTTGCCAGGCTGCTTAACAGGCACCGTATTATGATCGTGCCTTCAATGGACGTGGAAGGTTTCGGAATAGTGGCCCTGGAAGGACTGGCATGCGGATGCCACATGATTGTTTCCAATGCGGGAGGGCTGTCTGAGGCAGTGGATGGTTTCGGGGATATTTTCCGGATGGGCGATGAACAGCAGCTGACCAGCCTGTTGAGGAAAGCGATGGAAAAGCCTTATGAACCGATCGATCAGAATGCAGGCCTTATGTCCTACCTGGATGATCATTCGAAAAAAAGCGTAGCGGCGAAATACCTTGAAGTGTTCCGTACCGCTTGACAATTTTAAAGACAACTGACGATAACAATACTCATTAAAATAATATATACATGCAATAGGAAACCTTCACTCTTAACAAAACAATATAAAAATGTATTCCAAGACCAATTACAATGGCTCAGAGCTCCCACCGAAAACGCTGTGTCTTACCTATGATGACGGCCCTGGCCCTTATACATATGAAATAGCAAAGTTCCTGCACGAACATAATATCAGGGCTACGTTTTTCGTGGTTGGAAAATATGCCTACCATCATCCTGATACCCTGCAGAAAGTAAAAGAACTGGGACATATCATAGGCAATCATACATATTCGCATCCCGACATGCCATATTACCAGTCGGTGGACGGCGAACTGCAATACCAGATCATCAGGACAGACCTTCTGATTAAAAAACACCTCAACGGTGACAAGGTCTATTTCAGGGCGCCATATGGCAAATGGTCGGCCGAAGTGGCGGAAGAACTCAACTCGAACATCCTCTCATCCATCAATCACCTGGGCCCCATTCACTGGGATATTGCGGGTATCGACTGTTATTACTGGGAGAACGGCTTTTCGCTGGATGATACTGTGGCTCGTTATATTGAAGACATAAGGTCCAAGGATCACGGTATCGTGGTGATGCATGACGAAATTGCGGATATGGATATTGTAAAGCCTAAAAACAAAACCCTTGAGCTCACAAAAAGACTTATTCCCCTCTTGCTTGAGCAGGGATATAAATTTGTCGGGCTGGACGAGATTGAGCCGCTTAAAAAAGAATCGAAGGAAGTGGAAACATTCTGCCTTGGTGGAATTTCCAATGGCAATTTTATAAGTCTGGCCGGCAAAGACTCGCAGGCGATCACTGTGAAAGGCAAGAGGGGAAACCCCTTGTGCGAGATCACCATGGTCGATGTCGGGCATGGCAAAATAGCGCTCAGGGCCGCCAACGGTTTGTATTTCAATTCCATCAACGGGTCTACGGACGGTGTCCTTGCCAACAGCAGCGAAATAAAAACCTTTGAGAAATTCGACCTCGTGCAGTTGAGGGATAACCAGGTGATTTTCCGGGCTGCCAACGGCAATTACCTGAATATCGAAAAGAAACGTGAGGCCAGGCTGATGACCAGCGCTGAATTCATGCGCCAGGCGGAAGTGTTTATCTATATTCCGAAACACATGGATAAGATCAAGAGCATTTCCATAAGAAGAAGATTGTTTCTGCTGAAAAAACGCATACTGTTCATCAAGTCGAAAATATTACAGGCATAACATTCCACACCATTGAGTAAAGACAATAAAAAGGTTTTAATACTAGGGATCAATTATGCTCCTGAACTCACCGGTATCGGTAAATATACAGGTGAAATGGGCGCCTGGCTGGCTGAGAACGGTTATGCCTGCACGGTTGTAACATCGTTCCCATATTATCCCAACTGGAAGATACAGCCGCCATACACAGGTAAATGGTATAAGAAGGAAACACTCAGGAATGGTGATGAAGTGATCTACCGTTGCCCGCTGTATGTGCCTTCCGTGCCTGGAGGACTTAAGCGCATTCTTCACGATGCGAGCTTCTTTTTTTCCTCTTTTTTTATTATATGTTACCTCTTGTTTAAACCCAGGCATCAGCATATTTTCTGTATAGCCCCTCCGTTCCACCTCGGGTTCCTGGCTATTTTTTACAGGTTGTTCAAAGGCGGAAAGATCAACTATCATATCCAGGACCTCCAGATAGAAGCGGCTAAAGATCTGAAAGTGATCAAGGCAGGATTTGTCTTCAGGATATTGTTCGCATTGGAGCGTTTTATCCTGAGGCATGTCGACAGCATCAGCTCCATATCCACCGGAATGATCAATAAAATAAGGCTTAAAACCCGCAAGCCGGTTGCGTTTTTCCCCAACTGGGTGGATACGGTGCGTTTTTTTCCGCTGGAAGACAGATCAGGATTGAAGGGCTTCTGGAATTTCAGCCCTGGGGATAAAGTAGTGTTGTATTCGGGAAGCATTGGTGAAAAACAGGGGCTTGATGCGCTGGTAGACATTGCTGTGAGATGCCTCGACAAACCCGGCATAAAGTTTATTATCTGCGGCACAGGCCCATACAGGCAGAAGCTTGAGGATTTTGCCGGCGAAAGAGGGGCCGTCAACCTGTCTTTCCTGCCGTTACAGGACATGGAGGTGTTCAACCGCTTTCTGAATTTTGCAGACGTACACCTTGTGCTGCAGAAAAGCGGGGCAAGCGACCTGGTCATGCCGAGCAAGCTCACAACCATTTTATCGGCGGGCGGCCTTGTCATCGCCACGGCAACTGAAGGCAGCAGCCTGCACGAAGACATAACCGGTCATGCCATGGGCATCGTCATACCCCCGGAGGACAATGAAGAGTTGCTCAAGGCTATCCTTACGGCCTGTGGAGGTGAGTATGCGAATGAAAGAAAGAATGCAAGAACATACGCGGAAACTTTCCTGAACAAGGAAACGATACTGAAGCGGATGACTGAAACCATATTGGCCTGATTGTTGTTTTGCACATGTAATACATTCTAAAACCACATGTTATGAAAAACAACAAACTACTCTTTATTCTTACCGCCACATGCATTATTTCAGCAAAGGCGCAGATCACCATCAACAAAAACCATTTCACGCCAACCGGGCGCAGCTTTTTGTATGCCTATGACAATTCGCTGCGGGCTTTACCGTCCAAAGGACCCAACCAGGTCTGGGATTTGCGGGACCTTGTCAATGATGACAGTGACAGTTTCCGCATCGGCAAGGCATCGAACTGTCCGGGGCATGCGCATTTTCCATACGCCAACCTGGGCAAGGTCTGGTATTCAGAACCCAATGAGATCGATTTTTGGGGCCTGACCGACACGGCCCTTATATCGTATGGGGAGTATTCTTTCGACAGCACGGATTCGGAGGCAAGTCACTTTGGATCCCCGATACTTACGTATCCGTCCACGTACATGACTGCCTTTTCGTATTCAGGGACACTAAGGTCGTACCCGCGAATGGTAGGTTACGACCCGGATACGGCAGGGCCCTGGCCTTTTGTAGATTCGATTGTCATCACTGACAAGATGGAAGAAAAATCCGAGATCAACGGTTGGGGATTGATCAGAACTCCTCTCGGGGATTTTCCCGCATTGCGACAGGATGTTTTATATAGATTCATACCCACATACAAGATGTTCAGCAATGGCGTTGCAAGCGATCCGCCTTCAGGAATGCTTAACCGCCTGAATTTATCGACCTGGATCGATTCAAGTTTTCACATTTCGTTCTGGACAAATGATTCTGCAGCAGGCATGCCCCTGGTAACGTTTTACCATAATGCGGGGGATGATTCGACAGAAGATGTTGAATGGCTGGCATCGGCTCCGAGGGCTGTAGGCATTAAAAGCACTTCATTTGTCCGGATGCAGGATTTTGTATATCCCAATCCTGCTGATGATAACATCTATTTACATCCTTCTGCCACAAAAGGCACATTATCCATGTATGATATGAGCGGCCGCAGGGTTATGCAACAGGAGATAGAAGGGGGTATCATTCTTCCTGTTTCCGGGTATCCGCAGGGAGCATATACAATACAGCTGGTAGATTCCGTTTCAGGAAAAATCACGCTGCAGAAAGTGCTTATCGCCCACTGATCCGGGCTGGCCAACCATTCATCAAGAATCTTTATAAAGCTCCTCCGGGAGCTTTATCTGTTTACAGAGTGAACTGCAGGAAAATCCCTGCGCCCCATGACCAGAGGCGCCTGCCATGCAGGCGGTACCTGTGACGCCTGCCGTCACAGTACGGAGCGGAAGCGGACCCGGCGGGCGTGGACCCGGCGCCCAAAGCTGTCCCGCATATACCGGAGTCATCCTTCCCTGTAAAATAAAAAAAGCCCCCTGTACGGGAGCTTTTTTCGTATTTTATAAGTTATCTCGCCTTAAACTGCATTTGGATCGTTGAAGAACATGTTCCTTACCGTGAAGAAAATGATTTTCAGCTCGAGCAGGAACGACCAGTTCTCGATGTACCAGATATCGTACTCCACGCGCTTCACCATTTTTTCTACGTTTTTGGTTTCACCCCTGTAGCCGTTGGTTTGAGCCCAGCCGGTAATGCCGGGTTTGGTGTAGTGCCTTACAAGGTAGTTGTCTATCAGTTCTGAGTATTGCTCAGTATGTTTGATCATATGGGGTCTTGGTCCTACCACTGACATATTGCCTATCAGTACATTGAAGAATTGCGGCATTTCATCAAGGTTCGTTTTCCTCAGGAACTTGCCCACCTTGGTTACACGCTCATCATTGGCTGTAGCTTGCCTGGTATCGGAGCTTTCGTTCAATTTCATGGTCCTGAACTTGATGCACCAGAAATACTTGTTGCCTTCTCCAGAACGTTTCTGGCGGAAAAAAATCGGTCCTTTTGAGCTGAGTTTTACGAGCAGCATGAGGATCGGGAACAGCCAGGGGAAGATAAACAGGATCACCAGCAGGGAGAACAGGATATCGAAGAACCTTTTCTTGATCCTGTTAATAGGAATTTCCAAAGGCTCCACCCGGAGGGATACCACCGGCACATGCCCGTAAAAATCCACAGCCACATTGTTGGTTTCCTTGAACAGCCTGTAATCCGGGATAAATTTGACACGGATCAGGTTGCGTTCGCAGAAATTGATAAGTTCCTTGATGGTCGTGGTGTCAAAATCCTTCATGGCGATGTAGACCTCATGGATCTCGTGGTGCAATGCAAATTCCTTAAGGTCGGAAACTTCGCCCAGATAATTGGCGTTAAGTTTTGCATCGCCCGTATTGTCATCGAAAAAACCAAGGATCTTGTAGCCCTGGGATAAATCGTTGGATAGTTCAGTGTAGATCTCGGTGGCAGTGTTGCCAGCTCCGAGAATTACCACATTCCTGAATGAAGTGCCTGATTTTCGGATTTTCTTCAGCATGAAGATGGTAGTGATCCTGTAAACCACTGTCAGGTTAAGGAAGTTCAGGAAAAAGAAAAATAACCCGATGTTCGAAATCTTGTCGAGCCTGAAAACAATGGCAAAAATGAACAGTGCAAGGAACAGGTAAGAAATCAGGGTCATGCTTTTAACCAGGCATTTCACCAGCAGGTTATGCTTGCTGAAGGTGAACTCCTTGAAATGGTAAACCAGCATCAGCCAGAATAGGTTTGCGATAAATAAGAAAATCTGGTAATCTTTTCCGTTCAGGATGCTAAGGTCTCCATAGCTAACCAGAACAGCGACTAGGAATGAAATGTTTAAAAAGATCAAATCCCCTCCAATCAGAATCAGCTTTATATAACGCAGATAGTTATATAAGTTTAAGCTTTTGGTCTCGTCTTTCATGTGTATTAGTGTTTTTTGTTGATATTTGTGTATGATGGGTCATAAAACTTTCTGTTAAAACGCTTGTTAATTCTGTCGTTATGAGCTCTGTCGTTATGAGCGTACAAAATTGGATAGATTCACGAACAAAAAAGTTACAGGATTTCAGACATTGTTTATATGTTTGAAACGCCTTCTTTTTTCTGTTGGTTAATCCTGTCATTTTAATATATTGTTTTTTAACCGGTTTATTTTTTTTATGTTTTAAATCATCTGATCCTATAAATGCATACGATTATCATTTCAGCTGGTTTTGATATTATACCATTTATAAATCTAATGAATTAAATGCCTGGTCATCTCCAGGATTCCAATATTGAAATAATATATTGAACCACTGGAACGAAAATCCGTCGAAGGAACTTCGCAAGAGCCTCCGCTCATTTTATCTGATAAGTCTAACCCAGGTGCGCTGGAATTAAGAAATGATTTGAAATGAGCGTTTGTAGCGATCATAGGAATCGCCGGACATAGTGTGTTTTTCATATATTTGTGTTTGAGTTTTAGTATTCATGGTGACGCTGTGTTTATCTTGTTTGGGTGTCTACTTGGTAGGTGTTTTTACACTTAAAGTATAATTAGTATTTTATACTCACTTTTCGACGAGGCAATAATACTTTGAATTTTTTTCATTTCCAAGCAAACTTCTTCGCTTATTTGTACAATAATTCTAACAATATTTACAATCAAATGAAAATAAAGGGGTTAAAAATGTTATTTATGCAGAACTTAAGAACAATTTAATGTTCATAAGGATTTTTTAACGGCTCTTTCTACGGTTTTTTGAGTAAAAATACCTTTTTTTTGTGTTTATTATAGTTGCAAAAGTTAAAAAAACCTCTCGAAAACTGATTTCCGGCGTTTTTTTTGAATGTTGATGACGCCTTACAATTTGTAATTCAATTATTTAGAGAGCAGATGCTATGTTTTACGTTTTAAGCAATCTGTCAAATAATGCCGCTCTATCCCGGCCTGGCTTATAATAAAAAAACCTGCCCCGGTTAAAAGGCAGGTTTTATACGTCGTTGGTATGCTTACTTTTTGATCAGTGTCGGATGACCCTCCTCATCTATGCTGACATATAGCAGGTAAACTCCATGCGCCAGGTCGTACCCGTTGAGCGGGATGTCGTTGTTGCCCTCCGTAATGGCGTGCATCTGGTCATAAACCGTGACGCCTTTCATGTCCGTTATGGTAATGCGGGCCCAGTCATCATTCCTGTCGTTGTAATAACTTACCGTGAAATCTCCGTTGAACGGGTTGGGGTGCACAACATACTCAAGTCTCCGGTTCATGCTGTCTGCAGCCTGGGATTCCTTTTCTTCTTTCCGCGCAAGGGATATTCTCTGATTGGTGCCGAAAAAACTCATGCTTCCTATATCCAGTATCCTGTCATAATTGCTGTTGCTGCCCATAAAATGGAACCTGATGTCCGCAGGCATGTTCCAGTTGCTGGTGCTATCGAACACCCGCACCTTCGTGGAAGCATAGCCTGCATACCGGAAGCTCACGCCTGTACTGTCGCCTGTAATTTCAAACGGCTGGAATTTGTTGATGGTCGCATAAAGGTATTTGTCAACCTTGTCAACGAGGATTCTGCCATTGAATCGCATTTGGGTGCGCATATCGCTTCCGCTCAGGTATTGCTCGCGGGTGATCCTTGTTATAACCTTGCCCTGGTCGTCAAGGACATCGAAGTACGTTCCGCCGGCGTCGTTGATCCATTTGGCGTAATCCGCGTCATAATTCATGCTGCCCCATATTCTCCACATGGTATATCCTGTTCCGGGATTGCCAAGATCTCTTTTCACTTCATATTGTCCGCTGCTCCTCCTGAAGGTCATGAATACGTCAGGACGCTCATCCGAGTACGACTTGACCCCGGTTCTGACGTGCCAGTATTGCTGCCAGCTGCTGCTGTCTTCCTGTGTGGAATTCCTGCTCCAGCCGTACATGCCGTTCATCAGGACGTTTTTACCGTTTAATCCCTCAAGCAGATCAATGCCGTCCTTATACTGTGGCATATGCGAAGGATAAACGTTGGCAGAAGGGATGATCTGCTTCGACTGGCTGGGGCATGACCATGAAAGGCTCGCAGTCCCACCGTTTATCTCCATTTTCACGGGATAAAGTTTTCCCGCCTCCAGCGGTATCATTGCACTGTTGTATTGCATGAGACTGGTGTTGTTCCATTGGTCGATCACCAGTTTTCCGTTTATCCATAACCTTACACCCCTGGTGGTGTTTGTGTAAAATGTATAGTCCTGGTTATACACAGGTTTGACAAAGCCTGTCCAGCGGACAGAAAAATTGCTCCTGTTCTGTATCTGTATGGGAGGCAGTGTCAGGTTCACTGTGGTATTTAATTGTGATACTCTTAAGTTCATATTGTTCAGTTCAACACCATTGTAATAGTTACCTATTAATCCTCCCTGGATGTTCATGGCATAATTCAAAGTGATGACCTGCTCCTGAATGGTGTTGAGTCCAGAAATCTTCCACCTGTGCACGCCTGCATGGACGCTTTCGTCGTTGTGGTAGATGTA
>CALMKH010000313.1 GCA_937867025.1 uncultured Bacteroidota bacterium | reverse complement strand
AATGAACTCGATTAAGTCCTCTTTGTCATAAGTTTTAGATTTACATAGCGGTGTACATTCATCCTTGCAATCGCAAAATGAGTATTCGCGCTTTTCCTTAAAGTATTGATAGTATTTGGTGAGTTTTTCGACACCAAGTTCAAGAAAGGTGATGTACTGCTTGAAGATTGCCTTTAATTCAACAACGTTGGCGGGAGGTCTTTCTTTCATATGAGACAATGCATCCTCCAGTTCAACATATTTATTGTCGTAGTCAATTAAACTGAATCCGAGTAGTACTTTATCTTTAATCAATAAAGGAATATTACCATATAGATGCTTAAGGCGCTGTTCAATACTGTTCATTTTCAAAAATATTCTGCGAGTTGCATTGCTTTGTGACTATCATCTTTTCCGACATAATCCAGGAACATCTTCTCAGTGCTATGGCCTGTGGCATGAATAAGCAAAGCTGTGGGAATTGATCCATAAAAATTTGAACTGAAAGATCGTCGGCCAATGTGACTTGATACTAGTTCCCACTTCTCGTAGATTCCTGCACCCTTTCTCTTAGTTTCCGGATCCATTTTGGCTCCTTCAACCTTATCATTAATTCCGGCAATCTTGCATACTTCCTTTATGTAAAGGTTGTATTTCTGATCAGACAAAGGTCTTGGAAACTCCCCGTCTCTCTTATTCAAGACCTCAAGCACCTTTTTATGAATGGGCAATACCATCTTTTTGTCTGTTTTAACCTGGCTAAACTCAATCAGGTGCTTGCCCTTCTCTACTCGGATCATTTCCTTGGTGAACCTCATAAAATCACTAACCCGCTGTCCTGTATAACAGCTAATGATTAACCAATCCCTGGCATTGTCCAAATAGTCCTTGTCGAGCTTAATCCTGGAAATTTTATCAAGCTCATTAAAATCAAGGTGGATATTTAACGCCCGGCTAAAGTAACCCTTTACCTCAGTAAGTCGTTCGCTAGTTTTTACGCCGTTTTTGTGCGCATGGCGACATACTGTTTTTATGAACTTGATGGACCGCCCAATGGTATTGTTTGAATATCCTTGTTTGGAAAGGTACTGTTCGAATTGGCTAATAAATTCCGGACCCACTTCGGCAATCGAGATTTTTCTACCCCTGCTTGCCTGCAATCCCGCGAGAAGTCCGCGAATTACATGATACTTCTTTGCGGTACTCTCAGTCGCGCCTTTCTTCTTAAGGTGAATTTTGTCGCGAATTTCCTCGATATAAGAGTCAAAGTATTCAACAAGAAATGCTGGAGCTGATTTACTGTTCTGAGGCTCTAAGGAGTTGGGGAAAAGGATTTCCTTAATAAACTTTATATCAATTATTTGTCCTTCGTCCGCTTCATTCAGCGCCTTGGTAATACTGGCAGAAAGTGTATCCAGCCTGGAGTTGAGAGACTTTAAATCCTCATTCTTGGCATTCCTTACTTTCCCTTTTGGATTCCAATCCTTGGGGTCAATTAGAAGCTTCGTGTTGGCATAAACGTCCACGGCGCGACCTTGACGAACCCTGACATAAATTGAAGCAGGATTTTTATTACTTTTGAGGAGGAATTTGATTGTTGCCATTTCCAGTACAAGGATAAATATTTTTCCCCATATCTTCCCCACATTTTTGAAATTTATTCCAATTTGAAAAAATCCAGCAAAATGTTGCTGTGGTGTCTGTAAGGTATTAAAGGTTTGGAAATGAAGTTAATACGGACTGAAATGCAGCTAGTTGAGTTAGGAGCAAATTGAAGTGTTCGACTCCCTGCAGCTCCACGTTAATTTTGAATGCCGCCCTCGGGGCGGCATTTTTGTTTCGAGGCGGCGTCAAAAGCTCGCTTTTGTAAGCCGGCGAGAAATAAAAAGGACAGGCACAGCCTGGTATTCAAAAGCGACGTAAGGCCCCATCCTTGGGAGCTTTGCGCAGCAAAACCAAAAGACCTCCAGTTACGTTGAAAGCTCGCTTTTAAAAGCCGTGAGGAAATAAAAATGCAAGGCATGCAATGCCGCATTCACATTGGCTTGTAAGGCCCCCACCCGTGGGAGCTTTGTTCTGTGGCTTTGCCATAGGACAAAGACCAGAAAAATATTTCGGGTTAGATGATTTGAGATATAGAAATAACTTTTGAACTTACCCATAACTCCCTGCAGCTCCACTTTATTGCAAGCTATTAGAAATCAGAGCTAGTTAGTTCGACTCCTAATGGTCCTTTTGATTCAAAAACCAAGCCAATACAATGAAAATAACACATTTAAGAAGGTTCGACTTTAATTGAATAAACTTTTGGAATTGTAGATAGTCAACTCGTAAATAAGATTTGCATTTAGACAGGACTTTTAAACGATTGTCTGAAATGTGTCAAAAAATGACCATGAATGTGTCATTCCTTGGTTCTAATTTATCATATTTTGGAAGAATGATCTATTTTTGGGCAATGACAATTTGTAGATTCCGCCAAGTATATGTCAAAAGTTACACTTTTCTTTATTTTATCATTAAGCTTGTCTTTTACAAGCCAGGCACAGAATTTTGTATGGAATAAGGTATATGGCGGCAAAAGTAACGATTATCATTCCGATATATGCAGGGCCGGCTCGGGACAGTTTATTTACACACTCGGGTCGGTCTCAAGCGGCAAGCCAAAAGACAGCGTGGCCACTCTTCTTGGCAACATAGCACTTTCTTCGTCAGGACCTCATTTTGTCTATCTGGCCAAAATGGATACATCAGGCAGGGTGATATGGGCAAAAAAGTTACTTGAAAGCCCGAGTTCTGCGCAAGGAAATATTATCTCAGATGTCCATGATAACATCTATGCTTATTTTGACGGAAGTAACGACTCTATGAGGGTGGTGCCCAATACTCCTGCAATACTTCCAAGGACAGCGGTGATCGTAAAGTTTGACAAGAATGGCAATTTTATCTGGCAGAGGACTTTCCCTGGAGTTCATCTCATTTCCCGGATAATTTCACAGGGGGAATTGCTTACAGTGCTTGTGCGGCTTAGCCCCCAATCAGGTTATATAATCGGACCGAATGTGCTTTCAAATACTGAAACCGCCCTGGTGTTAATGGATACTAACAATTCGATACGTTACGCCAAACCAATAGGCACAATTATAAGGCCTGGGCTGGGCTACAGAGGAAGGTTTTTTGTATTGGACGCAGTCGTACAGGACGATTCCGTTTACCTTATAGCAAGTGGGACTGATTCGGTCATGCTGGGACCAACTGTACACGGATTCCCCCGTGTAAACAGCCAATATGCCTCCAAGGTTAGATTAACATACGCTCTGGCCACAGGTGAATTTGTAAGACTGGATGAACTGTTGGTGAAAACAGGTCATCTTGTTTCCATTTCGGAGAGTCGTTCACTTCAGTATTTTTCACCAACCACTTGGTGCCTGCTGGGATCGTTCATAGACACACTTGAACTGAAAGGCTTCAATAAAGTGACGCGCAGTGGTAATAACCTGTCGGAAATCCTGTTTTACGCCTTATACAAAAATAACCGACCCTACCGGCTTGTAACATTTGAGCTCCAGAAAAACTGGTTCGGGGTCCCGACTTCTGCTAATGTCAATGATGGTTTTCTTTACCTGTCAGTGTATATCAGGGGCGATGTGAAAATCGACGGGTTTGATACATATGAATCGGAAGGCAGAAATATGTTCATGAAAGTGGATAGCCTGGGGAATGTTATGTGGGTGGTGAGAACCGGGGATACGAATCCTAATACAACTTACCTTACTTATGGATTTGCTTTCGACAAGGCCCACAGCGTGTACCTGGGAACAACTTTCAGTGATACGATGCGCATGGATAATAAGTTGTTCCCTTCGATGAATGGCAGTTCAGACTATCTCATCACCAAGATACGCGACTATTCGATTACGCGCGGACCGGTGTATGCCGGCCCGTACTGTGCCGGAGATACCATCCGGATACCGTACACGGGCGACGGAAAGTTCAATACGAATAATGAGTTCGTTGCCGAGCTCAGTGATGAATACGGCAACTTTGACGGCGGACACCGCGAGCTCGGAAGGATCAGCACCCATCGCGACAGTGTCATATGGGGCTTGCTTCCCTTGTTTGATGTAGCGACAAGTGCTGCCTACCGCATTCGCATCTTGAGCACCAGTCCAAGGGTGCAGAGCTATTACCGTCTGGATAGTTTGCGCTTGCTGATTTACAGCAAGGATACTGCCAATGCGGGTAGTGACACGACAATATGTTATGGCTCCAGACTGGCATTAAAGACCAAGGGGGGAAGCAAGTGGCACTGGAGTCCTGGTAATATGGTCATAGATAGTACATCAAGAATGACCATGACCGAACCTATAACCCTGCCTGTAAGGTTCAGGATCATCATTAGCGACAGCAGTGGCTGCGGCAAGACAGATACGGCCTATAAATGGGTATACCCTGCCCAGAAACTGGTGACGCTCAACCGGGATACAACGGTTTGCCGTGGAAAAGCATTTATTCAGGCCCAGGGCATTGGTGGCCTGCCCGGTATACATCCTCACCGGTATGAATGGCTGGATACACAGGGAAATTTGCTTTCAACATCTTCTGTGCTCACCTATACGGATACCTTGCCATCCTTAGTACAATTATTGCTTAAAGATGCCTGTTCCATGCATGCTGACACCGTATCCATTCATGTCAGAAGATACGACAGTGTAAAGGCCCTGCTGCCGGCTGACATCTCATTATGCAATGGCATACCGGCTACAGTCAGGGCAAAAGCCTCCGGCGGGTTGGGAACGTATGCCTTTACCTGGTATAATGTCGACGGGTCCGTCAATAATACCACCGATTCTATTGTCGTGAAACAATACGGAACAGTCGGCTACGGTTTGAAGGTGAGCGATAACTGCAGCGCGCCTGCAGATTCCATTGGCACCAGGATCATGAACCACTCTCCATTATCGTTTGTTTTGCCGGACGACAGTATACTGTGCTATGGTTCGTCAACAAGCATTGTTCCGAAAATACTAAATGGCACTAAAAAAGGCCCTTTCCGGTTTATACGGAAAATCAATTCTGTGAGAGATACAATATATGCTGAAACCTATACAAAAAAATATTTTTATTCAGGGTTGATACAAGTCAGCGCTTTTAATACCTGCGACCAGCCTGTTTCGGATTCGGTGTATTACAGCGTGCTTCCACCGCTCAACATACAAGGGATTACAGATACTGCGGTATGTCATGAACAGATGTTCAGATTAAAGGCCTTCACAACAGGAGGTAAAGACCCGCTGATCAGGTGGATGAATCCCGCCGGTATGCTTATCAAAATGGCAACAGCAATTGATACGGTCTTTAAGTCATCTTCCGGAATATATACATTCATAGCCTCAGACGGATGTACAGTGCCTAATGATACAGCGTTGATGCAATTGAAGGTCATGCCGCCTCTCAAAGCCACCCTTGCCGCCACCCCGATTTGCTACAAGGATACTGTTCACCTGAAAGCTAAGCTGGTAGGAGGAAAAGCTAATCAATATCAATTCTCCTGGAAAAACAAACATACCGTTATTGGCATAGATACGGCCTTAGTGTACAATACAAATAATACGTTGCAAACTGTATATTTTGTATTGTCGGATAATTGTTCCACCCCAGTTGAAGATAGCCTGGAATTAAATCCTATGGCCATGGCAAGGCTTCATATAGACAAGCCCGTTCAATGTCTCAATAACAACAGGTTTATTGTAAGCAATCAGTCAGATTCAGGACGCAGAAATATTTCCTTTGATCAGATAAGCTTCCCGCAGGAGGCGGACGTCACCGTTCTTCCCTTACGAAGTTACATGGTAAAGTTTAAGGATACTGGAACTTTCCGGTTTAAGGCTATAGTCAGATCAAATGCTGACCAGTGTGTGGACTCGGCAACATCGGATGTACAGGTGAAACCCGTTCCGAAGCTCAATATCAGCTGGGAGCGCAAAACGCTGAGTTTCGACAAGAGTCGTTGGCTCTTCCGTGTCCAGAGCGACCAACCTGTAATGAAATACACATGGTATATTGACCAGTTCCCCGTTCAATATGGAAAAGAGGTAGAGCAGGAATTCCTTTATTCCGGAAATATAAAGATCAGGGTTGTAGCTGATGGGGCATTCGGTTGTTCGGAAGATACCAGCCTCATGTTTGATCTGCTTCACCGGATGAAGTTTTATGTGCCTGATGCCATTACAGTTAACGGTGATGGCATTAATGATGGCTTTTTTATTCCCGGAAGCGAGTATATGCAGCAATTCAGGTTGAGAGTATACAACCGCTGGGGTGAGTGTCTCTTTGACAGCACTGACCCGAATGAAAGGTGGTTGCCAGACTTTGATGGCAACAATGTCTATTTATACAGGGCAGAGATTCGTGATATTTATAATGAAGGTCATAAGCTGACAGGTACCTTTCATGTTTTGCGATAAACAGATGTTTAATCTAAGGATTCAAAATTTAGTAATGCTGGCTCAACTTTCCATATCAATTGGACTTCATTAATTGAAAAATCAAAGTATTTAAACGTTAAAGCGGTCCCCCACCCCTGGGAGCTTTGTTCTGTGGCTGTGCCATAGAACAAAGACCAGAAATCTTTAACGTGTGATAATTTGAATTATTGAATAGAAAGCTTGTATTAACCAATAACTCCCTGCAGCTCCAACCCACTTAAAGCCCTTGAATTTCAAGGGCTTTTCTTTTTAACCCAAGCGGAAGGTCGAACTCAGAGGGTTTTAATGTAAGATGTTACGTAAGTCAGCGTCATTTAGCGTAAACTCTTGCTAGGTCAATAAGACCAACGTTATTATGAGGGCGATCTGTCACTCTTAAATAGCATATAACGGTTTCGGGCTTTGCGTTGGTGGGCTTTTGAAACCGAAAACTGTCAGCCAGCACTGAACTTGAATAGAAACACAAAGCTTCAAGTTTGCACGTCACCCCGTCTGACGCAAAACCCGTGTTAGCGGTTCGTTGTTGTCGTCATTTATTTATTCCGTAGCACAATTCTACCATTCCGTTCTTGTATGCTTTCGTGTCTTTAAGGTGAAGCGTTTGTTCTAGTCCAACATTGTCAAAAAACAACAGTCCGTCCCCTAAGATAATTGGCAAAATACTTACGATCAGTTCGTCTGCTAATTTCTGTCTAATGAGTTCTTTGGTAAGCATTGCACCGCCCGCAACCCAAACGTTTTTGTAATTTGGCTTTAGTCGTTCGTTTACAAGTTTGTTCAAGTCGCCCGAATAAAATGCAATGTTTGGTCTGTCTTTTGGCAAGATACGGTTTGTCAGTACGATTGTCGGTTTGTCGCCATAAGCCCAACCATAAGATGTTGAAAGTTCCAAAGCGTGTTCGTACGTCTTTGCACCCATTACGTAACAGTCGATTGTCTTTAGAAACTCCTCAGGGTCCTGTCCGTCAACGCCTTTATCATAACTGGCTGTAGTGTCAAACCACGAAATACTATTGTCTCTTTTGGCAATAATTCCATCAAGGCTTGAAACCATATGTATTGTAATTTTAAATTCTTCTGTATTCATATTTGTTTGTCTTTTTACACTGACCGCTAACGGTTTGCAGCTACCCGAAGGCGGGATTTTTACCACTAAACTTCATTCGGAGAACTGAACTTTCGGCTACCACAAATGTGCCTGCGAAGCACGAAACCCCGCCTATTGGGTAGGTGCTGTTATGCGGTCGTGCTAATCTTGTTATCATCATACTACCCTTGCTCGTGTCATTGCGTTGTCGTGAAATATAAGTAACACTTTTTCTGTGTTGCATATCTCTCTGTATTTATTTTCTATTTCGTTTTTCTTAATGTCGTTGTCTGCACCAAAAATTACCATGATGCCTTTAAAATAGCCGTTGTTCAAGTCAGTCATGCAGTGTAACGTTTGCATATCTTTCAAAAGGTCTTTGCCTTCTTGAGTGTAATTAGCACCTTGAATTGTTTTAACTTCGATGATTGTTAAATTATCATCAGGTCCCATGAAGCCAGGGTTGTGAACCAAAAAGTCAGGAATTATATCTCCGCAATGTGCGGCTACTAAAGGATGTCCTGCTTTATTTACTTCTCCACTTAAAGTATAAGGAAAGTCCTTTGGTAATATTTGTCTAATCTGAGAATAAAGTTCGTAGCAATAATTTCTTTCTCGGTGAACATGTTCCTTGTCATAAGCTACAGGAAGAAGGAAATAATTGTCTGTAATATTTTCGGTTGCTGCCAGTAAGCAGTCAAGAAAAGTCTGAAAAAGTTGTTGTTTCATTTCTGCAATTATTCCTGAAATGGGTTTTGTGATTTCAGTATATGCTTTACCGTCAAAGTTCTTGCGAAGCCCAAGAAATGCTTTGTTTTTAAATTCATTTGAAGTCAACCCTTTTGCAATCAGTTCTATGTTTTGTTCGATGTCAGTAATAATTCCCCAATCATTGTTATTAAACAATTGCTTTTCTGAAGTCAGTCCAACTCTTGCAAGTCCGTCTTCAAGTCCGCCATATTTTCTATAAATATTTAATTGCTCAATACTAATCATAGTTGTTTGTAATAGTTAATTTCTTGATGTCAGTTTGTCGTTCCAATGTCGCCAAAGCATGCCGCCTAACTAACGGCTAACCGCTAGTATACGCAATACTAATCATTTGTAAATAATTGCACAAGCACCTGTAGCCCCTCTATGTCACTAATTATCAGTATTATAGGCGCTTGCGGTAGAAATTAACCCAAAATCACCCGAACGACTACAAACGAAAATCCACCGATTATCACAAATGTCGCCGTCCAGGCGGCATTTTTATTTGAGACCGCGTCAAAAGTTCACTTTTGTAAGCAGGCGAGAATGAAAATGCAATTGTGTTCATAAAAGTGGAATTCTAATTTATTGGACTCATTATAAATCATGATTTTTTATCATTTTCATCCGAATTCGTTAAGATAATTTGGAAATCTTAAATCTTTAACTTTACGTTTGATGCATTGACCGGCGGATGGATATAATGCTTGTCTGGTTGAGCATATGATCATTGTGTTGTGGAGTATTGAATGAAAATACCTGAAAGCGGGTATCGGATGCTGGTTTTTTTGGTATTGGTTTGAAATAAATTAACAACATTATGACAAAAATTAAACGCTTACACCTGAAGAAAAAAATCAATGAAACGTATTTGTTTGGCTGCGAGGCTGATGTACAGATAAGTCCCAGTACTTACATGAATGGTCTTAATGGTTATGACATATTCATTAATGGTAAAAGACAGATAGAACTTATCCCAATGCTGACAGGAGAAAGACTCGTCAACTTTACAGAGAATATAGATTCAGAATATGATACCGAGGCTAAGACACAAAACATTATATTTCATTATAATGGCACCCAGGAGCTTGGAAAGGTGTCTGTAAGAGATGGAAATTACCCGCCTCCATACACCCCTCCTTCACAAATGTTTGCCTATGATCAACCGGCGTTCAGCGCACTATTTACTATATCTGAAATAGTTTTCACTCAAAACGTTTTGGACATTGCCAAATATGATATGAAGGTGATATTGGTAACAGGTACCGGGGCCGCCAATCTGCCTACTTATAATACGATTGAAATAGGAGAAGTGAGTGAAGAAGGTAACATAGCTATAATGCTGGGGGTACCACAGGTGGTAAACTCTACAATCACACTTGAGTATCCCGGCGTATTAGGTGAGAACGTTGAAATAGCCTTCGTAATCTTTAAATATGATGCAGAGCAGGGAGGATATAATAGGTCGAATAATCAGGACCAT
Source organism: uncultured Bacteroidota bacterium (assembly GCA_937867025.1). Lineage (GTDB taxonomy): Bacteria > Bacteroidota > Bacteroidia > NS11-12g > UBA955 > JABMMZ01. The sequence goes on along the minus strand of CALMKH010000313.1, from coordinate 4,831 downwards.
CTCATGAAAAAAGGAGTGATCAAATTACTTTAATGCGTGAAGGAAGCCGTCTGAACATATGGACGCTTGTCGGCGCTGCCTGCATGCTCGCGTCATGCGGGAGGGAACTTAATGATGCGGGATTCAACCAGGCGCTTGTTACCTGGGATTCCCTGTATGAAAGGCATCCCTCACAGGAGGGAAATGCCAGGTTAACCAAGTTGCTTGAAGAAGCTTTGGAAAACAAAGATTCAAGAGCCGCTGCAAATGTGTACAGGCGCTTTGGGAACCAGTGGGTCAATATGGGCGAGCTGAAGACCGGCATGGATATGCTGCTGAAAAGCATGGAATACAGCCGGAAAGCAGATGATATGCAGGGATTCTTCAGTACGCTTAATAATATTGGTCGCATCTATGACAGGGAGGGTCAGGATTCTATCGGCAAGGGTTATCACCTGACAGCTTTGAAGGAGTATGTTAAAATGAAGAATTATTACGGGTGCGCCGATATGTCGTACGAGCTTGCGAAGTCGTACCTGAACCTGCAGCAGCAGGACAGCAGTTATCCCGACAGCGCATTGTACTATGCCCGCGAATCCATGCGGTATAAGAACCTGTGTATGGATAACCAGAACGACCGTGCCAATTACCAGGCTTTGACCGCACGGATATTTTTGAAACTAAAACAACCTGATTCGGCCAGATACTGGCTGGATCAGGCAAGGCAGCAAACGCAGCCCGGCAACTATTTTAATCTTTCTTTACTGGCTTTGACCGAGGCTGAGATCCATTCGGCGGCTGATAGGAATAAGGCGGGTTTCTATTTGTCAAAAGCGGGAAACTATGCAGATAAGGTGGTTGACGTTCATGAGCGGGCGAACCTGTTCAGAGGAATTTCAAATATGTGGTCAACTGTCCAGTTGTATGATAGCGGCTTTTATTATTTTAAAAGGTTCTTTGATATACAGTATGCAGTGCTCGGTAAGGAGAACCTGTTCGCCTTAGGCGCGCTGGAAAGGATATACAACATGGAGCTGATGGAAAAACGACACAGGATCATATGGACAAGCTTGTCTGCCGGCATCGGCCTGGTACTGCTCGTGGTCTTTTTCTTTTACAGGAACCAGTATAACAAGCGCAGGAAAGTGGAAGCCGAAACCAACCTTTACATCAACAAGATACTCGAAGAGGTTAACCAGACCAAAATGGAAGCATGGGCAGACGGGCAGCAGAAGGAGCGAAGCAGGCTGGCCGGTGAGCTGCACGACCGCCTGGGCGGACTCCTGGTAATGGCAAGCAATCATTTCAACAGCATTGAGAAAAAATTTGATGATATCATAAAGGAAAATGAGACCGCATTTTCCGATTTCAGGAAAATCATTAATACTGCCATTATCGAAGTGCGGGAGCTTTCAAGGGATATATCTTCCAACATCGTCAACAAGCTCGGCTTGGGCAATGCATTAATGGACCTGAAGGACAAAGTGGGTGCTGCAACCGGGCTTAGGATCAGTCTGGACATTTTTAACACGGAGGCTAAAGTGTCACTGAAGCAGGAAATTGCATTATTCAGGATAGCCCAGGAGGCTTTGAACAATATAATGAAGCATGCCCAGGCAAGTGAGGTTCATTTGTCTCTTACAGGGACTGAAAGCAGTCTTGTTATGATAGTTGAAGATAACGGAAAAGGCTTTGACCCGGCGGGAATCATGAATTTATCGGGAATTGGCCTGAAAAGCATGCAGAACCGTATGCAGGAAATAGGCGGGACACTGAATATCGACAGCAGGCCGGGCCGTGGCACGATCATCATTGCGGAGGTATCCATAAAATAACCTATAGAGAATATGCAGAAACCAATCAGAATACTTATTGCCGATGATCACAATGTGATGCTTGAAGGTTTGAAAAAACTATTTGAGGATAACATCGATTTCGAATTGTGCGCTATCATGAATTCCTGCAATTCAGCTTTAGAAGCTTTGAAAAAACACCAGCCTGACGTACTGTTAACGGATATTACATTCCCCGATGGCGACGGTATATCCTTATACAAGGATGCAAGAATGCATCTTCCTGACCTGAAGGCCGTTTGCCTGACCATGCACCGCGAACAGGGCTATGCTTTTAAATCATACCAGGCTGGTGTTCACGGGTATTTGCCCAAGGAAACAAGTTTTGACGAGATCATACGCGTAATAAAGGGTGTGATGCTCGACCAGAAATTCTATGACCCCGGCTTATTTGAATTCAGTAAAAAGCATGCGGATGATAAGGGACTGATGAAAGAAAAGCTGAGCATCAGGGAAACAGAGATCGTACAGCTTATTGCCGAGGGATTATCCACGAAGGAGATCGCCGAAAAGATCCATTTAAGTCCTTATACGGTGGATACGCACCGCAAAAACATTAACAGCAAGCTCAACGTCAGGAATGTCGGAGAATTGTTAAAGGTGGCAAGGGAAGAAGGCATCCTGGTGAAATGAATACCGGTTTTCAGGTATCAGGATACACGCTACAGGGTAAGAAAAACAAGAAGGACAGGTGCATATTTGTAATGCAAAATCGGAGTAAGCCCAAAATCCGGTAAAGAGTAGGCACTAAATAAAAAATAATGAATTATGGAAAAAATCGATTTGAAACCTGATCCAAGGGAAGTAAAAAGTAATGGGAGCAAGTACATTTTCCTGACTGTTAAAGTAGGTAACGGGGATTTCGGCGGAAATTACGTCACCCTGAATGATGAATTCCTCGTTAAAGGGAGCTTTACAAATCCGGTATTGCTGGGACCTGTTGAGATATTTGGGGGGAAGAAACTGCGGATCCAAACAAACGTTCTGGATAACAGTCCGCTCGATATTGCTGTTATCACCACGGAGTTTAAAAATGAGAACGGCGTGGTTTTATTCAGCAGCATTGACCAGGGACCAATAACCGCCGGCGGGATCGTGGCTTTTTTCGGAAATTATATGATCATTTAATATATCAGGTTATGAAAAAAGTCATTTTTATATTTTGTTTCGGAGCAGGACTGGCAGGCACCGTTAATGCACAGGGGATATCTGAATTTAATAACCTTCAAACACCTTCAGCGCCGGGATTCATACTACTGGATCAGACACCGTCTGCCATAGAAAAGCCTACAACTGCCCAGGGGTTTGCCATAAGCGCCCTGAACCTGTTCCAGGGAGGAGCCCTTGAAGTGACACCCTTCTGGCTGAAGCCGCATCCGAATCTATTTGTCCGTGACTTGCAGCGCAATGCGGGATTGTATGCAAGGACGCTCGGCATTTCAATTGCTACAGTGAATCTCGACAGCGCTAAATATATCTCTGCAGGTTTAAGGAGCCGTTTGTATCAGAAATTCTCGGACAGCCAACAAGTGAGGATCAGCAGGAAAATAGGGCAGATAGAAGATGAGCTCAGCAAACCGAATCCGAGCCTGGAAAGGGCGCAAGAGCTAAGAGATGAATATGCGGATATGGTGACAAAGCCTACATTTTCCTGGGATATCGCTCTGGCTTTGGCAGGTAATTCCGACAGCATGAACGTCAACACCATGCAAACATCACGTGCGGGAGTCTGGATGGGTTTCAACTGGCGACCTCAGGGAGGCGATCTTTATTTTACGCTGCTGACACGGTACCTGCACAATGTCAATTTTGAAGCTGAAACCGCCATGGCTGATATTGGCGATGCAGGTTTCAGGCTTAATTATGATGTCGACCGTTTCTCGATCTCCGTGGAATATCTTCAAAGATTAAATTTTACAGCTTCGAATTATTCTGCCAACAGGTTTGCTCTGATAGCATCTTACCAGGTTTCGGAAAACCTCTATTTTACAGGAACTGCAGGAAAAAACTTCCCGGGTGTAAACAACCTCATCACCATGGTGGGAATCAATTTCGGGATAAGCAGCAACAAGATCAACTCGGGAACCCCCTAAAATTATCAATAATCATGGATCTGAATCTGAAAGACTTCGTCAGCATTCTTGACATCGTCAAAAAACTGAGCTGGGGCTCGATGCCTTTATGGCTTGCCATCGGGGTGCCTGTTTATTATACACTTATCAGGAAAATCATTCCGGAGAATGAGCGTGAGCCTGGCAATACAAATCTTAGCCTGAAGGCAAGAGTCCTGAGATTTTTCAGTACGCCCAGGTTTGAGAAATGGGTCATAGGCGTATCGGTGGGGCTTTTTATTATCGGATCCTTCACTGTCATTTGGGAGCAACAATGCAGCGAGCTTGTCAGGAATAATGGATTGAGGATAAAAAAACAGATGATCGCCAAGAATTTTTACATTATTCCAACACAGACCATTACCGGTGAACTGGGGATTAAGGATGATGAGATACGCAAGGTACTGAAGCAATATCCAAATGAATTCCTTTTAATAAAAAGCACCAATTCAGGGAAGGATGCCTTGCTGCTAACAGATTCCGCACTGTATTCGAGGATTCTTTCAAAGTCGAAACAAATACTTGAGGCACATTTAAACAACTGGCTTTCCCCGGGAAATTATGTTACCATGGATAATCTTTTCACCACCAATAATTTTTTCACTTATACTGTCTGCTTTAGTCTTTTGGCAGATTCACCTGCTTACTATTATGACAGGAAAGACGGAAAGGATTGCATTGCCAGGAAACTTTAAGCCCCGGTGAAAAACAAAAATAACAGGCGTTTAGCCTGTCCCGGTCGTATACTCATTTACCTTTAAAAGGTCTCAACCAGAAATCTTTCACGTAAGATTGAGGTGATTTCTTAATTATTCCTCAACATCATTAGCAAAGAATAAGCTCCATTGGTCACTATTTTTTTATTTTCAAACCGTGAGGGATTTTGAA
>CALMKH010000312.1 GCA_937867025.1 uncultured Bacteroidota bacterium | reverse complement strand
GAAGGACCAGGTTCAGAGGGATAAGGCTATGCGTAGTACTATTCGGAACTTCGGCATCAAAAATCCTGGTCCATTCAGTTGAATCGGTTTCAAAACCTTCGAAGCCGCCCTCCCTGAAGTACACCTTGTAGTGAGGGGATGGGTTGCCATAATAGTTCTGAACTTTTACCCCCGAAATATTCAATACCTCCTTGACGCTGAATTTGAGCATCCCGCCGTTGTATTCCGAAGGATCTGCCGATAAAGTCGTGTAATTGTTGAACCCTGTTCCAAACGCATGAACCTGGTTTTTGAACTTAATGGATTCGGCATAAAAGGTATCGCTGTAATATAAAAAAGGTGTGAGAAGATGCTGACCAAGACCCAGTATCTTGCCGTCAGACGGTTCATCAAACCAGACAATGGAATCGGATGACACCGCCATGATATCTACTTTGCCCACACCGCAACTGGTTACATGACTGGCGTTCGGGACAAGCGGACGGCCTGTGTGCGAATATGTGTAGATCAAAGTATCATTGGATGGATCTGAATCAGCAGTATTGTTGGGATCGTAGGTCCACACCTTAAACTGGTAGGAGGAATTCGGTGTAAACGAATATGAGCTGAGGACTGTCACGGTTTCCGTTTCATCAGAAGCGAGGGATGCCGATACACTTACCGGAGCCTGCAGTACGCCATTTATCGAATAGCCAATCACATAACTGCCGACATTATTAGTGCCGGCATTGGCAACACGTATTTTGACGGCTTGCGTGTTAAGACATTCATCAAAAGGAATGAAGGAGGCTACCATGACATTATCGAGGCCATAGATCTTTTTAAGCTCCACCCGCATATACTGATTAGCACTCTGCGACCACGACTGGCACGTTTCGGTATTAACACCTCCCCAGTTGGAGGATGTAATGCAGGGTCTCAGGGTATAAGAAACACCGCAATTGCAGGTTGTCTGATTAAGCGTCAACTCCACATAATCTGACGAAGTTCCGCAGTTGAAATCCGAACAGCCTGTACCCACGCTCCAGTAGTGCCCATCACAAAGCAGGCTGACATCATACCTGTTGTACATGGCATCGGCCAGTTGGCGCACGACATATTTGTCTGAGCAGGTTTTACCCGCCTGGTCATAGGTTCCGCGAATGCTTATACTGAGAAATTTCCCGGAGGCAGTATCTAGAGAATTTAAAAAACCGACCCAATTATTGTATTGCGGATCACCGGGGCAATAGCTCCTCGAGTAATCAAAATACTCGTTATACGATACGGTGGATTGCGAGAACAAACATGCTTCGCGGCATAGAACAAACACTATGAAGCATATCCTTTTCATCGCCTGGAGAACCTGTTATTATAAACAAAATTAATGTAAAATAAAAGAATTTACAGTATTCTGACTAAAAGATGACAATAATATGAATTTTTTTAACGCCTTGCGCGCATATTATTCATGTTTTTCATCATTTTTTTCATTTCAGCGAATTGGGTGAGCAGCTTGTTAAGATCCTGGATGGACTTACCGCTTCCTTTTACAATCCTGTTCTTTCTGGAAGCGTTCAGTATATCGGGATTGCGCCTTTCGGAAGGGGTCATCGACTGTATCATGCTTTCAATGCCTTTAAAGGCATTCTCGTCAACATCAAGGTCCTTGATTTTATTGCCTACCCCGGGTATCATAGCCATCAGGTCCTTGATATTGCCCATCTTTTTTATTTGCTGCAACTGACCCAGAAAATCGTCAAAATCGAAATCATTCCGGCTGATCTTCTTGTTCAACCGTTTGGCTTCTTCCTCATCATACACCGACTGGGCTTTTTCAACCAGGCTCACCACGTCGCCCATCCCCAGTATCCTGCTGGCCATACGGTCGGGATAAAACAGTTCCAGGGCGTCGAGTTTTTCACCATTGCTGACAAACTTGATGGGCTTGTTAACTACTGATTTGATGGACAAAGCCGCTCCCCCGCGTGTATCGCCATCCAGCTTCGTAAGCACCACGCCGTCGAAATCCAGCCGGTCATTGAAATTCTTGGCGGTATTGACCGCATCCTGGCCGGTCATGGAGTCTACAACAAACAATGTTTCGGTAGGCTTTACCGCCTGCTTGACGTTGTATATTTCCTGCATCATCTGCTCGTCAATACTTAAACGTCCTGCCGTATCGATAATTACCACATTATGCCCGTGTTCCTTTGCATATTTAAGAGCATTCTGTGCAATCTCAACAGGGTTCTTGCTCTCTGGCTCGCTGTATACCGGCACCTGTATGGATTCACCCAACACCTTCAGCTGCTCAATGGCTGCCGGCCTGTATATATCGCACGCAACGAGCAAAGGGCCCCTGCCTTTTGACTTAATATACCTGGCCAGCTTGCCGGAAAACGTAGTTTTACCGGAACCCTGAAGACCTGCAATGAGGATAATGGCCGGACTGCCAATGAAATTAAGCTCTCTCTGCTCCCCTCCCAACAACTCGATCAGCTCGTCATTGACAATCTTTGTCAGCAACTGGCCCGGTGAAACGCTTGTCAGCACATTCTGCCCCATGGCCTTGGTCTTCACCTGGTCGGTAAAATCCTTGGCTATCTTGAAATTGACATCCGCATCGACAAGGGCCCGTCTTATTTCCTTGGTTGTCTCCGCAACGTTAATTTCGGTTATCCTGCCCTGGCCCTTCAGGTTTTTTATGGCCTTCTCAATCTTTAAGCTTAAATTCTCAAACATATATTTCGTGCTTCCCTCGGGAAGGAGTGCAAAAATACATTAAGTTTGGCTTATCGCAAAAGAGTGAGCACTCCTTCTATTTTGAAAGGAGTAATACCATCCAGCCCCAGCGCTTTTACCTTGAAAATATACTGGCCCTGCTGGCATGGTTTGCCTTGGTATGTGCCGTCCCAGCCGGTTTTTGAATCCGTTGTCATAAACACCTGTTCGCCCCAGCGGTTGTATATCTCCATCTGGTAATCCAGTATCGGGTTGCCGGTATTATTGAAAATCAATATGGAATTCGGTATGAATACATCGTTATGCCCATCCATGTTGGGTGAAAATGCATTCGGAACCCAAACCTGCGCATCGGATATCAGGCACAGCATATTCGAAACACTTTCCACATGGACGGACGTATCTTTAATGGCTTTCACCTTGAAACATACAGAATCGTCCAGCACCCCGTCAAGAAAATCAAACTCAAACAGGTTCTGAGTGCTGTCGGCACCTACAAGCTTGAAGCTCTGGTCGTCTCTTACATACACCTCGTAACGCTTGATGCCGCTGTGCCATTTTTCATATGCATTCCATTGTATTTTAGCCACATACCCTTTACTACTGCCAGTTAGCAGGATGGTGGTGTTTAACTTGCTTTTCGGTGACTCATTATTACAATGGTCGTTGACCCTCACCGTGTAGGTGTAAGATACACCGTCCGTGTTCAGGTTAATGTCGTTATCAATATATCCTGTGGAATCGACACTGGCATAGTAATCATCGCCGCTTGAACCGGCGAACTCACGGGAAATGAAATAATTGTTAATGTTCTTGGCTTTAAGGTAAGGCTCCCATTGCACATATGTGCGACGATCGGGCAATACGGTTACCCTCACGCTGTTAACCGGTTCGGATGGGAAAATGTACTGAGGTGTCTTGCAGACAGTATTGCTCCTTGACAACCACCTTCCGGCTTTTTGAACGGCGACTACATAATAACAATATGCTTTGTTGCACAATTTCTTATCCCTGTAAGTGGTGAGTGTGGTGGAATCGTATAGTTTGAACGGACCGCCGCCTTCACTCCTGTAGATCCGGTACCTCGCCACATTACCCGAGCTGCCCCATCCGTCATAGCTCAGCCAGTCGAGGATGAGATCATTCACAGAGGTATCGCTCACCTGAAGGAAGATTGTACAATGCGGCGTGGTCACTGCTCCGAGGTTTTCGCACTGGTCCTTGGTCTTGATCACGTAACAATACCGCCCGGTATTGACATTTACACCGGAAGCTGCCGTAACCCTGTAAGTAGTATCATTAATGTCTGCTGTACTGTATTCGAGGGTATAGGTCGCATTATCATTGAACAGGTCATATGACCTGAACCCTTTGAACTTTGACTTGCCCCAGTTTACATCTATATCCGTTCCATTGGTGATGGACACGAAATTCATGGGTGTCGATTTGGGTCCTAAGGTATCATGGACATAAATGAACCGCTCCGATGTATCTGTACAACCATTCTTGTCTTCGGCAAAAAGGGAGATAAGGCTCAAACTGATGCGTTTGAAATTATAGGAAGTATTCTGCCTGGTGGATGTATCGCTGAAGGAAAACGGATCGCCGAAATCCCACGCCCACCTTATAATATCAGAGTTGGACGGGGTATTCCTGGCACTGAAATTGATCTTGCCGTTATAGCATATTGTATCCGCATCTGTCGTGAAGGAAACATCCGGCCTTGCATACGACTTGATAAAGATAATGTTCTTAGCCGTATCCGTACAGGAATTGTCGGCAACAGCCAGCAGCCTGGGAGCATAATCCCCGGCCGGATACTTATGCGTAGGCGACAATGCTTTCTGGTCGAATGTTCCGTCACCCTCATAATCCCATTTGTATTCGCTGGATATTCCTCCGATGCTGGTATTGCGGAACGTTACTGAAAGCGCCGCACAACCGGTATCCCGGCTCACTTCAAAACTTGCTTCAGGTGATCTGTACACCAATACCGAATCATCCTGGTATTGAACAAAGCAGCCGAACGTGTCAATGACGGAAAGTATGGGCTTGAATTTCTGAAACGGAAGCGAACGGTCGAAAATCTTGTAAGCGTGTTTATCGAATGTCACCGAATCCAGCACGCTTCCATCGCCGTACTCCAGGAAGAATCGCCTGTAATACTTGCTCTCATTGATAAATTTGACATTAAGCGTTTCACAACCGATCTGATTGCTCAGCCTGAATTTAGGAATAGGACCTATCACTTTGATGAATCCTTTTCGCTCCAGGGTATCACTGCAACCGTAACCATTTACTATTAGTTTGACATAGCTGCCGTCCGGTCCTGTGTTGCCCTTATAAAGATGACCGAACGTGCTGAGATTATTGGTGACCGAATCCCCGTCGCCCAGGTACCATTTATAATTGTATATGGCCGGATGCGTCACTGCAGAAATCCTAGCGATGATGGGTGCGCAATAGTTCAGCGTATCTGCGCTGTGGAAACGCGCCCTGATATCATTTACGTGTATCACCCCATATGTGGTATCATTGCAATTGCCGTTTCCAATGGCTATAAGGCCCACTTTATAAATACCACTCTTGCTGAAGAGTATGCGTGCATTCTTGGCAGTATCCGAAGGCAGGAAACTGAATCCGGTTGTGGAATCCTTGACAAACCACTTAAAGGCTATGGCGTCGGGGTCGGAAATATTAAACACGCGCAACGGTCTGTCGACGCAGGCATAATACTGGTTATTATTGGGAATAAAACTGGAAACTACTCCGGAAACGAGCGTGCCGAGTGTGAACGAATCATTACATCCGGAAGGGTGCTTGAACGAAAAATCAAATGTGAACTTACCCGACTTTTTCACGAACACTTTTGTAGGGTTAACCGTTCTTTGCCTTATGGACAGGTAATTCGTGTCATAAAAATGAGTCCACCTTACACTGATAGGCGCAGTGCTGGAATTCTTGAAATTGTAATTATTCAGGATCTTCGCTTCCAGGGCGGAAGTGAAAGGATTGCATCCCTTGGGAGGAGTGATGGTTGTATTGTAATTTGCTCCGCTGACACGCAGGTTGACGTTCACCATAAACGTATCGTAGCATGTATTCCTGACCGAATATCTTGTATACCGGACCTTATACCTGCCGGGTGTCAGGGAACTTATGACGGAATCGCCTGAATAGGTGAATTTCTGCGTGGTATCGCCCTGGTGCTGGAACAGCCAGTTGTGGAAATATGTGGACGCAAAACCGGTATCCTTGTAATAGGCGGCTTTCAGTTTTATCTTCTCCCTGTAACAGACATTTGTATCGCTCACCTCGAATTTCGGGGTGGGTCTTGCTATATGGATTTTTTTGATGAACGTAAAGGAATCCCGGCACCCGAGATTGTTAAATGCCACCAGCTTGACGTTGTATTTTCCACTGTCATTGTATGTAATGTTCGGGTTGGCGGTGGTATCCACCTTGATGATGCCTCCGGTCAGGTTGTAGAATGTCCAGCGGTAGCGGTTATCCACCTTATTGGTCCCTCTTCCCGTACCATTGGTGATCTGCACCTTTTCTTTGGGGCATGAAGGGGAAGGCAGATAGGAGAATGCAGGCAGTATTTTCTTAATCTCCAGGGCGCTTTTCTTAATGGCCGTGTCAACACATCCGTTATTGCCGGTTACAATAAGCCTTACCGTATATTTTGCATACTGGGTGCAGTTGAATTTAATGGTGGAAGTGTTGCCTGTCTGCAGACTTACATTAGGCACTGAATCATAAAACAGGTCCCACTTCAGTGTTTTTCCAACCCCGATATTCATCAGGGAAGAGTCGACAACTGCGAGCGAATCCGGCCTAAGACAGCTGTAATGATCCCTTACATGAATTTTGGCTATCGGGCCATTCACGGAGATGAAGTTATTATAATATTTCTCTGACTTACACCCGTTTATCACGTCGGAGACATACACTGAATACCGTCCGAAATTATCGAATTTAACGGCATACCGCCTGTTATCCGTTGTTTCAATGGTATGGCTGCCGGGGGAAACCAGCACTGTTGGCTTGGCGCTCCTGGCATTGTTCAGCGTGATCTGTAGCTTATCATGGCCGCAAAGTGTGGTTTGGGAAAATGAGGTATTGAGGAGTATGCTGTCGGCAAACTTGAGATAATCCTTTTTGGTGTGCGAATACACGCAGCCCTTCTTTGTCGTTACCACCAGCGAGACATCGAAAGTGTCCTTCAGGTTATAGACTATATTTTTGGGTTCATAGATGCTTGATGCTGAGGGAAGAGCTCCCCCGGGGAACGACCACTGCCATGAGCTGATAGCATTGTTGAGTGTATCCGTAAGGTTGGTGAAACTGACTGTCTTCGGGATACACCCGCTAAGCTTGTCCGCTGCAAAATTTACCGATAGGGAATCTGAAACGAACGCCACGCTGTCAAACGTCCTTTTTCCCTCGCAACCGAAACTGTCCCTCATGAACAGTGTAAAATATTTATACCCTGAAGGAAGGTTAAAAAACGCCTTCAGGTTTTTGGGCCCGTTGGAATAAAGCGTATTTTCCACCAGCCAGTCACGTGATACGGATTTGGGAGTGACGTCTGTCAGCACCACGCTGTCGTCGTATTTACAGATGACATTCTTGGATATGGTGTATTGCGGAACAGGTACCGGCTTGGCTTTTACAAAGCTCGGATAATTGAGGATGCATGTACTGCCGTCAAGATATTTAAGCTTGATCCGGACGTTAAAATTGCCTGCTGTGCCGAATAGTTTGGTATATGTGCTGTCTGAATTGACGTAACCCGAACCGAGATCCCATTCAAACGTAGTTCCTACAGGAAAAGCATGCACCCTGAATTTGATAATGTTAGGCACGCAGATGGTCGTATCATCAGAAGACATATAAGCGGTTCCGCACTGACCCTGAAGGCTTGTACCTCCTATGAAAACTGATAATATGAAAAATAAACTCCTGACTACTCCTTGTATGGGTTTTTGCATTTATATATTTGTGTAAATCCTCCTCAATATTATATTTAACGTTTAGCAAAAATACGATAAAATCATATAAAATGGAAAATAAATCCTACTTTTGCGCAAAATTCAAATATTTCATTTCTATATGTTTAGACGTTTTTTTCTCGTATTGGTTGTCTTATTCCTTCTCGGCAGTTGTAAAAACAGTCCCAAAAATGATAATTCATGGAAGGAGGTTTATAAAAATGCATACACCAACCATGATTACAACACTGCAGTTGTTGCACTCAACCACCTGATTATCACTGATTCTGCCAACATAAAAGTCCATTACGATTCTCTCGTCAATTACTATTTCAAAAGACTTAACAATTATAGTGCCGCAAAAAAAACCATTGACAAAGCCATGGACCTGAATCCTGAAAATGCGAAGTTAATGGCTATCAAAGGGGTTTTTCTGGCTGAGGACGGCAAGGTGGACGAGGCGCGGGAAATTTATCAGAAAGCCTTTAAACAATCAGGTGAAAACAAGTATCTGTATATGTACGCGGCGACATATGCCACATCGAATAATCTACCTGAGTACTTACGGATAGTCAACGGTATTCTTTACAATTCGGCCACAAAACCTGAACTTGTGGAGGTTCCCGCTGATGAGGAAACTTTCCAGATGGTGGACCTTAGGGCCATTTTGTATACCGACAGGGTGAATATCCTTGCAGGCAGCGGATCAAAAGATGGTGCGGCCATGTTGTCTTACCTGGATTCAGCCTTGATGATCTCGCCCGACTACAAACAGGCGCTCCTCATGAAAAACAAGCTTATTTCAGGAATGCCGGCTCCAAGGAATTAATGACGGCATGCCAGGTTAAACCCTTGGCCTCCAGGACACTTCGCTGACACCCTGTTTCTTGGCTGTGTATCTCCCCAGCACAAACAGGTAATCCGATAAACGGTTGATATACTGGATGATCTCCGGTTCGATCTCCTGTTCTTCATTCAGGTGAACGATAAGGCGTTCCGCCCTTCTGCAAATGCATCTCGCCACATGGCAATGAGCCACTTCAAGGCTGCCGGCCGGCAATATGAAGGATTTGAGTTCCGGCAATTCCAGATGCATGGTGTCTATGCTCTTCTCAAGAAGGCTGATGTCTTCCGGCAACAGGTCGGGAACAATCATTTTGCTGCCAGGCGCGGACGCGAGAAGACTGCCGATGGTGAACAACCTGTCCTGCACTTCGGCCAGCACCGGAGCATTAATAATATCAGCGGTAAAGGACCTGAGAATCCCGATATATGAATTCAATTCATCAATGGTACCATAGGATTCTATACGAATATTGTGTTTTTTAACCCTATCCCCGCCTATTAGCGATGTTTCGCCCTTATCGCCCTTTTTGGTATATATTTTCATATGCCCTTAGACCTGTTGTTGTACTTTTCCGAACCTTTCATTGATCGTATCGGTTTCTATAAGCCCGTCGCGAAGCCTTACGATCCTTTTTGCATTAATGGCAATATCTTCTTCGTGCGTTACGAGGATGATGGTATTTCCCCCGGCGTGTATGTCCCTGAACAGGGCCATGATTTCGACAGACGTTTTTGTATCAAGGTTGCCGGTTGGTTCATCGGCCAGTAAAATGCTGGGCCTGTTGACAAGACCGCGCGCAATGGCCACCCTTTGCCTTTGTCCGCCCGACAATTCATTCGGTTTGTGTTTCATGCGTTCCCTGAGACCAACCTGGACAAGGACTTCCTCTGCCCTTTCCAGCCGTTGCTTTTTGCTGTAACCTGCATACACAAGCGGGAGCGCCACATTCTCAAGGGCAGTCATCCTCGGCAGCAGGTTAAATGTCTGGAAGACGAACCCTATTTCCTTGTTCCTGACTTCAGCGAGGGCATTTTCGGTCATCTGGCTGACATCCGTACCGTTCAGGATATACCGGCCCTTGGTAAATGAGTCTAAGCAGCCCAGTATATTCATCAAAGTGGACTTCCCCGATCCTGAAGGACCCATCAGGGCTACATATTCCCCTTTGTAAATATCCAGGTCGATATGTCTGAGAGCATATACCTGTTCATGACCCACGTTATAAACCTTCTGGATACCTTTGATGTCGATCAGCCTTTCCATTACCTGTTTTGTTCAATTACTTTCGGCACGCGGAAAAAATCGGAATCCCTCTTGGGTGCGTTCTTCAATATCTGCTCCCTGTCCACCACCTGTTCAATGATATCCTCCCTCACGTTATTTTTTGTATCGGTCATATAAACAAGGGGCTCTATTCCTTCAGTGTCCACCTCATTCAGTTTTTCACACAGCAGGAGTATATTCTCGAGGTCGGCTTTTATCTTCACCTTCGCCTCAGCGTCAAACTCAAGCCTGCACAGGTGCGCCAGCTGTTCAATTTTTTCGTCTGTGATCTTCATGTTATGATCTTCTTGGATTTTAATTCGTTTTCAATTAATGCGTAAATTTCATCCTTTAGCCTGTCACTGTCATCGGTATTTAGATGTGCGGTAGGTATTGCCCGATGAATCTTAAATTTGAGTATGTAAGGATAATATTCGTACTTCTCATCCGGTAAAATGCGGAAATTATTGTAAAAAGTGACAGGAACAATAGGTATTTTATTTTCAATCGCCAGGCGGAAAGCCCCATTCTTGAACGGCTTAAGCCGGGGTGTATGCTCCCAGATAGTACCTTCCGGAAATATCCCGATGCTGTACCCATGCCTGATTTTTTCACTGGCTAACAGAAAGGCCCTGTGTGAATCGCGGATACTTTTGCGGTTGACTCCTATGTCTACTGTTCTGAAAAAAATACCGAAAAGAGGTATCTTGCCGAGTTCCATCTTTCCCATAAACGACACCTTCAACGGAAAAATAAGCCCGAGAGCCACAATATCCAGGTATGACGTGTGGTTGCACACAAACACGCAAGGGCCATTGACTTTCTTGCCTTCCCTTACATAGAAAGGAACGCATACACATAGAAGCATGATAAGCCAGGCCCATACTTTGCGCAGGAAATTAGCTACAGGATACAGGGATTGATGTGACAGGAAAATAAGAAAAAAAGGGTAAAAGATCAGGAAGACACCTGCAAACACCAGTGCAAACCACACAAAGGCTATTTTACCCAGTATCCTCAATCCTTTCTGGGGGTTTTAGGTCGCATGATATAAGCCATAATGGCGCCAAGAAGCAGCCCGCGTGAAGCTCCCATGAACAATTGAAGCTTGAACTGGGCCCCCATGGAATATATTTCTGTCCTGATCAGGTCGGAATAGGCCTTTACATCTTTTTCATAGACTGCAGCACCCTTGGCTTTTAATTCGAGGGCTGCCTTTGTTTTACTATACAGCTCAGTTTTATAATTAACAATCTGTACCACCAGCTCCTGCCTGAACTGGTAGATATATGAGAACACCAGTGATACGGCTGCCGACATGATAACACTCAGAAAGAAACTCAGGAATATGGCTCTTCCCATGTTGAACTGTTCGGGGTTATCAGTCCTGAAAGCCTTCAGGAACAAGTAGATTCCAATGCCCGGAATGATAAGCACCTCGCTTAGCATGGCCAGTAATTGCAGTACCCCTGAACTCTTATAGATGGCAGATGCATAATGGACATAGCTCAGCGCAGCACTGGCGCTGCCAAAGGCCAGGCCATAGATCAACAGTTTCTTATTCATAAAAAATGTTTACAAAACTATGACAAAAATTAGTCAGAACACTTTGTTTTGTCAAAATATTATAGAAAATTTGCATCGCTTATGGAATTAAAAGATATTGTTGCGATTGCAGGAATGCCGGGTTTATACCACGTGATTGGTCAGAGAAAAAATGGTTTGGTAGTTGAGGCTTTGGATGGAACAGGGAAAAAAATCCCTACTTCAGCGAATACAAAGGTTTCCATACTTTCAGATATTGCCATGTTCACCATGGAAGGCGAAGAAAGGCTTGCCACTATTCTTCTGTCAATACACGATAAGGTAAAAGAAGGATTGACAGTGCCCGACAGGAAGGCGAACGAGGATGCATTTCCACAGTTTCTGGGAAAAGTTCTGCCAAACTACGACAATGAAAGGATTTACTTGTCCGACATGAAAAAGCTTGCCAACTGGTATACCATCCTCAGCGACAAGCTGGATTTTGAAGCTTTAAGGAAATTACTGGAGGAGGAGAGCGCAGAATCTGAAGAGGCAAAAGCAGAGGGAAAGGTAAAAACGGAAACAAAAGCCAAGACTGAGAAACCTGTAAAGACCAATACTGTAAAAGGCGACACCAAAAGCAAAGGAAAGTCGGTGGGCACTATCAGGAAGATGGCTTAAACCGCTAGCCTTTCAATTATTTTTGATAATTGCCATAAAAACAACTAATTTTGCACCTCTTCTGAATAAAGGTCGAATGGCCGAGTGGCTAGGCAAAGCTCTGCAAAAGCTTCTACAGCGGTTCGAATCCGCTTTCGACCTCAATCCAAAACCAGCATGTTAATGCTGGTTTTTTTGTTTCGCAGCCCGCGTCAAGCTTGCTTGTAAGCA
>CALMKH010000311.1 GCA_937867025.1 uncultured Bacteroidota bacterium | reverse complement strand
TTTCTGCAGAAAACCTATCACTTGCCTGAAATGATCAGGCCTGTTGTAAACGAATATGGCTACTGGGGCGGGCAATGTAGTATGGGAATAATTGCAAATATAGGATTATGAATCATAATTGCCGATCAAAAAGAGCAGATGCAGTCAGACTGCTAATCTTTTGAGAAACAAACTCTATATTTGCTCTTCCTAAGAACCCATAGTAATTAAAGAGATACATGAAGAAGACATTAAAAGACATTTTTCACCAGTTTCAGATTCGTTTTTTCCCGGAAATATACAAGAAACGCTTTTTTAAGAGTATAAGGCAGCTGAACTGGAAATATATTCGCAACCGGAATATAGAAAATGAATTACTTTTGATTTCCTATTTTCTTCAAAAAGATTCATGTTTCATAGACATAGGAGCCAATCTCGGACAATATCTCTTTAAGGCCGAAAAATTGATTGAAAAAGAAAATATATATGCATTCGAACCCCACCCTTTACTCTATAAACGTTTAAGAAATATTTTCAAAGGCCCTCATATTTTCCCGTATGCAGTCTCGTCAAATAATGAAAAAAGCCAGTTTAAGATCCCATTCTTTGATGAAAGAGAAATTCATACCCGGGGCACATTGAAAACAGATTATGTCGACGTGTCCGAAACCAATTTCAAACTGATTAGTGTGGATGTGATAAAGTTGGACTCTTTTATTAAAACCCTCGGTTTAAAAAACATTACACTTATAAAAATAGATGTGGAAGGAGCTGAAATGGATGTTATTGAAGGGGCATGGGATACCCTGGCACAATATCAACCCATCCTTATCATTGAGATAGAACAGCAGCATCATCAGACAGATATCCATACATTCATCCGCAGGATAGAAGAAAAAGGCGGCTACAAAGGCCACTATTTTGATCCCGTCCTTCAGCAGTTAAAAGATGATATCCACGAACTGGACCTGAAAGACATACAATCCATGCAAAATCATGGTAAAAACAGGATGTTCATCAATAATTTTATTTTTCTCCCATTACCGGGCGTTTCTGAAAGGGTAAGAGACATTAACTTAAGAATCAAAGCCGATTCATAAGCAGGCCTGGCTTTTTCTCAGACTTATAAATCACCTGGAGATGAACTTGCATTCAGTTGCTCCTTGACAAGGATATTGATCATCTCACTGAAAGAAACAGAATTATTCCATCCCGTATCCCTTCTTAACCTTGAAGAATCGCCCCGGAGGACGGTTACGGATTTTTTCAGTATGATCTGTTTATTTTCGATAACATATTTTTTCCAGTCGAGATTAAGGTTGGAAAACACTTCATTCACAAAGTCTTGAACTGTATGTAATGTACCGCTTGAAATAACGTAATTTCTCCCTTCACTCCCCTGAAGTATCAGATAGGCCGCATGAACATAATCCGGAGCGTAGCCCCAGTCAATCTTCGCAGATAGGTCGCCCAACTCCAGTTTGTCTTTCTTCCCCAGATAAATGTCTACAGCGGCAGAAACGATTTTTTTTGACACAAACTTGCCATCTCTCTTTGGGGACTCGTGATTATAAAAAATGCCTGCGGAGCAAAAAACACCTTTCTGCCTGTACAAATCGCAGAACTGCATGCCCAGCACTTTAGAAATTCCATAGATGGATACAGGGCATACAGGGGTATCCTCATTTTGTATTTCATAAGGAGTACTACCAAAAATATGGGAGGATGAGGCATAAAACACCCTGCACTGGGGACGGCTGAGATGCACACTGTTAAGGAAGTTCAGAAACGCCAGGGCATTGATCCGTATCGTTTGATTATAGAATTCAAGATCACTATAACTCTGTTCAACAGATGATTGATGTAAAGCTGCCAGAAAATAGAGTTCGTCAGGTTGAACCGTATCAACCAGATAGTTGCAATAGGCCGTATCCGTAATATCCCCCTTATTGATTAAGGGACTGAGGTCGGTATATATTCCTGAAGACGCCACGCCGGTTACGGAATAACCCTTAGACTTAAGTAAGTCTTTAAGATAGCTTCCATCCTGACCTGTATGGCCTATGATAAGTGCACGCCTGTTCACACTCAAAGCGAATAAATCTCGATTTTGGGCAATGGGAAAATCAGCTTCCCGCCACTTTTAAGGTATTCATTTTCCCTCTCAATAATACCTTCTCTGAAGTGCCATGGAAGCACAAGAAAATAATCCGGCTTTTTAGCACGTGCCTCCTTTTCCGAAATAATCGGTATAAGCGTCTGGGGAGTAAATGAACCAAATTTATCCTCATTGACCTCCGCAATGCAGGCAATATCATCGCTTGTAATTCCGCAATACTGCAGCAATACATTCCCTTTTGTAGAAGCGCCATAACCTAATATGGTCTTCCCATCTGATTTCAGTGACTTCAGCAGGTTTGTCAATTCGATTTTATGATCAACAACGCTTTTTGCAAATTTTCTGTAGATATCCAGGCCGTTATAACCCAGCCTGTCCTCATTGTCTATCGCATCCTTGATTTTTTTGTTGTCTGCTGCCAGGGAAGAATGGTCCTTGGCTGAGGTAATACGGAAACTTCCACCGTTCACATTGTTGAAATTTATATCTATGATTTTCAACCCCACCTTTTCGAATATCCATGATATCTGCTTAATCGCGTAATATTCCAAGTGTTCATGGCATATCGTATCATAGGAATTTGTGTCAATCATAAATGGCAGGTAGCTTTGTTCAAATACCCAGATACCCTCATCATCCAATACATCATATATATCCTGGACAAATTTCAGCGGTTCCTCCAGATCATAAAACATGGCAATGGATGTAATCACTTTTGCCTTCTTCCTGAACAGGGAGTTGTAGGTTTTTGCATTGAAAAAATCGGGAGTATAACGAATGTATTCAGGATAAAATTGTGAGAACTTGGCAGAGGTGGGATCAATAACCATCAGGTTAAGGTTCAGATCTGAAGGATATGATCGCAGCAAGGTGGAATCATTCCCCCCGATGTCAATAATAATATCGCCTTCTGCAAGCGTCATGCGATCGCAAATTTCCGCCACAATGCCGCGCAAATGCCTTACCATGGATTGATTAAGACCTGATCTGTAACCATAGTTATCTCCATACATTTCGTTGCTGTCGTATGAATGCTTTAATTGGACCAGTCCGCACACATTTTCGTTATTATGTGAGTAACATTTTACAAGTTCCAGCGGGCCTTTGGTAATGACAGTATCCCTGTTTCTTGGAAAGACGCCCGTTAACGTCTGCTCGCCCAGATTGACCAGGGGTTCAAGGTTAGTATTGCCGCAAATTCTGCACTTGCTTATTTCTTTATACATCTGGTTATGTTTATATAATGGGCAAATATAGGAAAATTCACATAAAACTAAATCAAACTCTTTGTTAACCTGTTCAATAGATTTCGGGGAGTGAAATTTCCTGAAATTTTTCTTGCTTTTTCCTGTATGGTTTCTAATAACGCCGGATCATTGGCCAAACGCCTGAATACTTGGTCGAGAGCCTCATAATCGCTGAATTTCAGGACCGAATCGCTAAAATAAGAATCCAATACAAAAAATTCGGGAAAAAGCCCTGGTTTGGCACCCCTGATCATCTGATAAACCGCTGCCGTTTCCTTATTTTGTCCTTCTTTTCCATCACTTAAATGCAGATTACTAAGGATAATATCGCTTGCATAAAGCTTCTCATCGAACTCCACTACATCAATGAATTCCCTGTAATAATATATCTCAACACCTCTTTCTTTAATCTGCACGATCCTGCTTAACAATTTAGGTTCGGCATCCGTCAGCCTGCCCAACAAATCAAACACATAATGTTTTTTGTAAAAATCTATATCTTTTTCTATTTGCAGAAGAAATTTATCATATTCTTTTTTTGATTGTATGACAGCTCCCGGAACACAAACGCGTATTTTATCCCGCTTTTTTAGTGGCTTGTTCAACAAACTCTCATTCTCAAAAACAAGGGATGGAAAAATAATTGAATCCACCTTTCCTGTAAATGACTCCAGGTAACGCTGCTGGGCATCGCTGAGAAGTATAAAAGTTACCTGTTTTGCCAGTAGCTTTTTTATGAGCTTTTTCCTGTAAAAATCCCAAAGAATATCCTTAAGTCCATACTTTATATGGTTGTACGTGCTTTTAAAGGAATTCCCCGCCCTGACGACGTTTGTTATACGAACAGCCTGTAGCCGGATAGCATTCATAAACCATTGATCTATGTTATGGAAATGAAAAAACTCCTTGATTCCATTCTCAGGGTTGAATTCATAGAATTCCCTGTAATAACGGGCAATGGTAGTATAATGAATCCTGTCAAGTCCATAATTGTTCATGGACTCAATGAATCCTTTTACATCTCCGGTATTTTCAAGAATGACAAAATGCAGACCAGGTTCGTGGTTTTGAACCTCGAGAAGCGTTTTTATGGTCGGAGTGGTAAACATATACACTTCATTTTCCGCTGATGAGAGATACGTCTTTATCAGTGCGCTCACTACCACATAATGCCCTTCTACGCATATTTCTATAATTCCTATTCTCACTGCTGGATTTCTTAAAAGATTGATTCTCTAAACGTAAAGCTACAAATATATACACTGGATATTTATTTTTATTAATCGAATATTCTTTTATCCATCACCCAGTAAGCTTACTTTTGCAGGAAATATGGGGATAATCATACGTCAGGGATTCAAAGCTGCCTTGTCCAATTATATAGGAATGGGGCTTGGGTTTTTGAGTCTGTTTATACTTTTTCCCCTTTTTTATGAGCCTGAAGAGCTGGGAGCAATACGGATATTTCTTGAATCGGGCGCTGTATTATCGGCATTTGCCATGATGGGTACGCATTACAGCATTAACAGGTATTTTCCTTTTTTCAAAACCCAGGATCAGCAGCATCACGGCTTTTTTTTCTGGGTGCTGGTATTTCCCTTGTCCGGATACTTGCTGCTCGTTTGCGCGTTGATACTGTTTGCCACTCCGATTTTTACCTTTATCAATCCTGATGCCATGACATACAAGGAGCTGTTCCCTATGCTCCTGATTCTCATTCTTGTCATTATATTCCAGATCGTTACGGAGACCACATGTGCCAATCATGGGAGAATCGCGGTGCCTAACTTCATGCGCGAAATTGTTATGAGGGTGCTTATCATCTTCTCAGGACTGCTTTATTACCTGAAGCTGGTATCCTTCTCAACCTCTATATGGCTAATCGTTGCAGGGTATCTTATTGCCCTGATCGGCAACATCTGGTTTCTCTCCAGATTAACTAAAATCAATTTACGGCCTGATTTCCATTTTATCCGGAATAATAAATCATTGAAGATTGAAATATTCAGGTTCACTGCTATACTGTTCTTTTCCGGAACTGTAGCACTCGTCGCGCCCAAGGTAGACTTTTTTCTTATCTCAAGCATAAAAAAAGACTTAGGGGAAGTGGCTGTTTACAGTATCGGATTTTATCTGGCCACTTTCATTGAAGTGCCTAAAAGAACCATTCTCCAGGTGGCTACGCCTATTATTTCAAACTATATTAAGAACGGTAATATTAAAGAAGTGGAGACCCTGAATAAAAAGAACGGCACAAACCAATTCCTTATCAGCGGTCTCTTGTTCTTTCTGATCTGGCTGAATATTGATAACCTATATGAAATAATGCCCCGGGGAGATTTCTTCCTGAAAGGAAAATGGGTTGTTTTCTTTATTGGGATCAGCAAACTCATTGATGCGCTTATGAGCGGTAACGGACCTATAATTATCAATTCCAGGTTTTACAATCTATCCTTTTTCAGTATTGTTGTTTTCGGAGTGTCGGCCATAGGTTTTAACCTATACCTCATACCGGAATACGGAATACTGGGAGGAGCAATAAGTACCATTCTTGTTATGATCTGTGTAAATCTATGTAACCTAATTATTTTACAATACAAGTTAAGAATTAACCCCTTTCATCCCAATCAGTTAAAAGTGCTCGCCGTCCTTACATTATTCACCTCCATAAGTTTTCTGGGCCGTTGGCTTGACAACCCCTATCTGGACGGATTTACCAGGACCACTGTACTCGGAACATGTATGTTAGTAAGTATTTATAGGTTAAACATTTCTACCGAGTTTAATGATCTTTTAAGGTTAAAGGTTCCTTTCCTGAATCGTATTAAAATTGTAAAATCCTGAGTGTTGATAAAAAGGATATAAAGCTTTAAAAATTAATGTATTAAATTTTTTCTAAAAAACTTTGCTGTGGCATAATAATTCCCTAAGTTTGTTAAAATAACCAATACATTATATATGAAAAAACTTACTACTTCATTTCTTCTTTTATTAACAATATTATCGCATTCTCGACTTTACTCGCAGGTTGATTTACAAAATGGCCTAATGGTTTATTTTCCATTTTCAGGCAATGCCAGTGACGTTAGCGGTAATGGAAAGCACGGGACAGTCAACAACGCCATACTTACAAAAGACCGTTGTGGAAAACCCAATTCTGCATACAGCTTTAACGGCACAAACGCTTATATTGAAATTCCGGCATCCACATTGCAAACACAATATTACTCATATTCTATATGGGTAAATGCTTCTGAAATTCCCGGAACAGGAAAATATACTTACCCATTTGCAATCGGAAGTACAGGTGGAGGACAAAATATCGCGTTAACCAACAATTCCATGAACGGATGGGCTGGTGGAGGATACAATAGCGGCACTCCATCCTTGTCATTGGTTGCGAAAGGTTCGCAACCTTCCGTAAATGTTTGGTACCATATTGTGTTTATAAGAGACACATCTAAAATTAAATTATATATAAATGGCGTTCTGAACACATATGAGGTGAATTACAGCGGAGCCACTCCTTCTACAGGAGGTAACATGCCTAATTATGGCTCATCACCCAAAGCTCTAATAGGTAACAGAGACCTTTCATCTGCCTTCTATTTCAAAGGTTTAATTGATGATTTAAGAGTTTATAACCGGGTGCTTAACCAGGCTGAGATCGACTCCCTGTATAATGAAAAATGTGATACACCTAAAATAAATCTTCCGATAGGATTATTGGCCCATTACCCTTTTACAGGAAATGCCGGCGATTCCAGCGGCAATGGTAAACATGGCACTGTAACTAACGCCACTCTTGCCAAAGACCGCTGCGGGAACGCGAACTCCGCATATTACTTTAATGGAACCGATGCGCATATTGAAATACCATCAGCGACCTTTCTGACGCAGTTTTGTTCATATTCGTTATGGGTCAACGCCTCTGAGATACCAGGCTCAGGAGAATATACATATCCGTTTGCAATCGGAAGCTCTGGCGGGGGACAGAATGTTGCCATTGCAAACAATTCAATGACAGGATGGGCCGGTGGAAGTTATAATGATGGTACGCCTTCCTTATCTCTGGTTGCTAAAGGATCGATGCCAACCACAGACCGATGGTATCATCTTGTTTATATCAGAGATTCATTCAAGATTAAATTATATATTGACGGCAAACTCAACACCAATGAAGTTTCATATGGCGGTTCTAATACGTCAACCGGCGGTCATAATCCGAATTTCGGAGCATCCCCAAAAGCTTATTTTGGCACAAGAGACCTCCTGTCTCAGTTCTATTTTAAAGGTCTCATTGATGATGTACGTATTTATGACAGACCTTTGGATGAAATGGAAATCGACTCCTTGTTCAAAGAAAAGCCTTGTTTCATTACTTCCATAGCAGACTACATAAAAAAAGATATGAATGTCCGTCTCTACCCTAATCCTGCTACCAGACAATTGTACATTGATATTGATCCCCGTAATGCCGGACCGATAAACATAAAGATAACAAATAGTATAGGTGCAGAAGTGGTCACCGGCAGAATTACCGAAAACCAATCAGTCATTTCTCTACCAGACCTTACCAGCGGCATATATACTGTTGTTTTAGAGGGGATATGCGGTAATATTATACAGAAAATAATTATCAACTGATAGATCATAATCTTTGTTGTCATATACACAGGAAAATTTTAGCTATGCTTATAAACAAATGAAAAATATGAAAATTTTAAAACTACTGCTCATCACCTGTCTCACGGCATCCCTTACAATCCAGGCTCAGCCGACAAACGGTCTCGTTGGTTTT
>CALMKH010000310.1 GCA_937867025.1 uncultured Bacteroidota bacterium | reverse complement strand
AATAAAACAAATACTATTATTGTCTCTCATTTAACCTGCAATATCATGAACACTAAACTTGCTTTTTTCCTGATCCTTCCCCTGATCTTCATTCTTGGCTCATGCGGCAAATCCTCATCTGATCCTGACATTACCCATATCCCGGTAAGAATGAAGGAAGACGGTAACTGGAGCCTTCTGGATATCAAGACAGGCAAAGTATTGTTTGAAGGTGAATTCAAGAACTCTCCTTCCATCGTTACTGACGGCATATTCATTACCAAGAATACTGATGGCAAGATGTTCTACAACAAGATTGAAAACGATAAAAAATTTGTACAGCTTGCAGGTCCTTTCCAGAAAGCCAATGCATTCACTGAAGGCATTGCCATAGTATGCAAGGAGGACGATTATATTTCTGCCATCAACCAGAAAGGGGATGAATTATTCAAACTTAAACCTGAAAACGGTGTTACCTTCGATCAGGTGGGTCAATGCTATGACGGAATGATCCTGTTCAAGGATCAGAATGGTTATTTCGGTTATCTCAACAGCGAAGGCAAAATCGCCATAAAACCCCAATATGATTTTGCGGATGATTTTAAGGATGGGAAGGCCAGGGTGGCGAAAAACAAGGATGGCAAGAACATCGTGCAGGTGATTGATAAAAAAGGCGAGGAACTTATGAACGCGGATCATGCATATGTTGGCCCCGCCCAGGGAGATTTGATAGCCTATTCCGATTCCAGGGATAAATACGGCGTGCTGAAAATCGGCAAAGACAAGGAAAAGCTGATCAAGGCCAGTGACAAGTATGAGAAGATCCTCATTGACAAGGGTGAAATATTCTATTGCTCGGACAGGGAATGGGGATTGCTGGATAAAAAAGGTGAGATAAAGATCAGGGCTAAATACAGGTCGCTCAGCAAACTGGACGAGTCCACATTTCTCGGCATAAAGGCCGATGGAAGCGACAGGAAATTCGAAATCCTGGATGAAGACGGAGATGTTTTAAAAACCGAGGATGTGGATGAGGCTTTCAGTCTGCACAATGGCAATTTCATTATTGTTGAAGGAAAACATATGGAGCTTATGAACAATGAAGGCGAGCCGGTTGACAATGCCTCCTTTAAAAGGATAGGTGACATGGATGATTATATCCAGATAATAAGTCACGTTTCCAACATGACTTCATCGCTGTATCTCGACTGGTCGGCCATAGAAAACACGCTGAAAGGCCTGCAAGCCAATACCATACTCGGGGTGGGTGTAAGTGAGAACTGCATTGAAGTGGAAAAGAAGCTGGAATCTCTTGGGAACAGCTCCGGCAATGGAAACAAGACCGGTAAATCAAAAGGCATTACGGGCGGATCAACCGGCATTTCCATGCGGGGATACGAAGAACAGCGTTATATCGGTTCAGGCTATGGAAAATCAGACCTTGAATATGACAGAATAGCCAGGGACACTATGGATACCTATGTTCCGACTGTTCCTGATTATGATTACAGCTCAGGCAGCCAGAGCACTCCTCTCGATGACAAGGCTCCCCAATGGACCACATACCAGAAACAGCTGACGCATCAAGTGAACCTCGGCAAATCGGGCAGTATGAATATGGAATTCAGGTTCAATGATTATATCAAGCGGCCTGTCAAAAAAACAGAACAGAAGACCTACCTTGGCTATACATATCCCAGCGAAAAGACAATAGGATATGAAAAGAATGACAAAGCCCTGCTGGAAAGTGTGTATATCAGGTATTACATGAATGATCAGGGAAAGAAAGACAAGATGAAAGAACTGGTGGAGGCGCATTTCAAAAGCAATGGATTTACCTTGTCTGACAGCAGTTCCTATGGCCAGCAGGTTTATAAAGATGCCAATGGCAACCTGTGGACGGTATCGGAAAACTCAATCACTTTCAACAACTTAAAAACTTCACCTTACCAGATTGAGTTAGCCCCGATGGAAGCGCCACCTATACTGGAGTCGTCGAGCCGCTGATCAAAAGG
>CALMKH010000309.1 GCA_937867025.1 uncultured Bacteroidota bacterium | reverse complement strand
ACATGTCCGTTAGAATAACCTATAAGGGGGTATAGTATCAGGGCATATAATACAAAGATCATCCCCGTTATGCCATATGCGTCAAATCGTATTTTAAATGTCAGGCGACGTTTCAAAAGGCCATAATACAGGACAAGCAGGGATTGAAGGATAAATGCAGCACCAAAGACGTAGGCTGCCGGGTTAATGGCCGTGAAGTGCATGATATGGTAAACAATGCCCGTCCACGCAAAAAGGAATGACAGTATACAAACTATTACAATGCCGGAATACCGTATTTTTCGCCAGGACAGCCATATGGCAGCGACTGCAGGCAGGTAAAACAGGAACTGTATGGGGGATACATTCTGGTTGTACGTTTTAAAAACTTCGAGAAACTGCTCAGTGGTAAATGGAAGTGTCATAATAATTAAATTATTTAAATATTCCGGTCATGTTGTTGACAAAGGAAAACCTTCCGGAGTTGGTTTTACAGTTGTTTTTTGCCCTGGCCACACGCGTTAATGGACAAATAACGAGGTTTCCTTCCGGCATGTAAATGCTTGTGTTCATGATTGCTGTTTTACGCTTGATAGCTTTATTAAACCAATTGTTATCAATGGAAACCACAGCAGGTACAGCACTCCCGCAACGCCCATCATTCCGTTTGCCAGTGCAGGTATAAAAAAGGCCACTGCAATATGGAGAAGATCGAGCCCATGGGTAAAAATCCCGGTGTAGGCAGTAAGTTTTGTAAATGAAGCGGATTTTAACATGAGGACTGATACTGTCACCGCGCCTGTCTGTACAAGCAATCCGCTGATGCGGGCCCCCGTGCCATTCCAGATATCGCTTGCGAGCACCGCTTCTGCAGCGGCCAGAAACCGGCTTCTTGCTGCGTCTGTATGAGCGGACCAATAAGCGTCACTCAGTTTCACATACGAAAATACGGATGGTGCGGATAAGAATATCGTCACACCGGCAAAAATGAAAACGGTTGCTAACGCTGCAAGTGTATTGTCAATTGCCTTTAACGACTGATAAAGCGCGTAGAATAAGACGAAATAAAGGGGCATTGCGAAGACAGTCAGAATGTCCAGACGTAAAAAACCCCGGATCCTGCTTTGGTGAAGCATGTTAAAACATTCTTCCACCGTTTGAGGCGGCCCTCCGATAAGACTGACAATAAGAATGGTCGCAAGCGTGTATATCATCAGAAGCACACAGCTCCATGCACCTAACTTATAGGCTAGCGTTTTATAAGGCCGGTTTGTCAGCTCTGGCATTGGTGTTTGAACTAAAACAATCTTTAGACTATGTAAACGATCACAAAAACGGTAGTTGACAATCCTTGCCAAACCTGTCCCTTATATGCTTTTACATAATCTTCGGGCAAATGTAGTTAGCTCATTAACTGTGTTTTGTGATTAAGCTTATACAGGTGTATGACTTACATCAGGCTATCTGCAATACGCAGTATGACTCATAAAGCCCGGAAATGTTTTTGTATGGCTTTAAAATGACAAACCCGGCTAGTGCTGAATACCCCGATGAGGCAGTGATTCTAGGATACGGTCCTGTGAAACCGGGTGCAGTAATAGAACAACTCCACCATATTGTCGAGGTGCTGGCATGCCTGGTTCATGTCGTGGCGGTGGTTAAACTCACCGTGGGAAGGTTTGATCTCGAATGTGACATCCGTATGGTCGTCCGGTGTTGGAAAATAGGAAGCGTCGATATGGATGATAAGGCCGAAATACGGGCTGGATTCAAACCTGTACACATTCTCACGCGACCGTTTGAGTTTATACTTGTCGGTGTGATGTGGTATCCGGTCGAAAGCCTGCCTGACTTCAGCAGAGGTTTTTTTGACGGTGAAGGTCCTTCTTGTAGGCGTACTGCTCATAACTGGGTGGTTTTGAAGTTGGGTTTTGCCTTCAAAATTAGCGGCTTGCGGAATGCCGGTGCTTATACGATTGTGTTAAAAAATTGCATGATTTGGGCGCCGGTATCATAAAAATGAAATTTTTTGTTTGCAAAAGCAAGAAAAAATCATACTTTTGCAGCCCGGTTCCTGAAAATGTACCATCCGGGCGGTTTCGCCCGGGACGTTTTAGAAACGGGAGGTCGTGAA
>CALMKH010000308.1 GCA_937867025.1 uncultured Bacteroidota bacterium | reverse complement strand
CCTGTAATACTCCCAACTACAACACAATCATATTCCCTACGCTTTCACAGGTGTTTTTCCCGTCGTTATTTTGCATCATACAACATCGACTACCAAGTTTCCAATAATAAAACAGATCTACTAACGTCAAAATGCCGCCTCTGGGTGGCATTTTTTATTTGCCAGGACCAAAGAAGTTTCTTAAAGAGACAAATATCACATTGAGGAATGATGAAAGGGTATTGCTCAACGAGTATGGCCACTTATGCACTAACAAGATTTCCAGGGATGCCGGCTACCCGGTTTTATCATCAATTCTATGTGTTCCCCCAATCGCCGATTTCCTGCCCGCTCCATAATGAGGGAAAAAACTTTCGCTGCTGAAACTTCGGATGCAGATATTTCTTCCATTCGCTTCCGCCTGTCGCCGCCTTGTTTTCCCCCTTTGAATCGAGATAGTGCTGCGCAGTCTCAAGATGTACCATTGGCCAGGCTACATTGTAAAGGTGATCGAATTCCTTTAATTTATGTTTTAAGGCCTCCGAGCAGTTATTTGCTTTGAGCATTTTATCTTCCAGCGTATTGCCTTTGATCTTGTTTGCCAATGCAATAAGCCTGTCCAGGTATTTTTCTTCAAATTGTTGCAGGGTTAACGATTTTTTCCCGGTGCTCCTGTTCAATCCCGCATCTTTCCAATATATATGATCAAAATAATCGGCAACTGAAGGTTCGGCCGGCAGCCGTTTCCTACCTTCTTCATTTACAAGGTTCCCCAGGCGGGTACAGTATATTTCAATTATCCTGAACTGCACCGACTGGAAACCGCTGGCGGGGGCCAGTGTACGCCTGAATGTATTATAGTCGTCATAATTCATCCCGTATTTCATGACATCGAACGACGTTATAAGCATGGAGGTATAGCGGTTCAGCCTGCCGATCTTATCAATCCAGACATCCTCATCAAGGGGGGCATACACCATCTGCTTGATTTCATGCACCATCATTTTAAGCACCAGCTCCGTCACCTGGTGATACATGATAAAAATTTCCTCATCTTTAAAATCCGTTCTGGGTTTCTGTAAAGAGAGCAAGGTATCCACCTCCACATAATCCCAGTAATTGATAGGTTTGGAATAAAGCAGTCCTTTTAAATACGTTTCAGGATTTTCACCCAATTGCTGATATTTTGTCTCAATATCATGAATTGTTTTTTCATTGTTCATATACTTGCATTTTAAATTATCATCTCAGGGGTATCGCAGGATGGTTCCTGTAATATTCAATTTTGGAATGGAACATCTGGGCCATTCGTTCGCCCTGCCATTTGGCACGTGACGCTTTTTCGCCTTCAAACAGGTCATCGACAGTTTCATAAAACAACTTTAACCATCTTTCAAAATGCCCCGAATCAACAGGCAGTCTGGCGTGAGGCAGGAACGGACTGCCATGATACGTATGCTCATCCAGGAGAACGGTTTGCCAGAAGCTGTACATTTTTTCGAGGTGCTGTGGCCACCGGTCCTCGATTTTCTGATTGAAAATATCAGCCAGGAGGCTGTCTTCACGGACCTTGGCATAAAAGCTGTCTACCAGCAGCCTGATATCGTCAAGCGTATGTATATCGGTCTTCATACGCATATCTTAAAGACTAAAATTCGTAACCAGGTAATACACTGACCAACCAAAAAATGCGACCAACAGGATCCATAGCCAGCTTGGTACACTGTGCGGCGTTTCACTTCCTTCAATTATGAATTTCTTTTGATTCCCTTTGTCATAGGCATTGATCATCAGGGGCACAATCCCATCAACAACTGCATTTTCCGACATACCCTCCACCGCAATTGCAGGACCATTCCTGACGATAAACCTGATCTTCCTTATTCCCTCCCTGCCCATTGGCGATTTGCTGACAAGTTTCAGCGTATGTTCCCCATCCGTCAGTTTCCTGGTGTCTAACTCAAATTGCACAGGTGTAATGAATTCTGCAACAGGTTGCAGGTCATCATCTATAAACAACGTTATTTTGCTTTTATCTTTCATCTTATAAATTGGTTAAGATTGATTGTTTGATATGATCGGAACTTTTTTCACCCGGTTTGATGATGTATTTTAAAGCAAATACAAGGGTCAGCAAAGTAATTGCCGTAATAACTGCGATGATCACCCAATCCCAGTTGCTTTGCGGACCTGCACCGTGAGTCAGGCCACGTGTAATCTCTGGCTGCTGCTTTTCACAAACGGGACAGGCAACAACCATCTGCAATGACAAGGCAAACAACAGGATTAAAAACGTTTTTGTCTTCATCTTATTTTTCAGCGGTCAGTTTAATAAAATCCATAATTTTTTTAACTTCTTCAGGAGTTACGGTTTTGGCATTATTACCCCAGCTTGTCTTTTCATAATTGATAATCGCAGTCACTTCTTCCGGTGATAGTTTATTATCGGTCCCGACCGCATTCATCACCGCAAACTCTTCCCTGGCATCATAGCCCAACATGATAATTTTGACATACAGTTCAAGATCATCGCTCATCACAACCGGGCTTCCTTTCAGTGGAGGGAATGCCCCCTTCAACCCTTCTCCGTTAGCCTGGTGACAGCTCGCGCAGTTTTTTACATACAGCATCTCACCGTCCGGCAGGTTAAGGGAACCGTTCTTTCCATCCGCAACAGGTTTCTGTTCTTTTTTATACAGAAATTCAGCAGGTGCTTTTCCGTCCGGCAAGGCTGCCTGCTTCAGGCTTTGCAGGTACGCTACCAGGTAAAGGGCTTCTTTTTTAGCAATTATCTTTCCATTGACACCCTTCCTGAAAGCATCCGGAACAATCACTTCCACCTCTCCCGGTTCAACTTCGTTTTTCACTTCAAATAGCCAGGGATATGCCGGCATGATTGATTTTTCCACTACTGCCCTCGGCTGGTACAGATGTAACAGGTTCCAGGCCTGGCTGCCCTGCCTTGTACCGACATTGGTCAGGTCAGGGCCGGTTCTTTCCGTCCCCATTAAGGTGGCTGTATTCCGCCAGAAATCAGTCCTGGTGATACCTGCATAATCGGCCGCTATGCCTGGCCTGCTGCCCCATACCTTATCCATATCGACGTTCCGTACCTGCTGGGTATGGCATGAAACGCAACCATTGGCAATAAAACTCTGCTTGCCCAGGAATGCTTCCTCGCTCAATGGCACAGCATTGGGCAATGGAGCGTTGTTCTTCTGGTTATTCATGGCAGGCAGGATGGCCACAATAACAGTCAATCCGACAAATGAGGCCAGGGCTGTAATGAACAGCTTTTTATGATTATCAAAGAAATTCATTTCGTTTATATTTTAAATGGTTACCGTCTGTTTATCCAACTCCTCTTTAGCTTTTAAAATGTCAATGGCCGAGGTGGGTATCACTATCTCTTTCTTTTTTCGTATCATGACATACAGGTTATAAGCGAACACAATATGCGAAAGCCACATCAGGGAACCGCCTATGGCCCTCCAGAGCCAGTAAGGAGCCATCAGTTCCACGCTTTCAATAAATGGTTTGCCCTCCATCCAAAGCAGACCTCTTAATGTCGATCCGTACATTAAAGGAAAAGTATAGAACAGCAAGCCGATAAGCGCCAGCCAGAAATGGGCCCCAACTGCCACCTGCGGAGGTTCTTTGCCGGTGAGCCTTGGAACAATGGTATAGATAAAGCCCCATAGCATAAAACTGATGATGCCATACATCGTTAAATGCGAGTGTGCAACCGTAAAATCGGTAAAGTGCCAGACCAGGTTGGTGAAACGGAAGGCTTCTGCCGTGCCCTGCAATGAACCCGTGAAGTAAAAAATAATCCCGATCAGGTAAAAAGGCAGTGTATAGCTGCCGGACAGCTTACTCCAGGACCCCTTGAAGGTCATTAAGAAGTTGGTTGTTCCCGCAACCACGGGTATGATCATTCCCGCGCTTCCGACAATGGCGACGGTTTGCAGCCACCAGGGGATGGCGCTGAAAATAAAATGGTGTGTTCCTATGAGCGTATAGAAAAGTATCTGAGCCCAGAAAGCCAGGATTCCCAGGCTGTACGAGTAAATCGGCTTATTCAATTGCTGTGGAAGGAAATAATACATAAGTCCGAGATTGAACAGCATAAACCACATGCCTACGCCCTGGTGCATATAGTAACCTTGTATGATGGTTTCGCCGAGACCTGTCTGCAAGGATGGCCAGTAAGCGACCACTGCGATTACCAGCAAAAACATCATGGCAGAAATAATATACCAGTTGGAAACATAAATCTCTTTCGTCGTCCTTCGGGCGATGGTTTTGAAAAAGTTTCTGAGGGAAATGAAAACCCCGATGCCAAAGAGCGTCATGACAGGCCAGATGTATTCCCTGTATTCGCCGCCGCCATTATTAATTCCCGCCATCAGGCAAATACTTCCTGCTATTACAGAAACATTGATAAGCACCAGGGAACGGTAGCCTGTCCGGATACTCGCTATGGGAACATTGCTTACTCTTGGCACAACGTAATAGGCCAGGCCCAGCATCGCCAGTGATGCCCAACCCCAAAACACAGCGTTGGTGTGCACCGGCCTTAATCTGCCGAAACTCAGCCAGCTGAAATGGTCGGCGTCCGGAGCCACGAACTTTATTCCAAGATATTCCCCTATCGTCGTGCCGAACAGCAGCCAGAACGTGGCACAACCCAAATACCACAAAATAAGTTTTGTCAGGTCCGGCTCAATATGAGGCCTGGGCTGGCTTTTTTTCTTCTGCGCAACAAAACGGATCGCTCCAACTTCACTGACATTATGTATCAGTCCTTTGACGTCACCGGGGGGAGCTACCCCGCCCAACTCATTATTTGAAAGTGCGAATTCAAGCTCCCTTTTCCGCTTCTCCAGTTTTTTAATTTCTTCAGGGCTAAGTCTTGCAAGGCTTTCATTAAACTTTTCCAATTCCTTCTTTTTGAGATAGTATTTGATAGTTGCATATGCCCTGATGATCACAATAACTGAAGCAATAATAACAGGGATTAAAATGAGAATAAGGGTAAGTATAATTCCGGATTCGCTGAATATATTTTTTGGTTCCATGCGTATTTATATTGGACAAAAATGTCTACTATTAGGTTAAATTTTTTTATCGTTTCAAAAATGTCAATCCTTTTTCCAGGTTTAAACTCAAGGATTTTACGGTCGTTGTTTCAAGCATTCTCTTCAAGTCCTCCCTGATACTTTTGAATTGATCGTGAAGCGGGCAAGGCATCTTTTCATTGCATTTTTCCAATCCCAAGGCACACCCCTTATAAATTTCATCTCCGTCGATTGCGGAGACAATCATGCTGAGTTTTACATTATTAAGCATGTATTTATCCATGGAGAACCCCCCGGTTGGCCCCTTGTCTGAATTGATGATAGCCGAACGGGAAAGCTGTTGCAATATTTTTGAAGTATATGCCTCGGGCGAGTTGATAGCCTGGGCGACTTCTTTCAGGCTCACCCTTTTATCCAGCAAGGATTTCTCTGCTATATATATGGATGCCCTGATGCCGTATTCGCAAGCTTTTGAAAACATTTCAACTTTTTCCGGGGCAAAGGTACGAACTTTTTCCAAATAGCGGACAAAAATATCCATTATTTTTCAAAACATCCTGGATGCGTAAGCCGGGAGCAGTTTTCATTTACTGAAACATGGAAACGGCATGTAATACGAACCAATCCCCGCCCCCTGCCATAAATAAACAGCTTTTCTCATTTATTTTATAATTCGTGTAACTATTGTAATATAATTTCGTTCATATATACATATAACACTATTCACCATGAAAATCATACACATCATCTTGTTGCTTATTCTGAGCTCCTGCCAGAACAGCAACAGGGATAATGCCTCTTTAACATCCCCGGCGACTGTACAGGATACCGCCCCGGCTCAAGCCTCAAGACCTGCCGATCCTGCTTTCCGAATTCCCGGTAACGAACTTACCCTGA
>CALMKH010000307.1 GCA_937867025.1 uncultured Bacteroidota bacterium | reverse complement strand
GCAGGGCCTGTCATCTTTGCATCCATGGCATGGCAGGAAACGCAGTTGGCCTTGAAAAGCTCCTCCCCTGCAGTTGCTGCCGGGGAAAGTTTTGCCTGGGCCTGGGCGGTGAAGGATAAGTTAATTAAGCATACAATTGATAGGGCAATCGTTTTTACTTTCAGATTTCTTTTAAAAAGGTATTTAACCATGTGTTTTTTGACTGAAAAATGACAATTCTAATTAGTCCGCAAATATATTGAGGATTCCTGCAATGTAAAAAGTATTTATTAACAAATATTTTAATTTAGAATTGTTCTAGCTAATTTTTATAAATATTTGGTAACTAATAGGTTAATTTAATAAAATTATTTGTTGATTTTTCAATTAATCAACACTTATCTGATAATGATTTTTTCGATAAAATCAACATCATTTATGCGGAAATTAATGGTATAAATTCCGGGTGCCATATCCTTGAATTCATGTTTCAACAACTGTCCGGGTTCATTGGAGATAATTTCCACGAGTTTGCCGGAAAGATCATATATACCAACGCTTCCCGGAGTTTCACCCATCAGCTGGAAACCATTCTCAAGCTGGTAAAAAGAATACGGTTTTGGCAACTGATTAACCGATGCCTTTGGTGTTGGGGTAAGCGTGTATACCTGGCCGTTGACTGGATGTGTGGGGATACCGTCAAATGTGCCTGCATTGATCACCCTGACAAGCTTTGGAGCCGCAGCAGTGCTGTCAATGGCAAGGTAAGGACTGTTGTCGGAATCGATTATGCCAATAAAAAATTCAGTCTTGTTCGGATCGGTAATGGTGTTAGGTCCGAAATGGAATTCAATGGCATTGGTAGTCTCGTACAGCCATATCTGGTTATTGACGGTATACTCGTCTGTAGGATCGGAAGTCTGTGCCCTGAAATTCTTGAATTGAATCTTGACAATCCTGTCCGGTGTAATACCTGTTGCAATATAGGAAACAGGAGACATCGCATTGTTATTGTTTTGTGGGAAATAATTCTCTGTTCCAAAAAAAGCAATATCGTCCCCTGCCCTTGAGAACCATATACCGGAAGTGGCCGAGATACGCACAGTATCATACCTTTTTCCAAAGTATTTAAAATTGAAACCCGGAGGGAGACGGAGATTGTGAACATCGGTCCATGCCTTGGTGGTAATATCAGTTGGGGAAGTCAGTTCAGAATAGGTAGAAGTTGACTTGGTAAGTGCATATTCCAGTTGCTGTGCGAAAACGCCGGTACATGAAATGCAGGTAAGAAATAGTACTAATTTTTTCATAATTTATATATTATTTTCTGCAATAATACATAAATTAAAGAATGTGAAAAAGAAATAATCATCAAGGCATCACGGTGACTGTCCCTTTTTGTGTATAGAACCTGTTATCCCAGCCTTTATAGGTCACCACCCAGATAAACACATCATTCATGGCCATCTTGCCACGGGTTACGCCGTCCCACTGGTTGCCCTTGAAATCGTTATCCCATACTTTCTCGCCCCACCTGTTGTATACCTGCATGCGGAATTCTTTTACAAAAGCATGCGAAACACCCCAGACATCATTGATATTGTCATAGTTCGGACTAAAGGCATTGGGAACAAACACCATGGGAGGCTGTATCAGGCGGATCTCGTTTGAAAGGCTGGTGGCGTCATAACCGATCCCGTGCACGCTTCCTTCATACGCTTTCACCACGTAATAATAGGCTCCCCACCACAAGTCGAGGTCTTCGTCATGATGCACACGCAACAAGCTGGTATTGGTAAGGCTTCTCATCATGCCTGTGTCCACGCGCCTGTATATTTCGTAATCCTTCACTCCTCCATACCATTCGCGGTAAGGCGACCAGTCCACATCAAAGAACAAATGCCCGGCCTTGCCTTTCAGCACAATATTGCAGGCATCATTGCTCGGATTGCTGACGTGCCCGCACTTATCATTTACCCCTATCCTGTAACAATAACTCTTTTCGGCCACGTTGACATTCCCGTCGGTGAAGCTTGTATCCGTCAGCACTTCGATGGTCTTTATCTTCCTGTAGCCAACGGATTTGCCATTGATATTATCCGCCCTGTACACATCGTACGAGCCGAAATCCTCTTCCTTGCTTGTGAACCAGTTCACCTTGATGGCCCTGTTATCTACTACGGTAGCATAATGAACGTAGGTGGAATCGATCGGCGCGTTAAATTCCTTCAGGGTATTGATGCGGATGCCACCGCTATACGGCTTATTGCAGATATTATACCCTATCATATAATACACGTAATTGACCGTCTTGGGGTTCTGGGGCAGGAAGTCAATATATTCTCCGGGCTTGTTATTCCAGATGGTATCGAGCATTTTAATGCTGCCATTCGGGTTTTGCCTGAACAATACGATGTAATTGAAGAACCTGTTCGTATCGAATTGTTTCCACGACAGGCTGATCGAACCGTCATCCCTGAAAAACAGGCAAAAGGTTTCAGGTGTCAAGGTCAGGGGAGGATCCTTCACAACGATTCTGACAACAGCCTCATTACTGTCCTGGGTCGGGCAGCCGCGATCATACACTTTGAGTTTCAGCTTGATCGTATCCAGCTCGGCATGCGCGCAGTTAGGTGTCCAGGTGATGCGGGTTCTCAGCAGGTTGCCGCTTCCCGGCACTTTTGATGAAGATACGATCACAGGCAGGGGTTTGGGAAAATCCGGATCGTTAAAAATATCGCTGCTGATCTCTACCCTGAGGCTGTCGGGAAGATCAAGATCATATACATCAATGCTGAAATCCAGCTGGTCCGTCACAAGCACTTCAAAGAGGCTGTCTTTTGCAACCGGCTTCCTGTTGAGGTTTTCAAAATCAAACTTGAAAAGCGCGTTGTTGCAATTATCGGAATTATTGGTGTTGCTCCAGGCGCCCGGTGTTGTCGGAAAAAGGCTTTCACCCCTGCATCCCGCACAAACCGAATGGTACACTATGCCTTTTTTGTCAAACCTGCAGGTTCCGCCGTCCACATGTTCCGATGAACGCCCTGTGCCCCCGAAATAGGAAGCATATTGCAGCTCCATCAGGTTCTTTGTAAATACAGCTATGTAAAAATCCTTTCCATCCGTTGTTTTCTGGTATGCATTGGATGATATGGGCATATTCCTGGTGCCGCTGGTCCTGTTAATGCTGGTTGTACCCGACCCATCGCCCCAGCCGGAAATAAATACACGTTCACATTCATCAACAAGAAATGCTGTAGGAGAAATGTCGGGAAGGTTTTTATTGGGTCCTCCAAAAACTGTCTCGATCTCCACCGCTGTGCAGTTCAGGTCAAATTTCTTAATGAACATTTTAGCGTCCTTGTTGAAATAAACACCGGCAGAAACAGGCATTATACCCTGGGTTTGGCCGAAGATGAACGGTTTTCCGTATTTGTCTGTCTTTACAAAATATGACTGGTCGTAAGCTGTTGAGCCCACAAACGTAATAGCCGACAGCGTAAGCGTATTCAGATCGATCCTCGCCAGGTAACCATCTGAACGTCCGCCGTTATTTGTCTGGTTCATTCCCGGCACACCATAACCAAACACATTTGACGTAGAGCCTCCTGTCATGTACAGGTCGTTATGGGTACCGAGGTCGAGCCCGTACCCTGCATCGTCATTATCACCGCCTAGGAAGGAACTGAACAAGAGGGTACTGAGATCGCTGCTGAGCTTGAGCAGGCAAGCGTCCTGTGTCCCATTGCCGGAGTGGATGTTGTCGAAGCCGTTGCGGATAGGGAAATCCACAGAATTGGTAGTGGATGACACATACACATCATCATTTGCGTCGACAATAATTTCACCCCTGAAATCGTCGGCATAATTATACAGCAGCGGACTGACACTGTTGCTTGGCCTGTCGCCGTTCAAACCGTCAAAATCCGCACCGCCGATAAACGTCCCCCCTACCAGGTCAGTGCCGTCTTCCGAAAACTTAACCACGAAAATATCGGATCTGCCATTATGCGAGAAATCGAAAGACGGGGAAATCCCAATGGGGAAGTCAGGTGATTTGGTCGAACCCATGATCAGGAGGTTGTTCCTGCTGTCGACGATCATGCTGTGAGGGTTCTCGTTGCTTGCCGATCCGCCGAGGTATGTCGAGAACAACAATTTCTTGCCATCCTTCGCATATTTCGTGATGCCGCAATCCCTGTCTACATATCCAATGGCATCAGGTGGCGGAGGACCTTCATCTTCCCCGCCTGCAAAATTCACCTGGTAAGCGCCGGTAGTGGTTGGAAAACCGAAATCAAAGACCGTTCCCCCGGCATAAGCATTGCCCAGTGAATCGAATGTGGCCGTATATCCGAAATTATCCGCAGCCGAGCCGCTGAAGGTTGAAAAAACAAGCACCGGATCGATCACTATTGGCTTTCTTTTATTTCTTTTTTCACTGATGGAGAAAGACAGGATATTATCCTGAAGTACATACGACGATTCAAGCACCTTCCTCTCGTCATCCGTTCCCTGAAAAACCAAGGGCTGCAGTTCCGTTACAGTACCGAATGAATTTTTAATGACCAGGTCCTGCCCATTCATGTACAAGCTGTCAGCCCCGGTATATTTTAGTTTTATCTGGGTGACATCTCCGCCGGGATGCACAATAAAGTTGTACTTCAGGCCACCACCGGATTCAAACAGTTCAAAATCTATTCTTTTATATATATTCCTGATATAGAGTTTCCTGTATCCTTTTACCCTGGTTTTCCAGGTTGCCGGATCATTGCCGAGGAAATAATTTGAATAATCTTCATACGGGGATTCTGCGGTGTAAACGGCCGACGGATCCGCGTCAAGAAATTCCACTTTCACCACATGCACATTCACCTTTTCCTTAAACTCAAGATCGTGCTGGATGTCGTGCAACTGAGCGGCGGAATAAAACAAATACGTAAGAGCTCCCCTGGACACAAAGAGCTTGGCGCTCCTCATGTCGGACTTGTAGATGATCCTCTGGTCCCACTGTCCCTTGTTTTCGGTAAAACGCAATTGTCCCCATCCGCTTGTGAACACGGCTAAAAAAACACAAATAAAAACACTATTGCGAAACGTCATTTCCAAAAAACTATACGAATATAATCAAAAAATATTTCCTTCTACACTCATAAGACGAAAAAAGCAGGGTGAATGTTGCATTCAGTCATAAAATATCATTATCTCCTGAATTACCTCTAAATTTGCCGCCGCTTTATGAGGGATAAAAAGGATCTGAGGATTGTTTTTTTTGGCACCCCGGGATTTGCTGCGTGTTCACTCCAGGCCATGATTGACAAGGGTTTTAATGTGGTCGCTGTTGTTACGGCCCCCGACAAACCTGCCGGAAGGGGTTACAAACTCCAGGCTTCGGCTGTTAAAGACTGCGCTGTCAAAAACCATCTTCCGGTATTACAACCCGTTAACCTGAAATCAGAGGAGTTTTTAACCCAGCTTAGGTCATATAATGCTGATATACAGGTAGTCATAGCATTCAGAATGCTGCCTGAAGCCGTGTGGAACATGCCGCCGCTCGGAACGTTCAACCTGCATGCCAGTTATCTTCCGCATTACCGCGGGGCTGCCCCGATCAACCGCGCCATTATGAACGGGGAAACGGAAACCGGGGTCACCACATTTTTTCTTAAACACGAAATTGACACCGGCAATATCATCCTGCAGGAAAAGATTCATATCCTCCCTGAAGATAATGCCGGCACACTTCACGACAGGCTCATGACCAGGGGCGCTGAGCTGGTTATACAATCGCTGGAGCTTATACTCTCGGGCAATTACGAACTGAAACCCCAGGCCCCGGGCGACTTTCCCCACGCGCCGAAAATATTTACCGACGATTGCCAGATCCGCTGGGATTTTCCTGCCATCAAAGTGCATAACCTCGTCAGGGGACTTTCACCATACCCGGCTGCATTTACATTTTTCCAGGATAAGAAACTCAAGGTTTTTGAAACAGAAATAAGCGGCGAAAAGTCTTCGGTTCCCGGTCTTATTGAGATCAGGAACAACAAGCTCTTAGCTCATTGCAGGGATTTCATCATTGAACTGAAAGACGTCCAGGCCGAAGGTAAAAAACGAATGCCTGCCAGGGATTTTATCAATGGTTTGCATCTCACTCATTAATCAGGCGGTCTACCAGCTTGATTATCTTTTCCGTGTACCAGTTGATGCCTTCCACTTTCACTTCCTTCACTTCTCCTTTCTTACTGATAAGATAGGTTGTGGGAAAATGTTTGACACCGATCTCAGGGCCTTTAAGCGGCACGGATGTATGATAAAAATCGAGCCCGGAGCGGAACCTGGTGCGGAATGTGTCAATTTTTGACACAGGTTCGTCGCTCACCATCAGGATCCTGAGTTTGTCCCTCCCGAACCTGTCCTGCAGCTTCTGCAACTGAGGCTGCTCTTTTGCACAATCCGAGCACCAGGTCTGGAAATAGGATATAATATACACCTTTCCATCCAGCTCCTGTGCGTCGAAATGTCTGCCATCCAGCGTGCTAAGTGGCGGAAGTTCAGGAGCGTCCGTTTTGCGGATGCGGTTAACAATAAAATAGGTGCAAATCAATGCGAGAATTATGGACAGGACCAGGTTTGTTTTAAGCTTCACCATGCAAATATACCCTTAGAAGAAGTTTTGATCGAAAATATTTTTTTAGCATGGAAA
Source organism: uncultured Bacteroidota bacterium (assembly GCA_937867025.1). Classification (GTDB taxonomy): domain Bacteria; phylum Bacteroidota; class Bacteroidia; order NS11-12g; family UBA955; genus JABMMZ01. The sequence goes on along the minus strand of CALMKH010000307.1, from coordinate 9,729 downwards.
AACTTATAATTTGCGACATAATTCAAACAAATTTGTGATATGAAAAATGGACTTAAACCCCTGCTTCTGATTCCTGCTTTATGGTGTTTCCAGCAGGACGGTTTCTCTCAAAAAAACAAAAAAGACGAGAAGCCGGCAGAAGCCCCTAAACCTGTTGTAAGCGCTATGCCCAGCATTAGCGACAAAGTAAAGAAATGTAAAAAGACAGATGGGTTATTTACCCTGTACCGCGACACAACGAACGGTTCACTGATGATGCTGGTAAAAAAAGAGCAGCTCAACAAGGAGTTTATCTATTTCAGCTATATTGAAAACGGCAATACCACAACCGGTCATAACAAGGGCACCTTCAGGGATAACAAGGTATTTAAAATTTCCAGGTATTACAATCAGCTGGAGTTCACCACACAGAACACATCGTTCTATTTTGATCCTGCCAACTCCATTTCGAAAGCTGCCGATGCGAACATTGCCAATGCATTAATGGCAAGCGAAAAGATAGTGGCTGTGGATGAAGCGAAAGGCGAATACCTGATCGAAGCCGATAACCTGTTCCTGACCGAAACACTTTACCAGATCAAGCGAAGCAGCATGATTCCCCCGCCTCCGGGCGCTTTTAACCTGGGTATGCTCAGCAAAAGCAAGACAAGATACCAGAATGTGAGGAATTATCCTGAGAACACAGACATCATTGTCAAATATGTATATGACGATCCATCTTCAAGGGGAACTGCCAGTGAGGCCATCAGCGACGGCCGCTATATTGAAATACTGCTTCAGCACAGCATTATAGAAATGCCTGTCAATAATTACAAGCCAAGGCTTGACGATCCGCGCATAGGGTATTTCACCACGCAGGTGAACGATATGACCAGTGTCGAACTGATCAATTACAGGGACCTGATTCACCGGTGGAACCTTGAGAAAAAAGATCCCGAAGCACCTTTATCCGAACCTGTAAAACCTGTTACCTGGTGGATAGAAAATACTACTCCGAAAGAACTCAGGCCAACCATCAAGGCAGCCATCATGCAATGGAATATGGCCTTTGAAAAAGCAGGTTTCAAAAATGCAATACAGATATTTGAACAACCTGATACAGCTACATGGGATGCAGGAGACATCCGATACAATGTATTGAGATGGACCAGCAGTCCTGAGCCTCCTTTCGGCGGCTATGGCCCAAGTTTCGTCAATCCCAGGACAGGAGAAATACTTGGGGCCGACATCATGCTGGAGTGGGTGTTTGTCACCAACAGGCTGAGATCGCAAAAAGTATTTGATCGCGCAGGCTTTGAATGGCTTATGCAGGAACACGCGGAAGGCACGCATTATGCATGTGAGGCAGGCGAACATATGCACATGCAGAATCTGCTCGGTATACAATATATGGTTGCAAACAAGGAAGGTGAGAAGGAAATAAATGACTTCATTAAGGAAGGACTGTACTACCTGATATTGCATGAAGTAGGACATACACTCGGTCTTAATCACAACATGAGGGCGACGCAACTGCACGGCCTGAACGACCTGTATGATGCAGGCAAGACCAGAAGCGTCGGACTTACCGGAAGCGTGATGGATTACCCCGCCATTAATTTCAGCAACAGGAAAGGCGTAAAATCGCAGTATTATACAGATCGTCCGGGACCATACGACCTGTGGGCCATAGAGTTCGGCTATTACCAGGAGAATAATGCTGTTAAAGATGCCGAACGAAGGGAAAAAATACTTGCAAGAAGTACCGAAGCTCAGCTGGCTTTCGGAAATGATGCCGATGATATGAGGGCTCCCGGTAAAGCGATCGATCCGCGTGTAATGATAGGTGACATGAGCAGTGACGCCATTGGCTTTGCAAAAGAAAGGATCGCATTGATCAAATCGCTGCAAAGCAACCTGCTTGCAGAATATGGGAAAGAAAACAAAAGTTATCATGAGTTGAGATCGAATTATGTGGTATTAACATCCGAATGGGCCGTGCAGGCGGGGGTGATATCGAGATACATCGGCGGAGTATATGTCGACAGGAGTTTTGCCAACCAGGCTACTCCCAACAAACCGCTCTCGGCAGTACCTTACGAAACCCAGAAAAGCGCCATGAAAGCATTGAGCGATCTGGTTTTTGCGCCTAACGCACTTGAGCCTCCGGCCGACCTTGCAGCATATCTGCAGCAACAAAGACGCGGTTATAATTTCTTCGGTTCTTCCGAAGACCCGAAACTTCACAACAGATCGCTGAACATACAGAACAGCGTACTGATGCACATCCTGCACCCCAATACCCTTCAAAGGATAACCGACAGCAAACTGTACGGAAATAAATATGAGCTTGGCGAGATGTTCAGGGACCTGACGAATGCAGTTTTCCAGGCGGATCTGACCGGAACTGTCAGCACTTACAGGCAGAACCTGCAAATACTGTATGTCGACTACCTCACTGCAATTGTCAAGTCGCCGCTATATGACTATATCAGTAAAGCCAAGGCTACAGCACAGCTGCAATCCATACAGAAACAGATGCAGACTGCAGTGGCCACATCCACCGGCGACACAAAAGAACACCGGAACTATATAATTTTACAGTGTAAAAAAGCCCTGGATACGGGTAAATAAATCACTTTTTCAAGGTTGGGATTTTTCCATTTGTCGAACTAATCCTCACCTTTAACGGCATAAAAAACATCGTTTGTCTACGGTAAAAACAGGTTGTATATACCCATGGCAAACGACGTTTTTTTTATGCATTTTTTTGTGTCATTTTTTTGCAATATTTAAGGATAAAATATTGATTAACAATACATTACATAAAGCACTTTTTTCAACTTTTTTTGATAAAAAATAATTTGCAAATCATTCCTTAAAGTTTAGTTTTGTTATAATTAAATATAACTGCTTATTGAAATGAGAATTTACATTGGAAATCTAAACTACAGATTGCGCACTGAGGAATTGAAAAATGTATTTCTACCTTACGGTGAAGTCATTGGTGCTAAGATTGTACGCGACCAGGAGACCAAGCGCAGCAAGGGATTCGGTTTTGTCGAAATGGCTAATGACAGTGACGGGGAAAAGGCCATTGAAGGATTGAACGGCTTTGAGCTCAGCGGTCGTAAAATGATCGTTACGCAAGCCAAGCCAAGGGAGAATGTCATGCCAGAGGCACATGAGCCGGAGTCGTAGACTAACCTCTTTCTTAACAAAAAAGACAGCTTCATCAGCTGTCTTTTTTGTTTATAGCAAACCGGAATTGATAAGATATGTCACAATGTCATCAAGATCCTTGCCGGGTGTCACCTTGAGTGACCGGAACGACTTGTTATCGATCAGCAGATGCCAATCCTGGCTTCTGTTTTTTGTCTGAGTGGCATTACAAATGATCGCACCCTCGGAATTGTAAACCACATAACGGCTGAGCATCCCGCCGGGACCTTCGGTGGAGTCGGCCTTGAATGCCCCGATAGTCAGACCGTCCTGTTGAATATCACGGGCACCAACAGCATTGTTGACCGTTGAAAACACCAAAGGAGCTTTTTTGTTCCGGCCCACCAATACGTGTTCAGGTTGTGCGGGTTTTTCCCTGTTTTCGTTTTTTATACCCTTCAGCACTATAAATGTTTCTGCTTTAAGGGTGTCAAGGGCCTGATTATTCAGAAGGCCATGCCTGCAAATCATATCCTGCACGGATCCGGTAGGTTTTACCTCGCACGAAAGGCCTATTCCCGGGAATTCCATCCTGTAGGCAAGTACCATATCCGATGCTGTCTTGCTCACATCCTTCCGGTAATTCACCCTGATCAGCGGTTCATTATTCTGAATGCTTCTGAACAAGTGGCCTACCATATTCGTATCCGGTGTGACGTAAGCCTGGGCCTTGCCTGAGCAGAAAAGTGTATCGAGACTTACAACCGCCGTCCCCTTATTTTTTGATTCCTGAACAATTAAACGGTGCTTTTTCAAATCGGCCCTCGATGGCTGTGCATAAGCAACTGCCATCATCATTGAAAACAAAATAAAACAAACTGATTTCATAAACTATCCTAACTGTAAATTCCTTTCCGCCCATTCGTATTCCGCCGGGCTGTTTCCCGCTATGATACATATCCTGGGCTTCAACAACCCAATACAATTCCTGTACCATACTTCACCCTGCCTGTCCATATTGGTAAGCGGCTCGTCCAGCAGCAGCACCGGCGCGGAAGATGCCAGGCACAAAGCCGTTTTAAGCCTTTGCTGCATACCTGAAGAGAATTGTTTCACAGGCTTTTTCGACTGCTCTTTTCCGAATTCCGAAAAATCGAGGAACGAAGGAAGCTCCATTGCCGTCTTACCAAGCGAATAATACAGGCGGTGGATCTCACTGATGGAAAACTCCCAGGGCAATTCCATATACGGCGATGCAATCGAAAAACATGCGCGCGGTTCAAAATCCTTCCTGCCGTCTAGCGCTATATCGCCTTCACTGGCCTGCACCAATCCATAGACAAGTTGTACCAATGTCGACTTACCGCTGCCGTTCCTTCCTGTAACAGCCATGCTTTGGCCGCTCCGGAGGGTAAAACTGACATGCCTGAAAAGCCATTGCCTGTTGAACTGTTTGCCTATATCCCTGACTTCAAGCTGCATTCAAATCTCTCACAATAGACGTTGCTAAGACCGTGCGGGTTGTTTATTGATCATGCAATTATACAACTTTTATGCCTGATAGTGTATGAACAGTTAACCGTAAATTCGTATCTTTGTTCAGATTAACACATTATATACCATGAACGTTCGGATTTTTAAAAACGTCAGTTATACTCTGTGCCTCCTTGTTATCGTCCTCTCGAATCCGGCATGTAAAAAAGACAAGACCGAAAGCAGGGTTCAGCCAGGCGATTTCCTTTCCGGCTCATCCTTTGACAAACTGATTGTGGAAGTACAATGCGTAGGAGGGCACGAACCCACTCCAGGAACACTTGACAACCTGAAGGACTTTCTTCACCAGCGGCTTAACAAGGGCGCCGGCATTCATGTCGTTGTCAACACAATCCCGTCGCCGGGAAAATCCACCCTTTCCCTGGATGAGATCAGGGACATTGAAAAAAACAACAGGACACAGAGAACAAGCGGCAAAACATTAACTGCTTATTTTCTCTTTGCCGATGCTGATTATTCAGACAACCAGGGGAATTCAAAAGTGCTGGGGGTGGCTTATGGCAATACGTCGATGGTGATCTTCGAAAAAACGATAAAGGAATTTTCCGGCGGGTTGGGAAAACCTTCTGCAACCGTGCTGGAATCTACGGTTTCATTGCACGAGTTCGGGCATATACTCGGGCTTACCAACAACGGAACCCCTATGCAATCGTCGCACCAGGACGAACCCAACGGAAAACATTGCAACAACAAGGATTGCCTGATGTACTGGTCGGTCGAGAACAGCGATGTTGTGAGTACATTGCTAGGAGGCAGCATACCCGCCCTGGATGCCAACTGCATTGCCGACCTGAGGGCAAACGGAGGACGATAAGGACTTATCGTAATTCAGATATCCACCGTATTATATGGTGTATTTCGCGACCGTCATTTCCCTTTTCCCCAACGCTCCGGGAGGATTCTGCACTTCCATGCCCAGGGTTAAGAGGTTGCGCTTGAATTGACCCTGGGCGCAATACGTTACGAGCAGAGCCTGATCAGCCATCACATCCATCACTTTTTGCAATGACGCCGTAGTCCACATCTCCGGCTGTTTTGACGGACCAAAGGCATCATAATACACCAGGCTGGCTTTAAATCCATGAAGATCCACGGGCTCTAACTTTTCCAGTTCTTTATGGATCATGCAAAAACTGAACGTGTCTGTCACAGGCGTAAGGACTCCGGGCTGTGTTTCGAGTAATGCCTGGAGCCTGGAGACGCCGTGAAGCGTTGTTTCAAACCCCTCATAATATATATCTAATACGCATCTGTCCAGAGGATAAGGTTCGAGGGAAAAGTACCTGACTTGCTGCCCTGGTTTCGCGAGTGCAAGGGTTAAAAGCGCATTGAGACCGGTGCCGAATCCTATTTCAAGAATGTTAACTGCAGACCGGTCGTGCATTTTCTCCAGGCCGTTCTTAATATACACATGTATGCTTTCAGTCAGCGCACCACGGGTGGAATGGAAAGTCTCATTAAGTTCAGGAATGAACAGTGTATTGCTGCCGTCATCCGTTTTAATGATCTCCACCGTATGTTTCATATCAGTAATCGGGTGTCATCTGCGGCTCCTGAATGCGTGGTTTCTTTTCGGCCTGGGCATTGGGTTTACCAAACTTCCAGGTGGCATTGAATGTGATAATCCGTGATTCGCGTTTGCGGTAAAAGGCGCCTGTAAATTGCGGGTCGGTCATCACGATGTTGAACCGCCGGTTGTTGAGCACGTCCGACAGGTTGAGGCTAAGCGACAATTTGTCTTTCAACACATCGCTTTTCACTCCCGCTTCAAGCCCGTACATCGACCTGATGGTACCCTGGGGAGTAATCATGGGGCCCATGTAAAAAAATGAAGACTGGAATTCCACCTTTTTCTTCCATGTGTAGTTCAGATTGGCCTTACCTGAATACATGATGCGCTGGGTAATAAAATCATTGCCCTCCACATTGCCGGTAATAACATACTTGTACAGGTTGCCATTCAATGTCAACCTTATATCTTTCAAAACAGTAAACCTTGTAACCAGTTCCGCGCCTGTGCTCCTGTTAAAGTCGAGATTGTAAAAACTGACCGTTGAAATTCCGGCGCTGTCAATTGTCCGGTAACGGGAGATCGGCGAATTGGTCTGCCTGAAATAGAATGTTGCAGTGACAAGAAGTGGCTTGGTGTTATAATATGCGGACAATTCAAAGGCGTCTGTCAGTTCAGGCTTGAGTTTGGGATTGCCTTTCGAGACGTTGTAGGGATCGTTGATAGTCACGAACGGATTCAGGCTCCATTGGCCGGGGCGGTTGATGCGCCTGCTGTAGCTCAGCTGCACATCCGGCAGTTTGTATTTTTTCTGAAGTGCCACATTGATATTGCCAGAGGGAAAGAGGTTGGCATAATTGTTTACAAAACCTTCCTGCAGCATAATCTGCTGTCCCAGGATCGAGGTGTTTTCAAGCCTTAACCCAAGGTTATATTTGATCAGATCTCCTGCAGACCTTGTAATCATCCCATACACAGCGCTGACATTTTCTGAATAGATAAAATGATTGGTCTTGCCGCTGTCCGTCATATTGGAAGAACTGGCATAATCAAAGGAGTCGACCATAAAATAATTATCCAGGTTCCTTCCCGTAAACTTCAGGCCCGTCTCGAGTTTGATGTTGGCCTTCAGGGGTTTTGTATAGTCGATCTGCACAAGCGTATTGCTGAAGTGGTTCCTGTTCCTGTTATATAAAAGATAGGGCTTCGTGCTTTTGGCCTCCTCTGTCAGCGTGTTCAGTTCATCCTGAACAATATCCGTCTGGTTTTTTCGAGAGGTTCCGGAATAGTTCACAAGGACGAAAAGGTTATGCGCAGGCTTGCCGAATATTTTTTTCATTGACACACCGACATCGGTATTTACAGAAGTTCCTGAAAGATGGGTGCTTCTCCTGACAAGCTGCTGAAGACTGTCATTCCTGTTGCCAAGGTGTATTGTATTGGTATCGTCCTCGCGATCGATATTCTGAGATATCATATAATTTGCCGACAATGCCAGTTCACGGGTAAGGTTGTAATCGACATTGCCCGAGAGGGCAAAATTCTTATAAAGGTTGCGGCCCCGGCTGTACTGATTGATAAAATAGGTTGAATCCGTTGTGAAGTTCCTTCTTTCATTATATCCCTTCCCCCAAATATCATTCTGGCGGAAAGACAAGGTATTGGAAATATTCCATTTGGAATTGCTGAAGTTGAAATTGCCGCTGCCGTTGTACTTGTTCCGGTTTCCGGCACCTAACGTCACATATCCGCTCCTGCCTTTTGTCGTATTTTGTTTAAGAATGATATTGATGATCCCGCTCATGCCTTCCGCGTCCTGCTTGGCTCCGGGATTCGTATTGACATCAACGCTTTCAATATTGGCCGCAGGTATCTGTGTCAGCATTGCCAGACGATCGGCCCCGCTCAGGCTGCTTTGTTTACCGTTGATATAAATGGTGACATTATTACTGCCCCTGAGACTGATATTGCCGTCTGCATCCACATTTACCGCCGGTATCTGCCTCAACACGTCAATGGCCGTTCCCCCTGTGCTTAGAACGCTACCGCCAACCGAATACTTTTTATGGTCGACTTCTATCTTATCCTGTTCTTTCTTCGCCCGTACGCCTCCTCCTGTCAGAACGGCTGCGTCTGATGTCATCAGAACAATCCCTAATTCTTCATTTGCAAGCGTGTTTGGTGCCAACGATATGGTTTTTGCGGTGTAATACTCATGACTTACAGTCAGCGTCCGGGCTTTAAACCGACTGCACAAAACAAACCGGCCTGTGGAATCGGAGACAACAAAGATGTTTTGCGGGCCTGTTTCCGTATCGAACACAGCCTTGATTTCCGCCCCGCGCACCGGTCCTGAATCCGCGCTGTCCTTTAATGTGCCGGATATGCAATAATCGTTTGCCGGCGAAGCCTGCGCTTCACAGAAAGAGGGTGCTACCTGGAATACTACAAACAGACATGATGTAATTGACAGACGCAGGTATTTTAGCCGTAACAACAAAACAAATGGGTATTAACGTGTTCGGACAGTCCTTTGTTCAATGCGCTTTTCGTAATGGCTTCCCTGGAAAATCCGGTGAACAAAAATACCCGGGGTATGGATATGATCGGGATCCAGCGAGCCTGCCGGCACCAACTCTTCTACTTCAGCAATGGTGATTTTTCCAGCCATGGCCATCATCGGGTTAAAGTTCCTGGCCGTTTCGCGGTAGATCAGGTTGCCATGCGTATCACCCTTCCATGCTTTTACAATGGCAAAGTCAGAATCAAACGCATACTCCATGAGGTATGTCTTGCCATTAAAATCACGGGTTTCTTTTCCTGTAGCGACTTCCGTTCCTACGCCTGCAGGCGTAAAAATAGCAGGCATTCCGTATCCGGAAGCCATACACCTGGTGGCAAGAGTTCCCTGGGGGATGAGTTCAACCTCCAGTTCACCTGATAACAGCTGCCTTTCAAATTCTGCATTCTCGCCAACATAGGAAGAGATCATTTTCTTAACCTGTTTGGTTTGCAGCATCAGGCCGATACCGAAGTCGTCAACTCCCGCATTATTGCTGATGCATGTCAGGTTTTTCGTACCCTTCCGCACCAGTGCGGCAATACAGTTCTCCGGAATTCCGCACAATCCGAAACCTCCAAGCATCAGAACTGCTCCGTCGTGTATGTCCTTAATTGCCTCATCGGCATTTGAAACCACTTTGTTCATGGGTCACAAAATTATGTATTTTTAGGGCAATTTAAAGGCTTTACGTCAGAATTAGCTTTTTCAGGGACTAAAAGGCGAGTGCCTGAGAAAGCGTAACTTTAATGCAGCCAGCGTCCCAAGGTAATAAAAGAGCAGTCAGGGACTTTAATCCGTTCTGTCATACTCAGTCACGGAACAGGTTACCGATGTACCCTCCTATTTCCATAAGCCACGCAATGCCCGCATGCACCATTATGCCACCGAAAATACTTTTGCTGTGAAACGAAATAACACCAAGTATGGTACCTCCGAAAAATGAGCTGATGGCCTCGCCCAA
>CALMKH010000306.1 GCA_937867025.1 uncultured Bacteroidota bacterium | reverse complement strand
GAAGCCGTATACCACAGAATCGAGTCTGCGGGAGAATCGGGAGTGGCCTGAAGCACAGGCCGGCCGTTGCCGCATTGCAATATGTTGTTGGTGAGGGGAGGGTTCGGATTGCCCATGAATGCCAGTGTATATACAAGGGTGTCGTTGGATGGGATGGAGTCGGTAAGACCGTTCGGCCTGTGTGTCCAGATCTTGAAATTGTAAGTTGTATTGGCATTCAGGGAAAATCCTGCCTTCAGCATGATGCTGGTGTCAATGCCTGATTTCAGGTGGCTTGTGACATACAGGGGAGTCTGCATGACATTGTTGACAGACCAGTATAACCTGAAACTGTCGACGTAATTAGTGCCGTAATTTGAGATTTTGGCAGTAATGGATTGTGTATAGTTGCAAATATCAAGAGGAGAAAGAGAGGCGACACCCATCTCATTCGGCTTGCTGGGTTTGCCAAAAATAAACGTCATACGCTGGGTGGCTCCGGAGCAGGTATTGGTGTTGACCCCACCCCAGTTTGAGTTGCCTGTGCCTATGCCGGGCCGTATAATATACCCATTGGGCCCGGGACAATTCGAACCACTGCAGGAAGAAGGCGGGTCAAGCCAGATTTCCCCGAGGTACCTGTTACAGATAGACCATACGTGTCCTCCGGTAGAAGAACTGATATACGTCTGGTAATTCTGAACAGCTGTTGCAAATGCATTGACTATGGTTTTGTCTGTGCAGGTGATGCCCGTCTGGTCAAATGTTCCTTTTATGGTCATATAGGTATATTGACCGGGTTTCAGCGATGCTCTCCAGTTATCCCACGCATTGATCTGTGCTGTAGTTGGCGGGACGCCCTGGGTGAAGGAATCTGTATAAACAGAATTCTGCGCATGTAATGATGTGGAGAAACATGCGACAAAAATGCCCAGGAATAAAATAGGTAATTTAATATTCATAACGGTTAATTAATTGTTTCGAAATTAGTAAAACAATTCAAAAGATACAAGAAAATAAGAGGAATTGGCAAGTGTTTCCTTTGGTTTATTTAATCTTTTGACGAATAGCGTTTTGTAAAATATGGCAAAAAAAAAGCCTTCCCCTGGAGGAAGGCTTTTTTTGAAGTTCGGATAATTAGTTGGCAACAGTGACACGTGTGGTTGAAGTCACACCATCAATAGTTACCTTAACGAGGTAAACACCCTTAGCCTGATCCTGCAGATTCACCGTCATGGTTCCTTCAGCAGAGTTCTTGCTGTAGATCTTGCTTCCCAGCACATTGAATACTTCGACTTTCATGGCATGGTTAGACGCATTCGTAACGGTGAATGTTCCATTGTTAGGGTTAGGATATATGCTTACTCCATTCGTGTTGACAAGCGCGTTGATATCGGTAGTGGTGCTGATCCGCTTGGTCATTTCGCACGTACATCCCGCCTGGTTGGTGGTCTTTAAGGTTGCGTTGAAGTTTCCGATATATGCATACTGATAATTCGGAGATTCGGTTGTGGAGGTACCGCCTTCGCCAAAGAACCACTCATATTTGGTATAACCTGTATTGGCAGGGGTGAACTTCACATTCCGCATGCCCATATCTTTATAAGTGAAGTCGCATTTTGGAGATTCACTTACGGTAATGGTTTTTCTTACAGTATCGCTGCAAGCGTTAGGATATGCCGCTACAAGGGTGATGATGTAGGTAGTGGTAATGGCAGGATTGTAAAGCCTTGTCGGAGCAGGGAGGTTTGAACCGGTGCTGTTACCGAAATCCCAGGTATATTCAATGCCGCCCCTGTCGCCTTTTGATTTGTTTACAAAGCTGGCAGTTTCTCCTGAACAGATATTCTGTACGTCAAAGTCTGCCTTAGGCTGGATCAATACTTCAAAGTTTTGCGTCAGGGAAGCTGAACAACCATTTGTATAGGCAGCATTCAATGTGGCGCTGAACGGACCTTCGTAAGGCCAGGTTCTTGTCACATTCTTCTGTGAAGAGGTAAAGCCGTCGCTGAAAGTCCATGTATAGACAGGGTTAGGCAATGCCTCTGTAGTTGTGTTGGTGAATATTGTCGGAATTTTGCCGCAGAACTGGTTGCCGCTGAAAGCAGGAATCGGAGTGGGCTTGATAGTCACGGTTTTTGTCACGGAGTCCTTGCAGTCGAATTCGGATACTGCCAGTAATTTGACAGAATATGTACCTGCATCCTGATAGCTGTGTTTTCCGTGATAAATGGTTGAGCTGTTGCCGTCCCCGTAAGTCCAGTAAGCACCTTGTTCGCCAAGCGCGATAGTGGACGTATTGGCCAGCAGCACTTCGGATTTTGCACATATAGGTGCAATAGGCGCTGCGAAGTTAGCTACAGGACGCGCAAACATATAGGCATTCTTTACCAGTGTTGAAACGCAGCCATTGGCTGTAGCCTTGAGGGTCACTTTATAGCCGCCCGGAATGCTGTACTGGTGCGAAGGATTGGTTGCGGTGCTGTGAGGCGTACCGTCTCCGAAATCCCAGTCATAGGTCAGGACTCCGTTGGCCACGAATGTCATGTTCACAAACGTAACAGGCAAGCCCTGGCATTTGTTATTGACACGGAACAGTGTGGTTGGCAGTTCGCCCACCTCAACAGTGATGGTTGTATCGTGGATGACACCCCACGGGAAGCTCTTGGCTACAAGTTTTACGCTGTATGTGCCGGGAGCTTTGTATTCATACACCGGGCTTTGCAGGTCGGCGCTGTCTCCATTGCCGAAATACCACATATAGCTGGCATTTCCCGAGTGAATGGTTGTAGTGTTATCAAACAGTACTGCGTCACCAAGGCAGATGGAAGCAGGGAACTTGAAGTTCGGCCAAGGTGTAGGCGCTATAACGAAGGTGCGCTTTATAGTGGAATCACAGAAATACGGACCAAGGTCTGAATAGTTGATGGAGAATGTAATGAAGCTATCGATATATTTGGTCAGACCTGTGAAGGTGACTGTACCCGGGTTGCTTCCTGAAGGCGGGTTGACAGTGTACTCTGTCGAAGGCACCAGAACACCGTATTTCGTGCGGGCGACCACATTGTTGAGTGTCCATGTGGTGCTATGTCCTGAGTTGGTGAAACCTGTAGGTGGAACAATTTCGTATACAATGGTTTTTCCTGGCTCGGTAACATCGGGCTTGGTCTGGTCGCCAATCCTGAACTGTCCCTGGAATGTTGACCCTTTTACAATGTCAGCACCGGTAGGACGCGGCTTAACAGTTACGATCAGGGCTGTCCTGCTGGGGTTTATGCAGGCTTTGCTGTACGAAAACTCGCAGTCGATGGTATATGTAGGACCGAAGCTGGTGGAACCGAAAAGGCCGTAACCGTATTTACCACCGACAATGGTCATGTCACCGTTGCTTGTGAGGGCAGTCGAACCTTTCATGTAGATATCGTTTCCTCCGCCTGAAGTCGGATCGATTGTAAAGTAGAAACCGTACACCTGGCTCGGGCTTAACAGGATATCTTTGGCGGCAACTTTTATAAAGTTCTGGCCACCTGTGCTGAAGCACCGTCCTGTACCGCTGTTGATCAGGGTCCATGCATTGGCATTGGTTTCCGATCCCACAAAAGTTCCGGTTTTATAATACAGGCGGTAATTGGTGGATGTATTGTTGAGGTAAACCCTGAACGTGATGCTGTCCACATTCAAAGGGCTGGTTGTGCTGACATCGAAATAGTTACCGTTATATGCCGAATAATTGAATGATACGACTATATTTCCCGTATTTCCGTTGCTGAGTTTGTTCTTGGCCGCAAACCTGAACGCCTGTGCATAAAACGTAGTGGTGGCGTTGATTTGAGGTCCCAGAAACTTTTTACCCATTCCTATAGGCGATCCTCCTGAAGAGTTTCTATACCACATGATGGTATCATTGTTTGATCCTGTCGTAGCTTCCAGCATAGGCCGTCCTATACCGCACTGGATAAAGTTGGTCGTCGTCGGCGCCGGAGGGTTACCGAAGAAATTCAATGTGCTCCTGAGCGTATCGTTCGCTGCCACGGAGTCAGTTGTGCCGTTTGGCAGAGCAGTCCACATCTTGAACGTATATGTACTGTTGTTCGTAAAGGTGTAGGAAGAATTAAGGACGATCGTAGTATCCTTGCCGCCGGCAAGGCTGGAGGTAATGTATCTTGGAGTCTGTGCCACACCGTTGATGCTCCAGTACAGGCGGAAGCTGTCGAGCCTGAACTTACCGAAATTGTAGACTTTGGCGCCAATGGATTGTGTGTTGGTGCAGAAATCGAGCGGTGTCAGCGTGGATACGCCGGCATCGTTGTTTACGCTGGGTCCGCTGATGATCTGTATCTCTCTCCAGTTAGGATTGGATTGTTGCCCGGTCGTTACCATCTTGATGGCTGTAAGCCTGATGGCAGTGGTCGTAACAGTAGGGAATTGAATGGAATCCACGCATTGTTCGCGGATCTGGTTATTGGCTGTAACGTACCAGTTGACCCATGTGCTGCCGTTCCAGTACTGAACAGTGCAACCGGTCATTGTACGGCCAGGGTTGCTGGTCATGGCATTGTAAAAGATAAATTTTGCAATGCTCTTTGCAGACGACCATGTCCAGGTCATTTCATCTGTACTCGCCGGAGGGGTTTGTGTCCAGATAAACGCTTCCTGGTTTCCGCAGCCAGAAATGGTACCGTTGTTGATCTGATTCCAGTTCCATCCGCCACCTGTTGTAGTACTGCCCTGGGTAGTATTACAGGTCGCAGTGGCTGAGGTCGCAAGGTTCATCTGCGCTCTCATTTGAGGGATGAATGCCAGCAGAACAAAACTTACAATAAGAATTAGTTTGTATTGTTTTCTCATAATGTTGATTGATTTTTCAAGGACCAAATGTAGTAAAAAAACAACAAAAACCATGTTATGGTCAAATTTTTGTCAATTTTATGACAGAAAGATGATAAAAAAATGTCAGAAAAATGATAAAGAGGGTTCAGTTATTTTTTGTAACTGACTAATTTTAAGGCTGTTAACGAAGCCTCAATACCCTTGTTGCCATGTTTTCCACCGCTTCGGGCTTTTGCCTGCTCCAGGTCCTGAGTTGTTAACACTCCAAACACAACCGGCAGAGAAAACTGTAGTCCAACCTGCATAATGCCATTGGCAGCGGCTTCACATATAAAATCGAAATGCCTTGTTTCCCCCTGGATGACACAGCCCAGGCAGATCACTGCATCCGGTGCCTTGTCTTTTATCATTCTCTGGGCTCCGAACGGCAATTCAAATGTTCCGGGAACGTAGGTGACATGGATTTGACTTTCTTTGGCTCCTGCTATTTTCAGGATTTCCAAAGCCCCTTCAAGGAGCGCTCCTGTAATTTCACTGTTCCATTCAGAAACGACAATGCCAAAGATATGATCTTCGGCATTGGGAATATCTTCGGGCTGATAAGCGGAAAGATTTTTTAGTACGCTTGACATGAAATCAGTATTCGCCGAGCTTGGCCTGGGCTTTTCCGATCCTTTTGGTGATCTCCTGGGCACCTTCATCAAGTGAATAGTCTTTCTTGATGGTTTGGTATATTTCCAGGGCCTGTTTCCAATCGTTCTTTTTTTCGCAAACCCTGCCGGCCTTGAGGTACCAGTATACAGCTGCAAAATCGGTGGTGGCCGCCTTCGCCGCTTTCAGGTATTGTTTCAATCCCTTGTCCAGATCTTTGCTTTCTACATAGGCATCGCCTAAAAGACCCATCACCTGGTATTTCATAACATTGTCCTTGAAATCTACATCCTCCAGGTATTTGATGGCATTTTTAAAATCACCCGTTGCCATATATGAACGGCCTGCCATAAAGGCAGCGAGCTCGCCGGCCTTTGTCCCGCTGTATTTGTCAGCAAGCTTTGGGGCATCTTTCAGCACCATCCTGAATGAGTCTACATCAAAAAGGTTTTGATTTTTGTAAATGGCGGCAAGGGCTTTTCTTTCCCTCGGCTGCTGGTAAAACTGCCTGTAACAGACAAATCCTATGGCAATCAGCAACAGTGCGCTGACACCATACACCATTGTTTTATTCTGAGTATTCAGCCAGGTTTTGATCCTGTCGAAAAAAAGACTGATCCCTGAAGGGGAACTGCTGTTGCTCTCTTCCTGTTCGTCGATGTTCAACTGTTCTTCGGTTTCGTTAAGATCCTGATTGCTCATTTTATTTAAAATCTGTAAAAAAGGTTGCGAAAATAATACTTTTTATGATTAATCCATAATATATGGATAATTTCCTTCGTAAACATCGGTATAAAGCTCGGATGGATCAGGATAAGGTGAGTTTTCTGCAAATTCAACAGATTCTTCTATCTGCCTGATGATGTCCTCTTCGAGTTTATCAAGGTCGGCTTCTGTGGCGAACTTGTTCTTAAGAATGGTTTGCCTTGTCGTTTCTATCGGATCCTGCTCCCTGTACCTGGCCACTTCTTCTTTTGTTCTGTAACTCGCCGGATCGCTCATGCTATGCCCCCTGTACCTGTAGGTTTTGATTTCAAGGAATGTAGGACCTTCGCCTTTTCGCGCGCGTTCGGCGGCTTCGGATATGGCTTCATGAACAGTTTCGCATTTCATTCCGTCCACCTGGAAAGATGGCATTTCATAGGCCGATCCAATTTTATAAATGTCAGGGACATTGGTGGTTCGCTTAACGGATGTGCCCATGGCGTAATCATTGTTTTCACATATGAACACAACCGGAAGCTTCCATAACATCGCCATGTTGAAAGCCTCGTGAAGGGCACCCTGTCTCA
Source organism: uncultured Bacteroidota bacterium (assembly GCA_937867025.1). Classification (GTDB taxonomy): domain Bacteria; phylum Bacteroidota; class Bacteroidia; order NS11-12g; family UBA955; genus JABMMZ01. The sequence goes on along the minus strand of CALMKH010000306.1, from coordinate 5,862 downwards.
CAGCGCCGTCGCCCATAAAACAAACGCACACATTGGTGGTTCCCATATATTGTTCAGCGAGCGCTATGCCGGCCCCCAGGGGTATCTGTCCGCCGACTATGCCATGCCCTCCGAAGAAGTTATGTTCCTTGCTGAACATGTGCATGCTTCCACCTTTGCCTTTTGTACAGCCTGTGCTTTTACCGTAAAGTTCAGCCATGACAGACTTCGGACTCATGCCCAGAGCAAGCGCATGGCCATGATCGCGATACGCCGTGATGAATTTGTCGTCTTTTGTAGTGGCACTGACCATGCCGGCCACAATGGCTTCCTGTCCTATATATAAATGGCAAAAACCTTTAATCTTCTGTTGTCCGTAGAGTTGAGCCGATTTTTCCTCAAACTTTCTCACAAGCAACATAATTTCGTACCACCTGAGGTAAGTTTCCTTATTAAAATTTATTTTTGCAGCCTTCGCCATATTTTGGTTTTTTCAAAAGTACGGCAAAAGTAATCAAAAAACTTATCCATAACAAAAAAGTGAGAATAAACTCCCTATCTTTACATAACTTCAAAAATCACAAGGATTTAAAAGTAAATTTTGAGGCAGGGATAACTTGCATCACAGGCAGGAACGGTGCAGGAAAAACCAATGTGCTTGATGCCATTTACATGCTCAGCACCTGCAAGAGTTATTTTAACCCGGTCGACTATCAGCTGATCACTCACGGCGCCGGTATTTGCGCGCTGAATGCGCAGTTTGCAAACGGCCAGCAATTGGACTTACAGTTGCAGATAGAGCAGGGCAAGAAAAAAAAGCTGAAAAAAAACGACAAGACATATGACAAGCTGATCGATCATATAGGGCTTATCAACGTGGTGATGATAACCCCGGATGATATTGAACTGGTGTCGGGACACAGCGATGTCAGGAGAAAGTTCCTGGACATTTGCATCAGCCAGGCAGACCGGGTGTACCTGAACTGCCTTTCAGAATACCAGAAAGTGCTCGACCAGCGAAACAGGCAGCTTAAGCTGTTTGCTCAGCACAGGCATTATGACGAGATCATTATCGAAAGCTTCAATTCGAAAATGGTGCCGGCCGGGAAATATATCCATGAAAAGCGGATGGAAGTGCTGCAAAAACTCAATGCATTTTTCAATGAGATATACCCAGCTATCTCATCCGGAAGTGAAAACGTGCTTTTTAAATACGAGAGTGATCTCAGTCTCGGAGAATTCAGTGTCCTGCTGACGGAATCCATCAATAAGGACCTGGCCCTTGAACGCACCAGCATAGGCGTTCACAGGGACGATATTGAATTCGAAATCGGCGGGTATCCCCTGAAGAAGTTCGGTTCACAGGGACAAAGCAAATCATTTATCATAGCATTCAAACTGGCACAGTATCTTTTTCTTTCGGAAACCCTGGGCTCAAAACCTATATTGCTGCTCGACGATATGTTTGAAAAAATTGATGAAGTCAGGGCCCAGAAACTCATTGACCTGGTTTGCGGCGAACAGTTTGGCCAGATAATTATTACAGACACCCATTCGGAACGGGTGAGAAAACATTTTGAAAATGCGAATAAAACCATGAACTTCGTGGAGTTGTAATTTAAACATGAGCGTCAGGAAAAATCATCAGTTCACCATTGCCGAAGCCATCCAGCTGCTTACAGGAGACAAACGCATGCACAAGGGCCTTACCGAAGCGGCAGTCAAGGGGCAATGGAAAGACATCATGGGTGAAACGATTGCCAGGCACACTACTTCCATGTATCTCAGGGGGAGTGAGCTCGTGGTATATTTTAATTCCTCCATTGTCAAGAACGAGTTTATCTATAATAAGGAAAAAGCTCTGAAGCTGATTAACGAGAGCCTGGGTTACGAAGCCATAACCGATCTTATAATCAAATAATTCCAATGGCGGTAAAGATCAAACCTGTTACCGCAGGATGGATCCTGGCTGCGGTGTACATCGCAGGGGCCTCAGCCCTTATGATACCGCATACCAGCTCTTTCATGAAGAATTTTATCTGGCCTGCCATGTTGTTGACCACGATCGTCTTGCTATGTTTTCACAAAAAATGGTCGAAGGAATTTGTATTCTCACTTTTGCTGACAGGTTTTTCCGGGTTCCTGATCAGTGTAATCGGGCTTAAAACGGGCTATGTATTCGGTTTTTTTCAATATGGTTTCACATTGGGATACAGGTTTTGGGATACCCCGTTAATGATGATCCCGTATTGGATGACTACCGTGTATGTCTGCAGGCAGGTAGCTGAAATGGTGGCCAGGGATACGTTTCTGGTGAGTGTCCTGGCTGCAGGGTGTATGACCCTGCTTGATTATTTTCTTGAACCGTTTGCCATAAAGTTTGGCTTGTGGAGCTGGAATCAGGGTACGGTGCCGCTCCACAATTACATAGGCTGGTTTATTTCAGGACTCATTATCCAGTATGTGTATTGCAAATCCATTAAGCTTCCTCCCAATAAATTATCATTGGTGATCTATCTTATTCAGCTTGGATTTTTTATTGTCTTATACTTGCTGGGAAAATAAAATATGGCAAGATACAGCGCATACAGGAACAACAGGAAAGGCAGGAAGAAATGGATAAGCGGCTGACCGGATTGATCCGCAATCACGCCCAAAGGCAAGAGCAAGGTTAAAGCCAAAGCAAAAAATACGTAGTTGTCTGTGCTGTCCTTTTCATTCCAGATCCACAGGAAGCAGATCAGCGCAAGAATGTCGTATATAAGGTGGTGCCCGAAACACAGGCCGGCCAGGCATACTGCTGCCATTCCTGCTCTGGCCGATATTTTTTTTCCGATAACATAACTGCCGGTATAAGCTGCACCTATACAGGCAAGGCTGACGGTTTTTAGACCGGTTTCCGAGAGGTAAGCAAGTGGCACAAAGACCGACGTAGAAATGACGGTAAGTCCGTTGATGGAATGATATGCGTGTGTATAGTCCCACAAAGCGGCGATATTTTCCCGCCATGCAATAATGGCATCCGCGGGGTAGGGCATGCAGATCAGGGCGAGAGTGTTTAGGATCAGAACCATCGAGACATACAGTGAAATTGTTCTGAAATTCTTTGTCCACACAAGATAAAAGACAACAGGCGCAAGCAGGGTGAACTTAAAACTGACCAGGGCCAGCAGAACGGCAGGGACAAATGACAGGTTCTTTTTTTCAATAAGGTAGAATGCCAGCAGGCAAAGGGCAAGCACCTGGAGCATCGGCTGGCCTGTATCCAGGGCATACCATGTTCCCCTGAAGGCAAGTACGGATGCCGCAACCATCAAGGTGTTCAGGGCAGGATGCAGGCGTTTGATGATATAGACCATCAGGAAAACCGAGCAAAAGTTGATCGCCAGCTGCACCCATTTGGAGTATGTAAAATCAAAAGCGTTATAGATGGAAAAGAACCATACGAATTGCGGTGCATACACGACAACGGCATGCGGAAAACCGGTGTTTTTCTGCCAGATTGTTTTCTCTTTTTTTTCTTCCTGTTCCCATAACATTTTTTGAACCTGGTCCGGATACGGGTTCATTTTACCGAGAAAGCCTTTAGCCCCCAGATAGTATGTCCGGAAGTCGATGGGATGGTATGGAACCGACGAAAAATGAACGGCCCATTTTGTGCCGTTCAGCAAAGCAAAAACCATTAGAATGCCTGTTATGAGCTTTGATCGAAAATTCAAAATATTTGTACAAATCAAATTAAATATTATTACATTCGTGCAATCTTAAGTCAACTATTTTAAAATGAGTCTAAAAACCGGGGACATGGCTCCCGACTTCACCTTATTTGATACCGATAAACAGGCAGTGAAACTTTCTGATCTCAGGGGCAAAAATGTGGTACTGCTGTTTTTTCCTTTTGCGTTTACATCCACCTGTACAAGGGAACTGTGCAGCGTGCGCGACGATATCGGCAATTATGCCGGTCTGAATGCAACCGTATTCGGCATTTCAGTTGATTCCTTACATTCGCTTAGAAAATATAAGGAAGAGCAAGGGCTTAATTTTGTACTGCTGAGCGATTTTAACAAAGAGGTGTGCGGCGCATACGGAAGCCAGTACGAGGTCTTTGGACAGAACATGAAAGGTGTTGCCAAGCGTTCGGCTTTTGTTATCGATAAGGACGGCGTCATCAGGTATGCCGAAGTGTTGGAAAACGCCTCCGATATACCCGACCTGGCAACGGTGAAGAACGTGCTGGCCGGTTTAAATACAGCTGCCGTATGACCACCATTGTGATCATAACCCTCATTGTATTGGGCCTGATCCTGATATTACTGGAGTTATTCGTAACGCCGGGATTCGTGACAGGTCTGCTTGGAGGCGCAGCCTGGCTTTACGCCTTGTATAAAATTTATACCCAGTTCGGCAACACTTCCGGGCATCTGGCGCTGGGCGGTCTCATACTGCTGTTACTGGCCTGCATCCTGATCGCGGTGAAAAGCGGTGTCTGGGATAAAGTATCGCTGCATCAGCAGGTGGAAGGAAAAGTAAATGAAACACCCGACGTACGGGTCGGGGATACCGGTTATGCACTCAGTGCTTTCAGGCCATACGGAAAGGCGGTCATCAACGAGCGCAATGTGGAGGCGGCTTCTATGGGCGAGCATATTGAAAGCGGTTCGCAGATTGAAGTTATCCGTATTGAAAACAACAAGATCATCGTTAAACAACAAACAATATGAGCATTCTAGAAATTCCAAGTTTCCTGTTCGGCATAGGCGGTGTGATCATTCTGATCATATTCTTTTTTATATTCCTTTATTTCGTGCCACTGGGCCTATGGTTCTCCGCCATTCTGTCGAAAGTGAAAATTTCACTGCTCGACCTTATTTTCATGAGATGGAGGAAGGTGCCACCCGAACTGATCGTAAAAGCGATGGTGAACGCCACCAAAGCCGGCCTGGCTATCAGCAGCGATCAGCTTGAAGCGCATTATCTCGCAGGAGGAAATGTCATGAAGGTGGTGGCAGCCCTTATCAGTGCGGACAAAGCGAATATACCGCTGGACTTCAAAGCAGCTACGGCTATTGATCTTGCGGGAAGGGATGTGTTTGATGCCGTGCAGATGAGTGTTAATCCGCGCGTGATTGATACTCCACCGGTTTCAGCTGTGGCAAAGGACGGGATACAGCTCATAGCCAAGGCCAGGGTAACGGTAAGGGCAAATATTTCCCAGCTTGTTGGCGGCGCAGGCGAAGAAACTGTCCTGGCAAGGGTCGGAGAAGGCATTGTGACAACAATAGGTTCGGCAGTAAGTCATAAGGAGGTATTGGAAAATCCGGACAAAATATCCAAAGGCGTATTGGCTAAAGGTCTTGATGCGGGTACGGCTTTTGAAATATTATCCATAGATATAGCGGATATAGATATTGGTGAGAATATCGGGGCCAAATTGCAGATGGATCAGGCCGAGGCAGACAAGAATATAGCGCAGGCCAAGGCAGAAGAACGCAGGGCAATGGCTATAGCGCTTGAGCAGGAAATGAAAGCCAAGGCGCAGGAAGCGAGGGCTACTGTGATAGAAGCTGAGGCAGAGATACCAAAAGCCATGAGTGAGGCTTTCAGGAACGGCAACCTGGGCATTATGGATTATTACCGCATGCAGAATATAAAAGCCGATACGGACATGAGGGATGCATTCTCGAAACCACCCAAAAAGGACTAGAAGCGGTCCCAAAAGTTTTCTCTAAAGCAATCATAACTTAATGTTTATTTTCAGGGCTTCCCGTGTTGGTCGGTCCCCAGTGAAATACTTACGTTTAGTCTTCCTCAAAAGTAACAAAAAGACGTTTTGAATATGGTTCATCCGATACATTTATCAATATCCATACCGATACCTTG
>CALMKH010000305.1 GCA_937867025.1 uncultured Bacteroidota bacterium | reverse complement strand
ATGCGCCACCTGCCTCCGCCTCCCCAAAATATGTATGCATTTGTGTCTTCCCACACCTCATTGCCTGCAAACCTGAAACGATCCTTCACCATCCTGAAAGAATCTTCCAGGGAATAATACCTGTACACGACAGCATCCGGAACGGGCTTGCCTTGTTCGTCAATGATATACATCTTGCCTACCTGGTACACAGTACAGGCTATTGCAGTCTCAGCGAAATAAAAGAGGAACGAAACCCCTAAGAGTAATTTAGTTTTCATGAGCGTGATTGATTTAAACATGAAACGGCAAAAACAATGTTTTATTGTGTGGAGCCTTGTTAAAATAACAGTAGAGTTGAAAACGATTCAACTACCGGAAATATCCGGAAATTATCGCACTGGCGATGAGGTTAATAGAAAGAATGGCAAGTGCATAACACCATGCCGGAATCACCATCTGCCTATGTTTTTTCTCATCCAGGTGCTTTTCGATCCTTTCCCAGACGCTGTCCGAAGGGGCACGTCCGGGAACAGCCAATACGTGAAGTTCTTCATGATTCATAATGCTTGTATTTAATTCTTTTGATCCGTGCGGCGGAACACCGGTCCCGCCTCCTAATGTATTAGACCTCAAAACGTTTATAAACGCTGCAAAAATTAATTATAACAATATGACAAAAATATGACGCAAAACGGGCAATAATTGGCAGCATATTTGCTTATTAGGGTGTCTATAGGACAGAGACGAACCGAGTGATGAAGCATTTTTTACTAGTTACCGCCATGTGTTTCCTTGCATTTTCCAATGCGCAGGAATTAAAAAAAGAGGATGAGAAGCTGCTGGACCTGAGCACAGGTTATGGATATTACCATCAATACCATCTGAAATCCAATACGGGAAGCGTGATCGGTTTCACGGTCGATTACAAGGTCAATAAAACCTATAAAGTCAGCCAGATGACCCAGTTTGGATTTATTACTGAAAGAATCGATAATATACAGGTAAATTACGTCAATCAGCACCTTTCCATCCTGGGAACCAGGAGCCTGTTTGAGAACAGACATTTTCAGATCCAGGCAGGCGCTGGTCTCGGATATACCAATTACCACCATGTGCAGGTCAGGAAAGCTGTTCCCGATGACGGTTCAATAGCGGGAACGGTTGTTACCAAACTGGCTGTTATGCAGATGAGTTTCCCTATTGTAGGAGAGGTTAATTACCTGGCATCCAAAAGCCTTGCCATAGGATTTAAATTCGGGGGATATATACCCACACACGCCGGAATCATGAATTATACATTCATATACCCTCAGGTGAAATTCAGCCTGTAAACAACCCTGAAAAAAACATCGGTGTCCAACCGGTTCAGGACAGTTGCGAACCAAGGGCCTCCAACAGTTTTTTTATCTTTTCCTCTGCATCGGCTTTCTTTTTCCGTTCCTTTTCTATAACATCAGGCCTGGCATTGGCGACAAATCTTTCATTGCCCAGCTTCGCATCCACCGATTTAAGGAAACCCTTCAGGTAATCGAGTTCTTCCTCCATTTTTTTGCGTTCTTCCGCTTCGTCTATCTGCTCGGCGTAAGGAATATGAAACTCGTCTGTACCGATAAGGCCGCTGAATCCTTTTTCAGGCCTGGATGCATTATATGTAATGGAAGAAATATTGGCAAGCTTGCTGATAACAAATTCCCATTTCCTGTAAGCCGTCTCATCTTTTGTCATAATGATCAGATCGAAGGCCTGTTTAGGTGAAAGTCCCTTGCTGTTCCTGATATTCCTTATTTCGCTGATGATCCCCAAAGCTGCATCATTAACCGGTTCCGTTGTGCCGGTTTTTGGATAGTCGGACACTATCAGCGGTCTGGACACGTTCCAGTTGTGCAGGACGTGGTAAAGCTCTTCCGTAATGAAAGGCATGAACGGATGCAAAAGTTTCAGCACATTTCCAAAACCTGTCTTCACCTTTTCATAAGCGCTTTTGTGTATCGGTTCACCGAATTCCGGTTTCAGCATCTCGAGATACCATGAGCAGAAATCATCCCATATCAGCTTATAGGTGTTCATCAGCGCTTCGCTCAACCTGTAGTCAGCAAACGCTTCATGAATATCGTTAACGGCTGCCTGATATTTCATTTCAAACCATTTGTGAGCCAGTTCTGCGGATGTCAGCACTTCAGGTTTTGCCTGCTCGTCAGGAACCACATTCCAGCCTTCTATCAGCCTGTAAGCGTTCCATATCTTGTTGCAGAAATTTCTGCCCTGCTCCACCTGTGCTTCATCGTACAGAATATCATTGCCTGCGGGGGCAGAAAGCAACAATCCCATTCGTGTGCTGTCAGCTCCGTAAGTGTCGATCAACTCGAGCGGGTCGGGGCTGTTGCCCAGCGATTTGCTCATTTTCCTTCTCTGTTTATCCCTTACAATGCCTGTAAAATACACGTTACTGAACGGCTTTTGCCCGTTGAACGCATAACCGGCCATGATCATTCTGGCAACCCAGAAAAAGATAATGTCGGGACCTGTCACAAGATCGTTTGTAGGGTAATAATAGCGGTAATCCTTTTTATCATCCTTATCATCGCTGAACCCGTCAAAAACGGAAATCGGCCATAACCAGCTGCTGAACCATGTATCCACCACATCCGGGTCCTGTTCAAGTTCGCCCGGATCGTATGTCTGACCGCGTTTCCTGAACAATTCGATCGCTTCAAGCTCGGTGGCTGATACAACATATTCGCCGGTGGAGTTGTACCAGGCTGGTATTCTCTGTCCCCACCACAACTGGCGGCTGATATTCCAGTCCTTGACATTTTCCATCCAATGCCTGTAAATATTCTTGAATTTGGAAGGATAAAACCTGATCTCTTCTTCCATCACCGATGTCAATACCTGCGGGTAACGACGCATGAATTCCTGCATGTTCACAAACCATTGCGTCGAAATTTTCTTTTCAATCACGGCATCGGTCCTTTCGCTATGACCGACAGTATTCCGTATCTGCTCGATCTTCTCAACCAGGCCTTTTTCCTCGAGATCTTTAATGATCTGTTTCCTGCAGGCAAACCTGTCCATGCCGACATATACGCCTGCCCTGGCATCTATTCTGCCGTCGTCGGTCAGCACATCAATGATCTCAAGCTGATGCTTCTCGCCTATCCTGTAATCATTTTCGTCATGGGCCGGTGTAACCTTGAGGCACCCCGTTCCAAATTCCATATCGATATAGGTATCGGCTATTATCTTCACAACGCGATCCACCACTGGCACCATAACCGTTTTACCTATCAGGTGCTTGTATCGCTCATCGTCAGGATGCACGCATACGGCCACGTCCCCCATGATAGTCTCCGGCCGGGTGGTGGCTACGACAAGCCCTTTTCCTGTCACTGCGGCTGAGCTTTTGGTCTCTTCGGTGAAAGGATACACCACATACACCAGGTTACTGTTGGTTTCCTTGAAAATGACTTCCTCATCACTGAGGGTGGTCTTCCCTGCCGGATCCCAGTTCACCATCCTGGTGCCCCGGTATATCAATCCGTCGTTATAAAGCTTTATGAAAACTGTCGTAACGGCCTTGCTCAACTCATCCTCCATGGTGAACCTCGTGCGTTTCCAGTCGCAGCTGGCGCCAAGCTTCTTGAGCTGGTCGAGTATAATGCCACCGTATTTGGTTTTCCACTCCCAGGCATGTATCAGGAATTCCTCCCTCGAAATATCCGTCTTCTTTATGCCTTTCTCCGCCAGCATTTTAACCACTTTGGCTTCAGTAGCTATGCTCGCATGATCGGTGCCGGGCACCCAGCAAGCGTTTTTCCCTTCCATGCGGGCTTTGCGGATCAGTACATCCTGAATGGTGTTGTTTAGCATATGGCCCATGTGAAGCACTCCGGTAACATTAGGCGGGGGGATGACGATGGTATATGGTTCGCGCTCATCGGGAACCGAATCGAAATAACCGTTCTCCATCCAGTACTGGTACCACTTGTCTTCAACAATCCGGGGATTGTAATACTTCACTAAATCCATACAGTGCAAAAGTAAAAGTTTTGGAGAACAAATCAAATGACTATGAGCAGGTAAGAATGCCAGGCCGGATACCGTGTTTCACAATAGTATTCCCTGGGAACAGTATTATTCCTCCGGCACGTACAACAAGGCGTGCTTAATCTCGGAATAGCTGACCTTGCCCTTCAGCTGCGCATAGATAGGCCCCAGCTGCACTTTGCCTGTCTTTCTGACCTGATCTTCCCGCAACTCTTCAAGTGCCGCACGTACTTTTTTAACAAGCTTTTCCGGAGGCCTGTAAGCCTCTATATTTAAATCGGGGTAAAGTTCCCTTATTCTGCCGAGATGCGATAAAATAGTTTCGGAAGACATCGCCCTTTCTTCCGCCATTTCTTCAATGGATTTTCCTTCCCTTATCAGGTCGGCCGTGATCTCATATGTCGATTTTTTCAGCGCTTTCGACGCATTGTTTTTCCTGTGTTTTTCGATCTCGCGGGTATTATTTGTACCTCCGCACAATTCAACAAAAGCCGCATGGCGCTTTTCAAGTTCTTCAATGCTCCACTGCTTGTCCGCCTCATCGGACAGTTCCCTGAAACGCCTGTCCGCCTTGAGAGCCAGCGCGTCCACCTGGAGGGCCAGCTCATTAAAACCGCTCAGGTACAAACTTTCAATATCTTTCAGCCGGCTCAATGCCACATAGCCCTGCCCTTTTTCGAAGGTCTTGCTAAGGTCTACTTCCGCCGCATCCAGGGTCATGCCCTGGCTTTTATGAATAGTGATGGCCCATGCCAGCCGGAGTGGGACCTGTTCAAAACTGGCCAGCGTCTTTCCTTTGTCATCCTGTATCTTCCAGTCTTCGGGTTCCGCAGTGATGATCTTGCCCGATTTTACCTTTACTTTAGGATACCCTTCTTTGTTAAAGTCTATCACTTCTCCCAGGGTGCCGTTCATGTAGCCCTTTTCATAATTGTTTTTGATGAACATCACGCGGGTTCCTTTTTTTAGTTCGAGAACAGGGTCTGTAAGCACCGATTTTCTGAGCATCTCCTGTAGTTTATCACTGCCTTTCGTCACTGCCTTAAAGACCCTGGGCGTGTCTTTGATGCCCGCCAGGTATTCATTGTTGACACGGTCCACATCCACATTGTGCGTAAAAAGCTTTGTCGGCTTTAAAGTATCTACCCGGTTTTGTGAGGCGGACTTTAATGTTTCTATGGAATCGTCATCAATGCTGCCTCTCCTTACTTTATTGAGGATAATGTTCAGGCTGTTATCGGCCTGCCTGTGCTGTTCGGTGATATAACAGATGGTTAATCCCGCATCGAGCCAGGCATTCGACATAAACGCGAATTTTTCGCGCGCTTCTTCCGTTCCTCCTACCGGCGGCAATTGGAAAAAATCGCCGGAAAACACTACCTGCAAACCTCCGAACGCCAGGGTGGTTTCCCTGAAGAACTGCAATACCTGGTTAACCATCTGAAGCTGGTTCCTGTGAAGCATGGAAATTTCATCGATGATAAGCACCTGTGCCTGTTTCAGCTTGTCTTCCAGGTATTTTTTTGTTTTCAGATACTGAAGGTCCTTATGCGCCAGGTGATCCTTCACCCCTATCCCCGACCAGGCGTGAATGGTCATGCCATTCATATGCGTGGCGGCTATACCTGTCGAAGCCGTCACGGCAACAGGCACTTTTCTTTCTTTCAGATACTGAATATACTGGTTGAGGACGTAGGTTTTCCCTGCACCGGCCGACCCTGTCAAAAACACATTCTTCCCCGCCTTGAGTATTGCCAGCGCTTTAGCCTGATCCATCAAACGTTTCTAGTAGATAATGATCTTCTTCGAACGTATACCGGAAGATGACTTGTAATACAGCACATAGGCTCCTTTGCCGAAACCTGACACATCAATCCCTGCCACGCCTGAACCGGTTTCCTCGCGGTGAACCAGTTCACCATATGCCGACAACAGTTCGATACTTCCCTGCTCGCCCGCATCGATATATAACATATCCCTTGCAGGATTGGGATAAACAGAGAGCGCCTTTTGAGCATAACGCGGCTCAACAGACATGCTGTTCACTTTCACATGATCCACTTTGGTAAGCGTATCGGCCCCTTCGTTATTGGTAACTATCAGTGTAATGGTAAAATTATTGCCGTTCGTGAACTTGACATTAGGTATCTGCGATGTTGAATCGGTACCGTTCACCCAGATAAAATTCGGGGGGGATATCCTCCATTTCCATGAAGTAGGTGTATTGGTGGACATATCGACCAGGCTGATAACTACGTTGGTTTTCGGGGCTGTATTCGACGCATTGAAATCCGCTACCGGAGGAGCGGTAACGCTTGTCACCGAAACATAATTGCTTTTTAAGAGCGAATCGCCACCTGAAGTGTTTGACACAAAAAGTTTTACTGAATATGTGCCAGTCTGGCTGAAAGCCACGTATATCAGGCTGTCGCTTAGTTTGGTGTTATTCAGCAGTGCGTAACTGGATGGTGTGATGGTCCACTTGAACACGGTTGGTTTGTTGATGGACGTATTCCTCAGGATAACTGTCTGTCCTTTGGTGGCGCTGGTTGTTGAGGTTGTGAAAGAACACACAGGACGCGCATTGGGGCTGATACTTCTCACCACATTGTTCCCCATATCCACGACATATAGCAATTGGTCTTTGGTATGATAAACGATCCCTGTCAGATTTTCGAACCTGGCGGCTACTCCATCGGCGTTCAGATATCCTTGCTGCGAGGTACTTCCTGCATACAGGCTTAGAACATTATTGTCGTACCGCTTCACGCAAAGCTGTTCGGCGATGTAAATGGCAGAACCTACGCGGCACAGGTCCTTTGGTCCGTCAAGACCTGCGGTGATGAAATCCGTTACTGCGTTGTTCGACAGGTTGATCTTGCGAATGGCCCTGTTTCCGAAGTCAGCAACCAGCAGTTCGTTTCCATCCACAATGAGGTTATGCGGAGCAGAAAACCTGGCGCTGGAACCGGTTCCGTTGACATGTCCCGAACTGCCCGGAAGTCCTGCAATGGTGGTAACATTGCCGCCTGATATCTTCCGGATGCAGTGATTGTTCCTGTCGGCGATATAGACATCCCCGTTGGAAGCAACGGCAATTCCCACGGGGGCATTGAATTTTGATGTAGAATTGGAACCGTCCTGGTGTGAACCGTTGAGCAGCTTAACACCTGCAAATGTGGTAACGATCTGCTGTGTGGACGTATTGATGAATTTTTCGACTTTGCGTACCTGGTTATTGTCCATATCCGCGACCATCAGCTCATTGGTGTTCGGATTGATGGCCAGGCCTGCGGGCCTTGAGAAACGGGCCACTGAACCGGCAAAATCCTTGCTGTCAGCCGCGCCCGGATCAGCCGGATCGAGCGAATAACCTACCGCAAGAAAGGCGGTATTTCCCTTGATCCAGAAAATGTTGTGTTCATTTGAAACATAGAGGCGGCCGGCGGTATCAACTTCAATGCCCATAGGATTGGAGAAAAGGACCGAATCTTTGTGATTGTTGCGGTAACCGGTGTAACTTCCGCTGCCGGTGTACTGAAGCCCTGAATACGTCTTGACTGTCTGCCCTAAAAGAGACATGCAGCAACTGAATGCCGCAAGACAACTAAGTGATATATATTTCATTATTTGGTTAAATTGCAGAAATTGCCTCGTTGATATTATCTTCAATAATATCAAGAACATTCGTATAATCGCGGCCCACAAATTTCTGGCCGGTCATTGCTTCATAAAGCTCGGTATAACGCTCAGTCACGCTGGTGACAAACTCATCCGTCATTTCCGGCACCAGCTGCCCTTCAAGCCCCTGGAAACCGTTGGCCATCAGCCATTCCCGTACAAATTCCTTCGAGAGCTGTTTTTGGGGCTTGCCGGCATCCTGAAGTTTCTGGTAGGCATCAAGGTAAAAGAAACGGCTGGAATCCGGTGTATGAACTTCATCTATCAGTACCAGCTTCTTTTCATGAAGGCCGAACTCATATTTTGTATCCACCAGTATAAGTCCTCTTTCAGCGGCCATCTGCACGCCCCTGGCATATAATTTAAGCGCCGCATCCACCATGTGTTCTATCTGCTTTTTGGTGCATATCTTCCTGGAGATGATATCCTCGATACTGACATCCTCGTCATGACCTTCGGTGTTTTTGGTAGCCGGTGTTACAATCGGTTCCGGGAACTTGTCATTTTCTTTCAGACCGTCCGGCATCCTGACACCGCAGATCATTCTTTCTCCTGTCTTGTACAGCCTCCATGCATGACCGCACAGGTAACCTCTTACCACGATTTCGATCGGTATGGCTTCGCAACGGATGCCTATGGTGACATTGGGGTCAGGGACGGATAATTTCCAGTTGGGTATGATATCTTTGGTAGCATCGAGAAAATGAGCTGCAATTTGCGTTAGCACTTCCCCCTTATGAGGAATGGCTCTCGGCAATACGTGATCAAATGCAGAAATCCTGTCGCAGGCTATCATTACCACATGTTCATTCTTTATGGTATAAACATCGCGGACTTTACCCCTGTAAAAGGATGTCTGATCCTTAAAGAAGTAATTGGTAGCCATTAATCCTTTTTCCATTTTTGCTGTATTTGTTTGAGTCATTTTTTATCGTGATTAATAGACAAAAATACGACTCTTTTGTTGTTTTCAAATGATTTTTTATAAACAGCGTCCTATTTCCGGGATCCAACAACCCCTAAAAAATTGAGAGGCAATACACTGCGAATTATGCACGCCCCTATGACTGTTCGTTTCCGTTCTTATTGCCGCCGGGGGCTTCATAAGCTTTGATGATCTCCTTCACAAGCCTGTGACGCACAACATCATCCACATTGAGCACCACCATGCTTATGCCCTTTATTTTTTCGAGTATACGGGTGGCCCTCAGCAGGCCGGAAGTCTGTTTCGCCGGTAAATCCACCTGGCTCAGGTCACCTGTAATGATCACCTTGGCTGAAGGTCCCATACGCGTAAGGAACATCTTGATCTGGAGATCGGTGGTATTCTGGGCCTCATCGAGGATGACAAAGCAGTTGTCCAGCGTTCTTCCTCGCATAAAGGCCAGTGGGGCCACTTCGATGGTCCTGTTCTCCAGGTAAAGCTTAAGCTTGTCAGGAGGGATCATGTCATCCAGGGCGTCATACAGCGGTCGCAGGTAAGGATCTATCTTTTCCTTGAGATCACCCGGAAGAAACCCAAGGCTCTCCCCTGCTTCAACAGCGGGACGCGTCAGGATGATGCGTTTGATCTCCTTGTTCTTCAAGGCTTTCACCGCTACGGCCACTGCGGTGTATGTCTTTCCTGTTCCGGCAGGACCCAGCGCGAATACGATGTCGTTCTTTGCTATTTCCTTGACAAGCTTTATCTGGTTAGCCGTCCTGGCCTTGATAGGCTTGCCGTTGTTCCCGAAAAGAATGGTATTGTTGTCCGAGTCCAGCTGCTGTATGTTCCTGGGCTCATCCGCATGCATTGCTTCGGAACCGAACACTTCACCGAGAAGCGAATCATTCAGCTCGCGTCCCCTGGAAATCAGGTGCACGAACTGATCTATCTTTTTCATCACCGTATCGACTTCATTCTCCTCGCCGATAGCCTTGATTTCGTTCCCCCTTGCTATAAACCTCAGCTTGGGGTAAATATGTTTGATCTTATCTAGGTAAACATTATTTGCACCGTAAATTTCGAGAGGGTGCAATTCTTCTATTAAATAACTTTTCTCTGCCAATGTTAAATACTATTTTTTTTTAATGAGGTAATACTGGATATTTTTGCCAACGAAAATACAAAATTTTGTCGATAGTTTTCCTGATATCTGATTTTCAAAGTGATTCCTATAAAATCGGACTCTTAAAACACAGCATACTGACAAAGCTCAAAAACATTCATATTGTTGACATCACTCACAATATACGATTAAATAACACTATTGAAGCGTCATTCGTAGCGCGCCAGCTGCAATTGACAGATAATCAGCCGAATATTATTGTTATGAATGTCGGGAAATCCAGCAGGCTGATAGTTTATCAACATTTATTGAACCTGTATATATTACCGGATAACGGCTTGTTAACCATGCTGTTCGACCAGCCTGATCTTCATCAGGTATATGTGGCTGAAACCGGCGCAACTGCTGAGGTTATCGCACTATGGGCGGACGGGAGAATCCATGAACTGAAGAAGGCGGGGAATTCATTCCGCATCAGTTACAACAGGCAGGTGAATGTGCAGGGAAATTTTCTGATCTGCGAGGTGGTGTTCTGCGACAAACACGGCAACTGCTATTTCAACCTCAAAAAGGATGTCTTTGATGATTTTGTCAGCGGTAAGCCGTATCATTTCCGAATTCAGCATTATACAGGTCAGATATTTGATAGAATAAGCCGTTCCGTCAGCGATGTGGACCCGGGCGAAGCTTTGCT
>CALMKH010000304.1 GCA_937867025.1 uncultured Bacteroidota bacterium | reverse complement strand
GTAAACGCCTTCCTGGCAGGGATCTCCATAAAACGTACCATCCCAACCTTTAGTGATGTCAGAGGTTTCAAATACCCGTTCTCCCCAACGGTTGAATATTTCCATTTCAAACTTATGGACATAAGGTAAAGCCACCGGTCTGAAACCTTCATTCAGGTTATTGGCATCCGGTGAAAACGCGGTAGGAGCAAAGAAATAAAAGTCGGGGATGATCTTGCCCGTAAACCTGCTGAAACTATCCGTACACCCTTCCTGGTTAGTCACTACAAGCATGATCTTCCTGCTTGCCGTATCCCAGCAATCAGCAACCGGGTCTGTTTCACTGCTTGTTGCTCCATTTCCGAAGTCCCAGGCATTTGAAATGGCACCGGCTGACGACTTATTCTGCATTTGAAGACTGCTTAGTCCCGCCTCCCTGGAAGGCAGGAATGTAAAATCAAAGGAAGCCTTTGGCCGTTTTCTTACCACAACGGCATTGATTCTTGAAACGGTGTCTTTACAGCCGAATTCGGAAGTGGTTACAAGTTTAACACCATAGGTCCCCGGACGGGAATAGAATTTTACCGGGTGTTGCATGGAAGACGTGCTTAAATCATCAAATTCCCAATGGTAAGCTATAATGTTTCCGCCGGAAGTGTCCCTGAAAACAGCTGCTTCCGGGAAGCATGGTGAATTGACGTCAAAACCCGAAACGGGATGCGGGTGTACAACTACTTTAAAATAAGCCGTATCAAGACATCCGTTCAGCGATATGGTTTCAAGTGTTACAGTATAAGACCCGGAATCCCTGTAACGGTTAGATACCGGATCCCCGCTGCCTGTTCTGCCATCTCCAAACCGCCAGTTGCGAGAAATAAAACTGATCTGCTTGTCCCTGCTTCCTGACCTGAAGCCGAACATATTGCCCTTCTGGCACTGGGAATCGTTTGTCTGCGGTGTAATAAAAGAGTTCAGGGGTTTTTCAAGGTGAATATCCGAAGATGTCGTGTCCGTGCATCCGTAATCAGAGTTCAAGGTGAGGGTAATACTGTGCCTGCCGCCAGTGGAGAATGTCTTTGCAGCAACATCCCTGTTAGTATCAGAAGTATTATCATCAAACAACCATTTGCTTGTGAACATTCCATATGCCAGCGAGGTGGTATTAAGCAGGATGAAGCTGTGTTTATTCAGGCATTGCCCGCTGTCATTGATACTGAACGAAGCTTTCGGATGGGGAACGAGGGTCAGGGGCTTTTCTATGGAGTCCTTGCATTGGCGGTCGGTGGTTATTAACAGCCTGACCAGATATCGTGAACCTGAGGTATAATGCTTGACAGGATGATCCAGCAGGCTGAAACTTCCATCCCTGAAATCCCAGTGGTAATTCATGTTTCCAAAAGCCACCGTACTTGTATTGGTCAGATTAAAATTATTGAACCTCAGGCATTGCGAATCCCTGTCGGCCGTAAAATCCGGAACGGCCTGGGGAGCAGCCAGTACCTGCCTGCTTATTGTATCATAACAATTGCTCAGGTATGAATACGCTACGAGGGTAACGGGATAATACTGCGCATTGCCGTACCTGATGGTTTTGGCTTTTATGCCTGTTGATGTATCACCGTTGCCGTAATTCCAGTAGTATGCCAGGGAATGCATGGCGCTGAAGGTGGTATGGCTTGTAAAATCAAAAACATGATCCCTGAAACATTGCACGGAATCATTTACGCTAAAGTCCGCTACAGGCCTTTCCAGGAGTACGATCCTGCGGGTTGTTGAGTCGGAACAGCCGTGCTCCGTATACACCCTGTAGCGTATGGTATATGCTGCAGATGTGTTGGCATATTTTTTTCCTGCCGGTTGAAATACCGTATCGGTGCTTCCATCCCCGAAATCCCATGCATGACGCATAGTGCCATATTTCAGTATGGTCTGGTTGACCATTTTAAAATCATGATGCTGCCAGCATTGGCTATCATTGGGAATTGCAATTCCTGCCATGGGCTGGGCAAATGTAACCACAGGATGGGAGACCGTATCGCGACACGATTGACCCGACTCGGTTACCAGGGTCACTTTAAATGTGTCTTCTGAAAAATAGCTGTAATCATTCACATGCGTTGTGCCCTGTTGAATACCATTTCCGAGATCCCAGTAAGATTTCATGCTCCCGCTTTTCAGTGTCGACGTATTGCTGAAACTGAATGCATTGCCCCTGAAACATTGACGATCCTTACTGATCTTAAAGGAAGCAACAGGATCAGGATATACATTAACGACCTTTACAATCGTATCCGTGCAACCGTTGCCATTGGTGGTGACCAATGATACCTTATAAGAAGAATCCAGGGTGTATGTTTTTAGCGGGATATCCTTATCCGAACTGAATGTCTGGTCGCCCATATCCCAGGCATAGCCTATAATAGTATCTTCTGATGCCGACCTGTTGGTAAAGCTGAACGCATGGTTCCTCAAACACTGGGAATCATTGTTAATGTCGAACTGCGGCCTGGCCCCTGGCAGCACCCTCACAAATTCCTTTATTGAATCCTTGCAGTTTGCCTGGCTGTTAACATGGATACGTATGCTGAACCTGCCGGTATCCTTAAACGTTTTCCTGACAACAAAACCGGTTATTGTATCACCGTCGCTGAAATGCCAGGTCACCTGTTTACGGAAATCATCCGTAAAAGTTGAAACATCGGCCATGGTAAACACATTACTGCTGAAACACTGCATAGTGTCTGTAATGTAAGCCGAAGCTGCTATCCTGGGATTGTGTACAACAATCGTATCCCTGTGTATGCAGCCGGCACTGTCTTCAACTGTCACCCTGTAGGTACCCTTTGCGCTGACTGGCAGGAAATCCGCTTTGCTGCCGGTGCTCCATGAATAGGACACATAATTATACTGCCTGTCGGGTTTTAACCGGAAAGCAAATGTATTGCAGAAAGATGTGTCCCTGCCAAGCGACATTCTCGTATCCCTGACCTGGAAACGTATGATCACCGTATCGGTATAGGTTTTGTAATACCGGGTAAGTACTGCAGCATAATTCCCGGTTTTTTTATAAATATGATATGCGCCGGTAATGCTGGTTGAAACGTTGGCGGCGCCTGAAGACGGATCATCAAAGTTCCACCTGACCGAATCTATTCCCGATATCTGGGGAATGATGAATTTTGCAGAATCGTAGAGGCAATGGCGTATCACCCCCGCCCTTTTTTTCAGTATAAAAGAAGACACCGAAAGCGGCAATCCCTGGAAGCATTTCCTGCCCAGATAAAAGCCGTCTGCCTGGTAACGGCAATTTGTTCCCGACGAATCGGGTGCATGGATCACATGCAGGTACCTTTTATCGTTCTGAGAAATATAAATTTTCCCGTCCGGTGCCAGTTGTAAACAAAAAAGGCCAAATATACTGGCGGACTTGGTATACAACACCGTCCTTGATGCAATAAAGGCTGACCTGGAGGTGGCCTTTGCATGATATTGCACTATATAAGAGAACCCAGTATTGTTGAGGGACTGATCCTTGACATCCATATAGACATAATTGCTTGACGGAGAAAATTCTATTCCAGAACCTCCTCCGGGAAATGTCCACGGATTACTGACCTGTCCTGTTGCCGGATTAAAATCTGCGATAACTGTAGTGTCAGGTCGTACATTCCAACTGAAACCATTAGTTGTACTAAAAGCAATTTTCTTTCCATCCGGAGACACCTTGATCGCCCTTTGGGTGAACCACAACATCGTATAACCGATCCTGCTGATGACAGGGGTTGTTTTTACACCTGAAGAAGTGACCTGGAATGCATATACGGAATCAGAATAATTTTTGCGTACTATAACCCAATAGTCAATGCCGTTGGAATGTCTTACCGATGTGATCCCATGATCGAAAGTAACGCTCGACACGCTGGTATTCTTTCTGGACGCAACAACACCTCCGGTACCTGAGTTCATACTCATGTCGATAATGCTGTAATGCATTGACTCCTTAAAGACATAATATTCCGTGTTGCTGCCGATGACAGGAATAATGACATTACCCTGGGCAACGCTGCGGGCATTAATATCGTCACTATTCCACATCTTTTTCTTTTTCCCAAGCTCATCCGACCAGATATCGTTCCATGTAACGGAAAACAGGAATTTACCACTGGCATCGCTGATACTGGCACAGCTGCCAAGGGAACGCATATTAGCCTGTTCTTTAAGAGCCACGGCCTTACCCGAATTAAAATCTATACCTGTAGAATCCCCGAAATGCCAGATACAGAATTCTTTCTGGGAAAATACATAATGAGATAAGGACAGGAAGAGTATCAGGGTCAGGTTTCTGGCCATAAGAGAGATATGTTTTATAGTTTAAGGCAAAGATAAGTAAATTTAAATGACATATATCCTATAAACCTGTCAATTAAATGTCATTTTAACCATACCCCTTAACCACGTCAATGCACCTGTAAATCCCACCCTTTGGGGGCTTTACCGTGTAATTTTGCTCAAGGCAAAAGAGTAACACCCCCCTAAAGCTTGATAAAAGGCTGCAGCAGCGCTTCTGCTCCGCGGATCCTGACCCGTATATAATATGTGCCCGCACTCAGGTCATTGACCTTAAAATGCCACATGGCGCGGGTCAGGTCCACCTCATTGGCCTCAGAATACACTTCACGGCCAATGGCATCGTACACCTCAAACTGCGTCGAATATATATTACTGTCAGGTAACTCATAACTGAGTTTAAGGTCTCCATCCGTAACCGGGTTGGTCACGAGCTTAACCTTTAATCTTACCTCTGAATGGCTTTCCCTGATCGTATATCCAAGCGTATACGTGTACGCATCATAATCGCCGAAACCATAAACCACGCCGCCGAATCCGCCGGAATCGGCAGTTATTTTATGAAAGCCCGGATCGACCTTTACCTGTGCATATGCAAACAACGGATTTAACGGGAACGTTGAAAAAGTGACAAGCGAACCGTCC
The DNA here is from genome assembly GCA_937867025.1 of uncultured Bacteroidota bacterium. Lineage (GTDB taxonomy): Bacteria > Bacteroidota > Bacteroidia > NS11-12g > UBA955 > JABMMZ01. Next base: position 17,944 of record CALMKH010000304.1, on the reverse strand, counting down.
AGCCGAACGGAGTTCTTATACTTGCTGGAACATGCAACATTCACAAAATGACTCTGGAAATATTTCCGGGTGGTGAAGTTCAGATTACCCGGCGAATAAAAAACCTGTTCCCTTGAAATAAAGGCTGACGGCCAAATACCCAATTGAGACGGATCGCCAAGGCGCGACTCATTGCAGGTCTGGGATTTGTTGTAACACATGACGTTGACGGGTTTATCCGACCTGATTTCGGAAGCTGTGTCGACAGAAGTCTTATACACCTGACCTGCAGCAAGCAAAATGGAAGCACCATTAATTGTTACAAGAGTATTGTCCTGCACCGGCACAATGGTAAGCGGCAAGCTGCCCTGCCCTTTTAAAGGAACAGCCAGGAAATGTCTCCCCAGGCTTTTGTCGGGCAATACCTGCTCGTACAGGTGGTTATCAGCCAGAGGTGAAGATATGCAATCAGGAGCATTAATATTGCCCTGGCGGCCTCCACCGAAAACAGCAAAATCCCTGAAGTTCTTCGAAACGATCCTGGTGCCGCTCAAATCCTCATATGCCTGTATCTGGTATGTTTCACCTGCATTCAGGATCACCGTGAAAGGAACACCCGGATTCCTGAAACCGTCCGTGAACACGGAGGGGGTGATCTCTATGGCATTGAGGTCTTTTGTACTGACAACGACAAATGAACTTGGAGACGATTTATCATGATCCCTGGCGCATACCACGGTGTACTTGTCATCAAGTTCACTTTCCGGCAACACCCTGGTAGCATCACTGAAATAAACACGGTAGTGGTAAGCGATCACTTCTACATTTTCAGTGGTGGTTACCAGTATCCCTTTGTCAGACCTTACATCCGGACCTTCATTGTACAAAATAACATCGGGCAACAGTATTTCCTGCGGAACATTGCCTTTTACAGTAAAAGGAATTCTTATGCCTTTCGCGGGCATTTCTATCGTACCGCTGCAATCCAGTTTACCTGAAACCACAATGGAGAACGCAGGCCTGCCATTAAGATTCAGGGTGAGGTTTTCCATAAAAGCTATCCAGAAACGTTTTCCTTCGGTGCTGGCTGAAAAACAATGAGAGCAGAAAGACAAAGCAAGAACAAACAGAAGTTTTTTCACAGTCATGGCATTAGTGTGTTTGCAACAAAACTAGAATCTTTTTTTTCAAACAATCGTTTTGTTAAGAAAAAATTACAGGTTTTTTACAAACTGCGGACCTGCTTCCAAAATTGAAGGCTGCGCCTGTTTCCTCAAAATCTTTTCCATGACCTTCCTTTGCCCAGCTTGTCTACCAGTTTATCCAGGTACCGAATCTTCTGCATCACCTTGCGATTCCTTCAACACGGCGGCCTGGTGGACAAAAAAAACATATATTCCCCATGTTTTGAAAATCTGAATGAAACGGCTGCCTGAGCCCTGGGTTTGGAAATTCCATTACATAATGACTATTTTTGTCCGGAAAGAACATCAAATCAATCATTAACAATCATGCGAAGAATTATCATCGTTTCTGTTTGTGCTGTTCTTTTAGTCGCTTATCTGTTTGAGGTAAGTTCTTCCAAAACAAAAATCCCTTCTGTTATATTCCTGTTGTTTTTGGGCTGGTTGGCCAGGCAAGTTATTGAGATGCTCGGCATCCACTTACCCGAGCTTTCATTTATCCTGCCCTTTCTGGGCACAATTGGCCTGGTCCTCATCGTATTGGAAGGTGCCCTGGAACTGGAATTTGACAAATCCAAATTTGCCTTAATAAAAAAATCATTTATCGGTGCATTTTTTACAATTGCCGCCCTATCAGCACTACTAGCGGCCCTCTTTGATTACTTCGGATCATATGGTTTTAAAAACAGCTTTATTAATGCCATTCCATTTTGTGTCATCAGCAGTGCAATTGCGATTCCAAGCGCCAGAGGCCTTGCCACAAAGAACAAGGAGTATGTTATATATGAAAGCAGCCTGTCTGACATACTGGGTGTCCTGATCTTTAACTTTTTTGTTTTTAATGAAGCTGTTTCTGTTTATTCCCTGGGAAATTTCACCCTTGAGATTTTTATTATTTCAATAATATCATTTCTTGCAACTGTCCTGCTTTCATATCTCTTATACAAGATTGAGTACCATATCAAGTTTTTCCCAATCATCCTGCTGGTAGTAATGATTTATACCATTTCCAGGATTTATGAATTGCCCGGCCTTGTTTTTATCCTCCTTTTTGGATTGTTTATCGGGAATGTCAGAAAAATAAAAGGTTTTAAATGGATCGAAAAGTTCAGACTTGAAGAATTAGGCAAGGAAGTGCAAAAATTCAAAGAACTTAATATTGAAGTAACCTTCCTGGTAAGGTCTTTATTCTTTCTGTTGTTCGGTTACCTTATCGAGACGCGGGAATTGTTGGATATGACCACCTTTTATTGGGCGGCATCCATAGTGGGATTGATTTTTATCTTCAGGATTATCCAGTTAAAATGGTCAAAATTACCCTTACGGCCATTGCTGTTTATGGCTCCCAGGGGCTTAATTACAACCCAGCTGTTTCTTTCCATCATACCTGCCCAAAGAATTCCCATCGTCAATAAATCCCTTATTATACAAGTAATAATTCTAACCTCACTTGTCATGATGATAGGTTTGATTACCAACAGATCAAAACAAGACATACCATAGCCAGTCCGGAAACAGCGGTTATTCATTGGTTGATAATTCCTGCGTGAGTATTTCCTGTGCATTATCAACCAATAAGGAAATACTTGTTTGTATGGAAACACTGACTTACATTTGTCTGTAAACTACCCGCGTACCCAGTGTGAATGAATGATGGTGATCCCATAATTAAACCCGAAATCAGTCCCCCGAAATGCTCAATGTTCCCCGGGATGATTTTTTTTCCTACTTTTGCTTCACCCCTCATGAAAACCCTTATAACCACTCTGCTTCTTCTGAGTCTCTGTAAGCTCCATGGCCAGAACTATTGCACGGCGCAGCCCTATAAAAGCCACCTGCAGCTTGAGAATATCAGTGGCCAGGTGAAGGAGATAAGGGACAGCTTCTGGCGGCAGGAGCGGCATTACGGCGATTCGGTGTATTTTACCCCGAAGCTGGAGTATGTGATGGTATACCGATATAACACACAGGGAAACCTGGTGCAGAGGGTGCAATACCGCAGCGACAGTTCGGTAGCAGCTATATACGGCAACACGTACGACAGCATACAACGGGTTAAGACCCACAGCCACCTTTGGCCCGAAAACCCGGCAGCGGTATCCACCTGCACCTGTAGTTATAACGAGGCGGGCTATGCGGTCAAGGAACTGACGACGATGTACGGAGGCACTCACCTGGTGAGCGAAACCAGGATAAGCTACGATGCAAAGGGCAGGCTGGTAAAAAAGTCAACCGTTATTCCCGGCCTGCAGGATACCATCACCTATCGCATGGAATATGATGCCAAAGGGCGCCTGGCAGCGGCTAATTATACAGAGCATATGGGGAAGCGCAAAGACTGGAGTAAAACTACGTACACCTATAATGCCCAGGGACGCACGAAAGAGGAAAAAAATCTGTATAAAAATGACCAGACCCTCAATGTTTACGATTATGACCAATACGGCAACCAGGTGTTGCTGCTGCATTATGAAGGCAAAGCGAAGAAACTGGATTTTACTGAAACCACCGTTTACACCTATGACAGCCATCATAACTGGACAAAAAAAGACATCCACCGGGTGGAAAGCGAGGGTTATACGTACGATCGCAATGTGGTAAGGGTTATTGAGTATTATTAGCTTATACTTGCCAGCCTTAGATCGTCTTATCTTTGGTGATGCCTGGTTACAATCTGACAGGGTGGGAATATGTGGTATAAATGAGAGTCCATGCTACTGTTTCTGGTTCTCTGCATTTTTCTTTATGTGTGTCAATACTCTTTCATGGATATTGTGAACGATATAGTCACTCCATAATTGCCAATAAAACACCGGCCGGATATTGTGATAATACCATGTCGTGCCTTCCAAAAGTGTATTCCCATTTGGAAGTGCAGTCAGTTTGAATTGTCCCTGTTTCGAAACAAAATAGTCATGCAGGTGTGGTGCGTCAATGTCCCAAAAACTTAACTCTTTCATTGGTTCAGGTTGCTCTATAACGTCAAATTTTAAAAGTCGTGGTTCGTCCCAAACTGTGATTGGCTCTACAAAACTTCCTGTCGTGAAGTTGCAATGTCTAACCGCACCAACTCCTGTCCCTTCAATTTTTGCGTTTATTGGATACGCAATTCCAGTCTTAAAAATAAATTCTGTCGGTTCGTCAAGTTGTGGAAACTCAACTACATTTTTCCAAACTGTCTGTGGGTCTGCATTAATTTCTATTGAGGTTACAACTGAAGTCAAAGTCGGTTCGTTGTCTTTTTCTATAAACGCCATTGTCGGAATGATACCGATTAAAATCAGCATTGACGTTGGTGCATTTTTCGGTATCTTGTTGATTATTGCATAACCAATTAAACTCCCGATCCAAGTCAACAAAAGTCCTATTGGTGCAGCCATTGCAATACAAATTATTCCTTCAATTGCAAAAATTAAAAGTCCGGCTGTATAAACTCCAAGTGCCAAAAAGCCAATTTGCCAAGCCTGTTTGTAAGTTATTTCTTTTTTCAGTCCGTATAAAATTGTCGAACCTGCACCAATGAAAAGAGGTGTCAAAATGAACAAGGCAATTCCATATAGTCCAATGCCGTAAATGGCCCAAAGAGTCAACAGTCCTGAAATGACAACAGTCAGTCCGACAGCTATCCATTTACGTTTGTTGTCGTTAATCGGCAATATCCTTTCAAACGGTTTTTTCATTGTTATTGTTATTAGTGTTTTGTTTTGAGTGGCATCCAGGGGCTGGTCAATCACATTCGCTCACCGTATTATTTTCAAACAACCATATCCTGGTGATGAATGGTTTCAGTTCATGCCTTGGTTGTATGAATCGGATGTTCATAATTCTTATTTCCTCAATATCTTTTCCATGGCCTTTCCTTTGGCCAGCTCGTCTACCAGCTTATCCAGGTACCGGATCTTCTGCATCAGCTTGTCTTCTATCTCTTCGACACGGTATCCGCAGATCAGCCCGGTAATTTTCGATACATTGGGGTTCATTTGCGGGGCCTCGGCGAAAAAGGTCTCAAAATCAACTTTTCTGTCGATCTGTTGCTGAAGTGACTTTTGGTCATAGCCCGTGAGCCAGGAAATAATGGTGTCCACCTCCTCTTTCGTGCGTCCTTTCCTCTCCGCTTTCTGTATATACAGCGGATACACACTTGCGAAGGCCATTCTGTACACTCTTGTATTATTATTATTCATAAATCACCCTTTTGTATACACAAATATGCACATTATCCATAAACGGACAAAATCCGCATCAGGAGAAAAACATTAAATTTTTATTCCCCGGGACTGTCGCAGATTCTATATTTGCATTGGGAAACAAAACAATGTATTATGGCTGAAAATAAAACAAAACCCACAACGGCCAGCGTCGAAGACTTTATCCATACCGTTGAAGGGGAACAGAAACGCAAAGACAGCTTCGTTATCCTGGAAATGATGAAAAAAGCTTCAGGGGAAGAGCCTGTCATGTGGGGAAGCTCGCTGATCGGCTTTGGCCATGTCATGATCAAGAGTCCCGCCACAGGCAGGGAAGTCGAGTGGTTCCGCATCGGTTTTTCGCCGAGGAAAGCGAACCTGTCGCTTTACCTCACCGGGAATATCAGGCAGTTTGAGGACGATCTCAAAAAACTCGGAAAACATAAGACCGGCGGAGGCTGCCTGTATATCAACAAGCTGGCGGATGTCGATGTGAAAGTCCTGGAAGGTATGATGAAAAAGACCCTGAAGGCAGGATTTTTCGGCCATTGATTGTTCACCCCTGCTAAAAACCAATCTACATGAACCTGAAAATAGGACTGCTGCGTGAAGAAAAACAACCTGCCGACAAACGGGTGGCCTTCACGCCTGCGCAATGCGTCGAACTGAAAGCGCATTACCCCGGGCTGGAAGTGTATATCCAACCCTCCTCCGACCGGTGTTTTGCAGATGAGCTGTATGCCAAGGTCGGCGTGCAGGTCACCGAAGACCTGGGTGCCTGCGACTACCTTTTCGGCATCAAGGAAGTTCCGGCCGATAAACTGATACCGGGCAAGACATACCTGTTCTTTTCGCACACCATAAAAAAACAGCCGCATAACCAGGCCCTGATGAAAGCCATGATCAGCAAGAAGATCACGCTGGTTGATTACGAAACCCTGAGGTGGAAGAACGGCGACAGGATCATAGGGTTCGGGCGTTACGCCGGCATCGTGGGTGCATATAACGGCCTGATGGCATGGGGGCGCAAGACCAAAACCTTTGACCTGAAACCTGCCTACCAGTGCCTGGATTACAACGAACTGAAAAAGGAACTCGGGCAAATGAAACTAGGACCGGTAAAGATCATCCTCACCGGCAATGGGCGCGTATCGCTCGGAGCGCTTGAACTGCTGAAGGAAGCGGGCATCAAGGAAGTGACTGCGGCAGATATACTGACCAAGATACACGCCGAACCGGTCTTTGCCGTTTTGTTAACGGAAAACCTGTATGAGAGGATAGACGGTAAAGCATACGACAGGAGCGATTTCCACCACGACCCTACCAGGTACCGTTGTGTGTTCAGGTATTACCTGCCTTCATGCGACATACTCATAAACGGGATATACTGGGACGCCCGGATGGACCGCCTGTTCTCCGAAAACGACACCAGGCTCCCGACCTTCAATATCAAAGTGATAGCCGATATCAGCTGCGATGTGAATGGCGGCATTCCGATCACTATACGGGAGACCCGGATCAACAACCCGGTTTTCGGTTACGATCCGCTAACGATGGCCGAATGTCCCCCTTACCAGGAAAAAAGCATTGATGTTATGGCTGTAAGCAACCTGCCTGCGGAGCTTCCGAGGGATGCGAGCGAAGGTTTCGGAAGCATGCTGCTGGAATATGTAATCCCTGAATTATTCAAGACCAAAAGCCAGGTTATAGAATACGCAACGATCTGCAACAACGGCAGTCTCACTGCAGAGTTTGAATACCTTGCGGATTACGCGTACTGACGGAACCGGTAAATTTTCCTCTTACCCCGCTTTGGAGACATTCAGGAAATCGAGCTTCACATACTCTTTCTCCTGGTCGGAGTGGTACGCTATGCCGAGGTCGCTGGCATTGCTGACATAATATGCCAGTTCGCGCAGGCTGTGGTGAAGATCCCTTGCAAAATTCTCATCCAGCTTCGGGAATATCTCGTTAAGGCCCTGCAACTGTTCAACCAGCATCTTATTCCTTTCGGTTGCAGATTTTGGCAGATGGCTGATCAGCTCGTCAATCAGCTCCTCACTGTGTCCGTCAAGCGACTTATAAACACCGCTTACATCGCGGGTTTCGGAAAACGTCTTGATATGTATGATCTTTACAGCCTGTTTGATCTCGTCGGGATGAAAATCACCGTCAGCGCCTGCAATAAGGGCCGTTACCAATATGGGTGCATTCAGCACAAGTTTTTTTTCTGCATTGGATAAATGTTCAATTTTGCTATGCATAGAAATGTTTGTATTACTTTTGCGCAAAAGTACTATAATTTATTTTGGCTACAATGCTCCAAACGGTTAAATTTTTTCTTTCAGAGGAATGGAAAGGGAAATACGCCATTGCAGGAGCCCTGCTGAATATCTTCACTGCCGTGCTGATCACATTCCTGTCCATGCCTGGTATGGACAGGATGCATTTCGCGCCCATTTTCTGGATCGTCGTTATTTTTACAACCCTGCAGGGCATCGCCAAAGCCTTCATAGGCATGCGCAAGGGCAGTTTTGTCTTCTGGCACCAGCTCGTATCGCCAACTGTTTTCCTGGGTGCCAGGCTGATCACCTCATTCCTGCTGATGCTAGGCTTCACATTGTTCGCATATATGACATTTGTGGTCATTCATGGGTCTGTGACCGACGAAAGCCTGCAATTCCTGACTGTATCCCTATTTACGGGGGCGGGCATCTCAGCCATATTCACGATCAGCAGCAGCATTGCCGCGAAAACGGATAACCCGGGCGTCTTATTACCAGTGCTTACATTCCCTGTCATCATACCGGTGTTGCTGATAGGCATCAAGGGCGGTAAAAAAGCGCTTTCAGGCCTCGACTTCAGTCATCTCCTCCCCGACCTGGCTCTTCTGCTGGTACTCGACCTGCTGATTGTGTTTCTCGGCCTGGTTCTGGTTAAGTTTATCTGGAAAGAATAGCCCCATCCACTAAAACAGGGGTACAAAATCATCCGGTTTAAGACTGGGATGATAATGATGGATAAAATCCGGCTCTTTCGTGCGAATACATGCCAACCCGGCTTTGTAGAAGGCAAAATACAGGAGCCAGTCTTCCTTGCCCCATTCCCTTATGCTTTCATCAAGCTTGCCCGCCTTGATAAAATCCTCTCTGCGTGAGGCGAACATGCCCGTACTCTCGCCATAAAACCTGCTGCTTCCGTCCTCATTCATAAACTTAACGACCGGGTACCAGGCGGAACGCGGTGTTACGTACCTGTTCACGCGTTTGACAATATCAGCAGGAAGGCTCATATCGGCATCGCAAACAAGAATCTGCCCGTGGCCTGATTGTTCAACCGCAGCATTAAACGCTTCCGATCTTGCAAACGGCTGTTCTTTCCTGTGATATACCAGCCGGCCTTTCCATTCACGTCTCAGTGCATCCTCCAGGTTTGGATGATCGCTGCTGCCGCAATCAAAGACGGACAATTCTATCAGTTCCTTGTTTTCACAACGGTTAAGCGAAGCCACCACGTAATCCAGCAGGTTGTTACTGCGGTTTTTGACACCGATGCACACGGAAACAGGCTGCAGAGCCCTTCTGCCTTGCCGGGTGGCCAGGTAGCCTCTCAGGTCGGTCCATATGGTGCCATACCCGATCCATTTTCTCTGCGGCGCCTTGAACAGGTACCACAAATATTGTTTTACACCGCGTGGCAACAGTTTTTTAATCATCAAAGGTCAGTTTTACAAAAGATCCGCAATGGTCACTGTGAATATATGAATTCAGTATGCCCGATCCGACAATATGCGGTTTCAGGTTATCCGTGGCAGAGATATAATCAATGCGCCAGCCCTTGTTCCTCGACCGTGCATCTGTCCGGAAACTCCACCAGGTGTAATGGTGCGGATCAGGGTTAAGCATCCTGAATGTGTCCAGCATTCCCGCTGAAAACCATTTGTCCATCCACGCCCTTTCGGCAGGAAGGAACCCGCTTGAGTTCTTGTTGCTCACAGGATCGTGAATATCAATAGGCTGGTGGCATATGTTATAGTCACCGCAAACTATGAGTCGCGGGTACTTTTCCCTTTGCTGTTCGATATGCTTAAAAAAGAAATCAAGGAATTCATACTTGATAGCCTGGCGTATGTCGCCTGTGGTGCCTGACGGAAAATAACAGCTTATCACGCTGAACTGCTCAAAATCCGCCTGCAATATTCTTCCTTCAAAGTCAAACATGTCATGCCCTATGCCTTTTACCACTGACAGGGCAGGTTTTTTAGACAGGATGGCCACCCCGCTGTAACCTTTTTTCCCGGCGGGAAGCCAGTAGCAATAATATCCGAGGGCGGTAAACAATTCTTCATTTATGTCCTCTATATTGGCCTTTATTTCCTGGAGACAGACAATATCAGGGTCTTCCTTTTGAATGAATTCCGTAAAGCCCTTATTTACCGCGGAACGGATTCCGTTCACATTATAGCTGATGATTTTCATAGACGCTCAAAACCAACAACAAACATAAAGATAAATTCGGAAATCAGGATTGGGGACATGGGACTAAAGAATCAGGATTCACGAAAAATCATCCCGGTTTTCTGCTAGTTCCTGTTATCCATGCCCCAGAGCATCTTGTTCCGGAGCGTTTTCAGGAATGTATCGCCTTCGAAACGCAGGAGATTGATGGAAAAATCGGCTTTCCGTATGGCGATCTGAACCGACTGATCGATGGTGACCGAACGGCTGTCGAGCGAAGCCAGGAAGGTGCTGCTGCGACCTTCTATTTCGAAACTCAGCACCTGGTCGTCAGGGATAATGACGGGCCTGACATTGAGGTTATGAGGAGCTATGGGGGTGATCACCAGGCTCGAAGATTTCGGGAAAAGTATGGGACCGCCGCAGCTGAGCGAATACCCGGAAGAACCTGTCGGGGTGGCGATGATAAGACCGTCGGACCAGTAAGAATTCAATGGCTCGCCGTTCAGGAAGGCATGTACCGTGATCATGCTGCTGGTTTCCTTTTTATGAAGCACAAAATCGTTGAGCGCATAATTGAACCTGAACAGGTCCGTATTGCTTTCCAGTTGCAGGAGTGTCCGTTTGTCGAGACTGTAACTGCCGTTTTGCAATTCCTTGAAGGCGTTTTTGAAACCGTCGGTTGACACATTGGCCAGGAATCCAAGCCTGCCGGTATTCACGCCGATAATGGGAATCTGGCTGTCGCCCGTAATTTCAATGGCATCAAGAATAGTGCCGTCACCGCCAATACATACGATATAATCCACGGGTTTGTGCTGTTTTGTCAGCAGGTCAAACTCGGGCAGCTTGTACTTGGGAATAAAATGCTCGGCAATGTACTGATGAATATACACTTCCACTTTTTCGGAAAACAGGAAGCTGATGATCTCCTCAATTAATAATAATTGCTTGGGGGAATTGATCACCTTGGCATATAACCCGATCTTCATCAGTTCTTATAGTTTTTATGGGATATCAGCCTGAGCCGGCCCCCTTTAGCACTACAAATTTACGACAATTGCCCGGAATACAAAAAATTATATCCCGGCCGCAAGCAGAACGAGGGCTTAAAACCTTTCGAACTGTGAGAAGAAATAATTGCCTTCAATTTCGGCATTCTCATCGCTGTCGCTGCCATGAACGGCATTGGCATCAATGCTTTTGGCGTATTTCCTGCGAATGGTTCCTTCTTCTGCCTTGGAAGGATCGGTTGCCCCGATAAGCTTCCTGAAATCTTCGACAGCATTGTCTTTTTCAAGTATGGCCGCCACTATCGGGCCGCTGATCATGAATGACACCAGGTCTTTGAAAAAGGGACGCTCCCGGTGTATGGCGTAAAACCCTTCTGCCTGAGCCTGCGAGAGCTGTATGTATTTCATGGCTTTTATCTTAAAGCCTGCAGAGATAATGTCGTTGAGAATGCTGCCCATATGTCCGTTGCCTACTGCATCGGGCTTGATCATAGTGAATGTCCTGTTTGTTGCCATTGTAAATCAAATTTTAAAAACGGGTGCAAAGGTAATCATATTAATTGATAATGAATAATGGATAATGGATAATGAATAATAAATAATTGATAAGGTATAGTTATAATTAAATAATGTATTGATAATTTAATTAAACACGAGCAGATATTAAATACGGATGGGTTCTAGTCCTTCTGGTTCTGGAAATATCTTTCCCACAGATCCTGGATGATGCCGTCCTTGAGGCCGTGGTAAGGCGTCATGACCTCCGTAATGCTGGTGCGTTTGAAGACGTCCAGGTAAATCCTTCCGGCAAGATCTATCACTTCTGCACGGTCGGGATTCAGTTTCAGGTGATACACCCTTTCATGCAGATCGATTTTTTCTATATCTTCAGTGAGCTCCTCCAGCCGCTTCAATTTGAGGTAACCGCCCTGGGGAATATTGGCCAATTCCCCCAGCTTGTGGATATTGCCTCCCGTACCGACGCCCTTGAGCTTAGGCACCCAGGTCACGTTCTCCTTGATCCAGGCATGCAGTTTGTCGAACTCTTCGGGTTTTATCTTCTTTTCCTTGGCCCTCACCGTTCCAATATTAAAGCTTTTCGACACAAGTGCCTTGTTTTGCTGGATAAGTGTCAGTTCCGTACTGCCGCCCCCCACATCCACGTGCAGGAACGTCTCGTTTGCCGGCAGGAGGTGTAAAAACGCATTGAGAATAAGTCTGCTTTCCACGTTACCGTTGATGACATCAATGGTGATACCGGTCTCTTTCTTGATCATTTTGATGATCTTATCGGAGTTTTTGGCATCCCTCATGGCACTTGTGGCACATGCCCTGTAGAAATCCACATTGTAGATATCCATCAGCAATCCGAAGGCCTTGATGGCCTTGGTGAGAAGATCAATTTTCTTTTTTCCGATCTCCTTGCTTCCGAACACGTCGTCGCCAAGTCGGATCGGAAGACGGGTGAATTCCACCTTCTTCCATTCTGGCTTCATTTCATCCAGTTGAAGGGGCCTGGCGATCAACAACCTCACGCCGTTGGACCCTATGTCTATTGCACCAAATTTCATTAATTTCTATGCTGCAGGTTTGTACCGCAATATTACGCGTATTTTTTAAAGAAAAACATGTCAGCGGGAATCTTTAAGTAAAGTTTCAAGCAGTCCCATGCCTTTGGCAGTTAGCGTAAAACTGTAATCGGTCATATGATCGCTGTCATAAATAAAACCGGATGTTTTTCCATTTTGAAGATCCCGGCATGGTTTTACGATATCCCGGGCGATAAGCGTCTTCACTTCATCAGCCACCTCGTAAGGGTTGGCGTGATTCAATTCATCCACAATGTTTTCATACACTTCTTCAAACACAAGGCGGGATATGATTTCCCGGGCGAGGGGGCTTAACTCTTCTTCCATTTGTTATCTTTTTTTGGGTCTGCAGGAACATTCACATGATCGTAGGGACAATGTTTGCATCCGCATCCACAACAATAACCCCGCTTCAGGTGGTAATACTCCGTAAAAACAAGAAGGCCGTCTTCATTGATATAATAATCCTTTTTATCACCGGCTTTCACCGTGCAAATGTAAAATAATTCATCGATTTTTGATTACATTTGTAACTGTCATTCGTCAACTATGAAAACTGTCCTATCCATTACTTTTTTGTTTTTTTGTATTTCCAATTCCTTCAGCCAATGGAAAAAAACTCCTTCAGGAACTTTTGAGGACCTGTATGACGTGCAGATCATCGGCAATGTCTGTTACGCGGTCGGACAGAACAGTACTGTATTGAAATCTTCGGATTACGGAGCTACCTGGAAAAAATTACCCATGGGCATCCCCTGCCATTTAAGGGCCTTGCATTTCATCGATTCATCCGTCGGCTTTATTACCGGCGAAAATGCGCGGATGATACGCACCGGGGACGGGGGCAAAACCTGGACGCAGCAATATGCCAGGGTGGCGGCTTACGCCTATGATATCCATTTCAGGGACAGCACCGGCATTGCTGTGGGGCGCGACATGCTGGCCATACGCTCGGATGACCGGGGGGCAAGCTGGAAGGTTGACACCACGGTAAGCTCACACAAAGACCTCAACAGCGTCTGCATAACACCGAACGGAATGTGCTGGGCTGTCGGCGACAGCGGGTATATCCTCAGCAAACACATCAGTGAAAAAAAATGGAAAGTCGCGATCCATTCCACCAAAACCGACCTGAACCACATTTCAAACATTGGCGATTCCATCCTGCAGATTGCCGGGGGAATGCCTGACAGTACACAGATAGGCGTCCATTACAATATTTTCCTCAGAAGCACGGATAGCGGCAAAACCTGGAACAGCATCACCATCCCGGAAATGAAAACCATCAATACGGCATGGTTCTTCGACCTGGATACAGGCTTGCTCGCCGGCAGCAACGGCATTGTCTGCAAATACTATGATCCGTTCGACAAACGAAGTATACAGCTTTCGGGCATACCATCCTCGCTTAACCGCATCTTTTTTTCGGGCCAGGTGGGCTTGATCGCCGCCGACGGGGGAAACATCCTGAGAACCACCAACAGGGGCGGCTTTGGACTGCAGATCAGTAATATCAAGAATGAAGATCTGCTTGTTTATCCCAATCCTTCACAAGGAGAATTGTATATCAAGAATCCGGATGCCGTACGCCGGCTGGGTATTTATGACGCGCTGGGCCGCAAGGTTTGCACGGTTGAAGGAAATATGGCCGATTGTATCCGTCTGGCACAAAAGGGAATTTTCCTGCTTATCGCTGAAATGAAAAATGGGGAAAACGTTTCCCTCAAACTGATGGTCAACTGATAAAATGACGGCGGTGAGGCCTGCCGCGCCTACCCGCAGCTATTTTTCAAGTATTACCAGTTCACTGATGTTCGGATTGATCCTTGAGAATTTAACCCTCATCTTACTGTAATCTGTATACGTTTCGCCGGGAATGGCATCCGAGCTTCGCGCGATCAGCTCATCGTTGATCTCATAATGATACATGACCTGATCATTAAAAAAGCTGACTTTCTTAACCGTGGTGATATCATAAAAATAGGTCAGGTGTATCTTCTTTGTGGTATACACCGAGGCGAAGAATACCACAGGCGTCACAAACAAGAGGATGACAAACACCCTCACCGGCCGCGCACTGACCCTGCCCTCTTTCAGGCTGAGTGCATGCCGGAATGCTTCCCTGCGATACACATTATTCGCGATCAGGTAACAACCGAGCCCGAAAATGATAAACCCTATCATGACATAAATCACATCAAACTTCTCATAATTGATGAACCAGCGGTTATAACACATCAGTACGCCCGACAGGAACACGCCGACAGCCAGGAACATCCTGTGCATATGCGGAAATTCATTTTCAGACTTGACATAATCGTCAATGATCTCTTTCCGTTTGCGTTCACGGTATTTTTTGAGCCTCTCCCTGGCATTCTGCTTACGTTGGAAACTCTCCTGGCTCCCTCCGCGATCCTTGTAATAGTTCCTCAGCGCTTCGTCGTAAACCAGTTTTTTCAGAGGTTCGTTCAATATGGAATAACCCTGGGTGATGATTTTGAAATACTCTTCAGAATGCTTGTTCCTCGGATTTTTATCCGGATGGTATAACCGTGCCAGTTCACGGTATTTCTTTTTCACTTCCGAAACATCCGCGAAAAGCTCCAATTGCATTAACTGGTAATAATTGTGCTCTACCAAAATTCCCATTCAAATTTAAAGACTTCCTGTACTATTAACAATTATTTTTGAAAAGTATTGCCAAAAATGCCCCGGCATAAGCCCAAAATTCGTAAAAATCATTCATTTTTTAATCCCCAAACATATAATTTCCCTGGAATACAATTCTTTTGGTATGATTTTCGTTTATTTGAAATCAGGCATGCGCGGCATAGTACTCATAATCCTGTTTTGCACTTTTTTAAAGGCCTCCGAAGCACAGCTGGTGGCTGACAGGACGACCTTTGATTTCGGCAATATAGAAAATTTCAATAACGATACAGCGTATTTCACATTTACAAACACCGGCCAGAAAACGATTTATCTGCTGCAAACCCAGCCAAAGGACAATTACATTGTACTCGTAGACACTAAAACCGTAAATCCCGGAGAGGATATGCGGCTCGCTATCGTATACTATACCGGGAAAAAAGGCAGGTTTAACCTGGAGGTCCCGCTGAATTTCAGCCACTTGACAAGCCCACTCCTGCTGCATGTCAAAGGCAATATCAAATCCATAAGGGAAACAGCATTCACCACCTGCCCATCCATTGAAAACACGTCGCCCCTGAAGGCAGGGCAAGTACCTCTCAGCATTATCGTGCGGGATGCGGAAACTTCAGAAAGGATTGATGGCGCCCATGTGGAAGTCATCAAAAAGAACATCAGCTTCAACTGCGTACCGGGATTTGCCGACATGGCATACCAGTGCAAATGCGACTATGGCAAGATCAGCATAAGGGCTGAGAAAACGGACTATTTGCCAGTCACTGCAGCTTTCGATTATAACAAAGACAACTACACCTGCTTCATTTATCTGAAAAAACAGCCGGAAGAGGTGCAACCGGATGTTGATATCAGCCGTCAGGATACGCTTGGCGACAAAGAAGAGCCGTATGTGTATATCCCCTCTGTTCTCACAGACAGTGGGTTCAACTCCAACCGGTACAAGCCTAACCATCTCGTGTTCATTATTGATATCAGTAAAAGCATGCGGGATACCACCAAGCTGCCTTACCTTAAAAGCGTGATGAAGCAGCTGGTAATGGCTATCAGGCCGCAGGACCGTGTCACCCTGATCACATATGCCTCCAAAGTCAGGATAGTATTCGAAAATGTAAGCGGCAGCCAGAAGAACAGCATTACAGAAGCCATAGATACCATGACAGCAAAAGGCGGCAGCAATGGCGCAAGCAGTATCATGACTGCATACGACATAGCGCAAAAATACTATATTGATGGAGGAAACAACCAGATATTCCTTGCCACTGACGGGCTTTTCAACAGCAGCTCGATCACTGACCAGGAACTTTACAGAACCGTACGGTCTGGGTATGGCTCTAACCAGGTCATACTCTCCAGCATCGGGTTTGGCCGCGACCCCAAAGCGCTTGAGTTCCTGTCGAAACTGGCAAAAAACGGGCATGGGAACTTTATAACAATCTCTTCCCTTCCCGGCGACCTCAGCGTTTTGCTGGAAGAGGTAAAAAAACAGTCACTGGTGAAATAATGTATCAAAAACACTTCATATGTTGACAAATAAACGGCCCCGTTTCAGGTAAATGAAGGGCTTTTATTCTTATTTTGTATCCCACAGCAATGATTCACAAAATGAAAACAGTATTCACAACCCTCCTGCTATTGTTTACCATGGCAGGTTTTGCCATGCCACAGGACTCCATCGGCGTCAAAGTGGTAGGCGGGAAACGATATATCATGCACAAGGTCACCAAAGGTGAAGGCGTGTACGGAATCAGTAAAAAATACGGGGTATCAGCATCTGATATTTATGCGTCGAACGAAGGGTCCGACAAGACCATCCAGATCGGCCAGACATTACTCATTCCAAAAGGCACCGCCAAAGGAACAGGTACTCCTTCCAGCACTTCCAGCACTACAATATCAGAGAAAGTCTATCACACTGTTGCAAGCGGCCAGACGCTTTCGTCCATAGCAAAAACCTATGAAACTTCAGTCAGCAAGATCAAGGAAATGAATAACCTGAAGTCAGACAATATCAACCTCGGGCAAAAGCTTGTGGTAGGCGAAAAAAAATCAACCATAGCCGCTGAAACCACGGTTAAGACCACCAAACAGGAAACCGTAAAGGAAGAAGTGGTTGTTGAAAAACCCAAGACCGAAGCGCCAAAGAATGTCGTGGTGAACACCAGTGCAGAAAAACCAAAGGAATCTGCCACCACAACCATCAACACATATGCTGCCGATGACGGGGACGAAGTGAATGAGAACGGTATGGCGGTGATTTCAACAGATGGCGATCTCAACCAGGAAAGAAGTTTTATCATGCACCCCACAGCGAAGGTTGGCACCATCGTCATGATCACCAATTCTTCCAACAATAATGCGGTTTTTGCCAGAGTCATCGGCAATTGCAAAGTTGATCACGGCACCGTGCTGAAAATGAGCAAGACTGTAGCCATGAAACTTGGAGTATCTGAAAATACTGCGGTCAAGGTGAGCTACGCGAAATAACCTACGCCCCATCACACATATTATCTCCACATATCGGCAGGGATTAATCATTTTTTTCTGGGCGGTACTTTGTTTGTCGTTTACTTTGTCCAAAGGGCTGATCAGCATGTCATTCGCCGGCCTATGCCTGCTGTCGCTCACAGATATCCGGGATACTAAATCAGGCAAATATGAAAAGCTGATATACTGGCTGTTCGTACTGTTATATATTTTTGCTGCCATTTCATTCTTCTATTCAGAAAACCAGGACGAAGCGGTCAGAAAACTTATACTCAAGCTGCCTTTGCTTTTTTTTCCCCTGTTTTATCTCACGTTAAAAAAGACCACTTTCAATACCCGCATATATTTGGTCGCCATTCTTAATTATGGCGTGTTTTTGCCGTC
>CALMKH010000303.1 GCA_937867025.1 uncultured Bacteroidota bacterium | reverse complement strand
AGTGGAAAGCGCTCCCGGCATAGGGTCTGTATTCAGCGTGTACTTTAAAAGCCAGGAAAGTCCTGTCCAATGATTGATGAGATGCACATGAAATCCGGCTTAGCTCTACATACATTAATACGGACCTGATCAGTATGTTCAGATCGTTTCATTGAATGTTTGCATGATCTTTTCGAATTTTTCCATTTTAAAAGGTTTGGGAATAAACCCTGAAACAGCCGGTGAATTATTAATTTTAGCCATTTCTTCTGGCATAATCGAAGAAGATAATATGTAAATGGGTATATGTATATCCGAGGTTTTACTAAGCTTTGCATATTCATCCAGGAATGCCAGTCCGTTCATCACCGGCATGTTTATATCCAGAAATATGATATCTGGCAACGCTAATGGCTCGTTCCAGTGATTTTTAAGAAAATTCAAGGCCTCCAATCCATTGGAACTTTCCTTAACCAGCATGCCGGCTTCAGAACTTTCAATGGCCCTTTTCCACAAAAATCTTGCAATTTCATCATCGTCAACAAGCAGTACCGTAATAGGGGATTTCAGATCTGATGAACCAGATAAATTACTATACATGTATATCCTTAAAGAAAGCGCAAAATAAGCATACCCGGACCATAATTTCCACAGTTGTAAATCTGATAATTCTGTAGTTTAAAATCTGACAAAAAAAAGAATTCATTCTAAGGAATTCCGTTAAAAAAAATGTCTTCGCAATTCAAAGTATCTGACAATAAATATGTTATTTCCAAAGAGAGCAGGCAACTCACCCGCTTGCCAGTTTAATACTCTCCTCTTTTGCTCCACTCCCACTTGCCCTTTGAAGCTGTGTTGCGTTTTGAAAGGTCGGCAAGCATGGCTTCAATCCTTGATTTGTCAAGCCAGCGGCCGTTGACAAACACACCCGATATTTTCCGCGTATTGTTGATGTCATCCAAAGGATTCGCATCAAGCAACACCAGGTCGGCATATTTCCCGGCTTCAACGGTCCCGGTTAAACTATCTATGCCCAGCCACGCAGCAGGAAGCCGGGTGGCTGAGGCCAGGGCTTCCCGGGGAGTCATGCCGGCTTTTACCAGAAGTTCAATTTCATCGTGAAGCGAATATCCCCAGATTACGCCTGATGTCCCCGCATCGGTTCCTGCAACAACAGGCACCCCGGCATCCTTCAGGGCCGTTACCATCATCATATTCCAGTCGACTACTTTCTCGTGATAAGCGATGCGTTCGGGAGTTTTATTCCGGTTGTACTGGTTTGCGGTCAGCCATTTGCTTTGCAGCAGAGGGTGCACATATTGCAGGCCGGGCAGGGATTTCACGTCGTCAAGAGAACGGGCCTGCCTGGCTATCCAGACCATGCAGGTGAGCGTCGGAGTTACCCAGGTCCCGCTTTTTTTTGCCATTTCAGCAAAACGTTTGGCTTCCGCTTCCGTGAATTCATTTGTTTGCCTCACAAATTCATCGGCATGAGCTACCATGCCGAACGGGGCAGCAAATGCTTCTTCTGTCTTCCCCTTGAACGCTGTGGGGATATGGCCAACCACTTTCATCCCCTGTTTATCCGCTTCATCAATGATGGCCTTGAACGTTTCCGTATCAAGTTGCGAATACACTTTGATAAACTCGTATCCCTCCGCCTTGGCTAGGCGAACACTTTGCCGTCCGTCGGAAGGTGTGCTGGCTATCCTGCCGGACCCGTCGCCGCCATTGATCATTGCGGCAAGCGCCATGCGGGGACCTATGACATCCCCTCTCAGGATTTCATTCCTTTGGCCAAAGTGCCCGGCCTTGGAAATAAGTTCAAATACCGTTGTCACGCCATTCGCCACAAAAGGCGTCATGATATCCTGGGTGTTTGTAAAGATGGCAGCAACGCGGGTCGGATGGTTTGTATTAAAATGACCATCTACCGGAATGTGGACATGCATGTCGATCAGTCCCGGAATAAGCCATTTGCCACGGCCGTCTATCACCATTGCTTGTTCAGGAACAGGACCGTTCAGCGACACAATCTTCCCGTCTTTAATGATCACTGTTGCATCCGGCACAGGCTCCTGACCGGGAACCATGGAAATAACATTGACATGAACGAGGGCAAATTCCTTTGGTCCCGCAGGCTCTTTCCGGTGACGCCCTGTAAGTGACGCCGGTCCCGGGCGGCAACCCGCCGAAAGCATAAGAAAAAGAAGGAACCCTCCTGCAATATATTTCAACTTCATGGGTCAAATGTAATAAAATATATAGTACTATGCAATGCAAGGTATTATGAGAACATAAAGTCCACACAAAACATTGTATATCAAATAAATAACTTTTGATAGTCTTTTAAAAGAATGCGTTTCGGTGAAAAAATCACCAACGCTGAATTGGAAGGTTATATATTACTCGATACGGCGCAGGTTCATCTCCTTGCGTTTTTTGATCACCATAGGAAACTTCTCGATCTTCACCGAACTGCTGTCGAGGCCAAACGCCTTTTCCTCGGTCAGCGCAAACTGGTTCAGGAAAAAATACAGCCTCAGGACCATCCGCTCAAAGAGCGGCAGATCGTTCTCAAAGGAGAGGAATTTATTCATCACCACAAACTTGAAATCGCCTATCACGTTGTTTTTGTTGAGGGACGCATAACGGCTGGTGATATCCACTTCACCGGTCTTTACAAGGTCTTCAACCACTTTCCGGAACATCATGTCTATGCGGGGAACTACCCTGAAACCAAGGCGAAAATCGATCCTGATAATATCATTGTCAGCTATATGCGTTACCTTGTAATCCATGCGGTAAGGTTCGTTCATGACATCCACATGGATAAACCAGTATACATCCGCTTTCTTCGGACGCTTTTGCAGGATGGAATACAGTATTTTCGACTCTATTTCCTCCGGATTGTTGGCACCCGTAAGATACACCAGGTGTGTGGCATATTTCTGAAGCGATGCATCATTGCTCAGATCGATCAGCATCTGCTTATGTTCATTGAAATTCACCATGTCAACATAGCGTTGCCGGATTTTTTTGGAAATATGCCAGTCGGCCATCACAAGTATAAGGAGGAATGCTATCAGCAGGGTGATCCATCCGCCATGACTGAACTTGCTGAGGTTGGCGACCAGGAACAGGAGTTCAATTACCAGGTAAACGGAAATGACTATATAAATGAACCATAACTTGTACCGCTTCATATGGAGATAAAAATTCAGCAGCGTAGTGGTCATCAGCATGCATAATACGATCGCCAGGCCGTAGGCACCTTCCATATTGGCCGACTCCCTGAAATGCAGCACCACGGCGATACAGCCCACCAGCAACAGCCAGTTGATGGATGGAATGTACATCTGCCCTTTTGTTTCGGTCGGGTATTTTATGGTGACCTTAGGCCATAAATTGAGCCGCATGGCTTCGTTGATAAGCGTAAACGAACCGCTGATCAACGCCTGTGAAGCTATAATGGCCGCTATGGTGGCAATAATGATCCCATACGGAATGAATGCCTCGGGCATAATGGCGTAGAACGGATTGGATGCCTTGAATTCTTCCAGTCTGTGACCATGGTTGGCGATCAGCCATGCGCCCTGCCCAAAATAATTGAGCACCAGCATGCTTTTGACAAATATCCACGAAATGCGGATATTCTTCTTGCCGCAGTGGCCCAGATCGGAGTACAATGCCTCCGCCCCGGTCGTACACAGGAACACCGAACCGAGTATCAGTATGCCGGAAGGATGGGTCTGAAGCAGTTTATAGGCGTAATAGGGGTTCAGCGCCGAAACCACCGACCAGTCAGCCGACATCTGGTAAATGCCCAGGACTCCGAGCATGAGGAACCACACGGTCATCAGCGGACCGAAAAACCGGCCGATGAAACCCGTGCCGAACTGCTGTATAAAGAACAGTCCGCACAATATCCATATGACGTACGGAACCGTATTGAGGTCTTCGTTGAAAAACCGCAGCCCCTCAATAGCCGCTGATACGGAGATGGGAGGTGTAATGATGCCGTCAGCCAGCAACGCGCTGCCCCCGATGATAGCAGGCACCACAAGCCATTTATAACGGTTTCTCCTCACCAGGGTGAACAGGGAAAATATTCCTCCTTCTCCATTGTTGTCAGCCCTTAAGGTCAATATCACATATTTAAAGGTGGTTTGCAGCGTCAGTGTCCAGAACACCGCCGATATGCCTCCCCTGACGATATCTGCGTCGATCGGCCCGTCTCCAACGATGGCCTTCATGACGTACAGCGGACTTGTTCCTATGTCGCCATATATAATGCCGAGGGTGATAAGCAGGCCGCCGAAACTGACCTTATGAATGCCGTGATGATGTGTGCCCATATGTAAATTCAGGAATGCTTGTGAATGAATGAATGTCGTTTTCTGCCGGCACGTGCTGCATCTTCAGAGTGTTGCAGAAAGTTCCGGTAAAGCCCGGGAAACCGCAGTAACAGCCGTGGAAATAATCCTTTTTCAATGGATTTTAAAAGAGGAGCAAATTTATACTTCAAAATATAAATATTTTATAAAATTCGGAAGATTGTGAAGGTTTATCCGTCCGGATTCCGCTTCATACGTCAAGCCTGATATGCGTCAGAGTTTTCAGATGATACAATTAGACCTTCAGTTGGAATAAGCTGAGTATCGATCCGCCGTAATGTGCAGGTTCATTCTCTCGCTGCTCCAGGTGGCGTTGACCGAGGTAGTCGAAGCCGCATCCAATATAATATCTCCTCAGGTTCCAGTTATGGCCCCATGTATCCATCCGGACAAAACGTTTCCCGTTTTGTACCGCATGTTCCCTTGCCCACTCTTTAACCAGCAACATCATGTTGCGCCCTTTAAACTGAGGGTGAACCGCAATGCGGTGCAGGTACACCGAGGGTTCCGCGTCCTGTTCTTTCCCCCAGATAACGGGATCGGTGTACATTACGGAAAATATACAGACGATTGTATCATTCCATACAATTTTCCAGTGACGTTTTTCGGATATTTCCTCCAGGATAAACGCCCTGCTGAAACGCGGCCACAAAGGGTAATTGTGTTTTTCCTGGTAGGCAATAGCGCTGTCAAACAGCTGGAATATTGTGCCGATATCTGCCGGCAGACTATTGACTATTGTATATCCTGATGGCATTAACATACTGGTCCCATTTCACCATGCTCACCTGATGACTGGCGGTGTGGGAGATTTTCCTGCACCTCCGGGTGATGGTTGCCGGCGAATTTCTTGTACTCTTTCCAAACATTATGAACCAACTTTGCACAGCAGGCGTCTGCATGTCCTTAACGGAATTTCTGTATGCCGGGGAAGTCCGGGAAACTGTTAATGGTTAAGACCCTATATAACATTTTTTTTCTGATGGACTTTATCCAAATGAAGAAAGGGGCTGAGCGCCCCTTTCTCCCGTCCCGGTGAACCACTGATGTGTCCCAGCGTTTTCACCAACTTTGGCATGGTTTCCCAAGTAGAATCCATTCCAATATCTTTAAGAATCAACCTTCAACAAAACTAGATGTGGAAGAATGTCTCCGGAATGACAAAGATCAAGAACGCAGATGAAACATATCAACCCATAGAGGCCCACATTTAACGTAAGTGCCCGGTATTTGGCTCCCTGTGATTACCGCATTTTTGTTACGGTTGTCAAAAATCCGGTGCATTGTTTTTATTATTGCATGCAGCACCTTTTGTTTGAACATATGAAAAGATACCTTATAACAATATGGATCAGCAGTTGTTGTTCTCTTGCCGGACAGGATTATGTAGAATACCAGAGAATCTGGAACCGCGTTGACAGGGATATCCTCAGCGGGGCTTTTTCCGATGCTAATGCCCGCCTGGACACCGTTTACCATACATACTCATTTATTTACGCCAGACATTGTATTAAGGCATTGCAGTTATGCAACGCCCAGAATGACCTGGACAGGGCCGGGCTGTGGCTTGAGAAATGTTTCTTACAGGGTGTGCCCTTGTGGGTCATCCGCAATGATAAGCTGACGAAGACGGTGTTTGATCACCCCCGTACATGCATCATCATTAACCGTTATGACAGCCTCAGGGCAAAATACTTTTCTTCCTTGAAAAAAGAACTTGTCGCGGTTATTGACAGTCTTTATAAAATTGACCAGTATCGCACCAACCGGGTTAATGACGGTTTTTTTCTTTTAAAACCTGTTTACGGTCTGCAATGGTTGAGGAACAACAGGAAACAATTTGAAATCATCAGGTCCCTGACCGTAACCTATGGGTTCCCGGGTGAACGGCTCATCGGGCTTCCTCCTTATTTCCAGGATTCGCTTACAGCATTTAACAGCATCCGGAACTACGGCGCTTACCTGTCTGATCACCGCGCATACCTTATGCTTATTCATTATTACAGCCATCCGCACCGCGACATGAACGACTTGCTGATATCCTCTTTAAAGCAGGGCTTAATCGAGCCTTGTCAGTTCGCTTCCATTAACGACTTTATGGCCCGATGGGGTAAGAACAGATTCAATGCCTATCCGTTCTATAATGCCTGGCATAATGATCCCGACCATTCACATTTGCCTGAAATAAACAAGAGAAGGGAAGCCATAGGCTTGAACAGCTTTTACATGCAGGAGCAATACACCCAGATCAGATTCAACAGGAGAAAAGACAAGACTGCAGATTCCTCCATCCTTCTTGAATAAGCTGCATGTTTCTGTATCTGCTTCATCAAGATTAGTCTATACATCATATTTCTAAGGATTTACATTTTACAAACTCATGCTTCAGGATAATGTGGGTATCTGCTGCCCGATGGCTGTTTGTATAATACTGTCATTTTATTGTTCCATTGTTTTAGAAAACTGCGGTAATATCATAAATTTGGAGGCATGGATAACGGTAAAACCTTTCAGTGGGTTAGGTTTTCAGCCTGGCTAATATGTATTGCATGTGTTCTTCCTTCCATAAAAACCCTGGCACAGGAACCGGTATTCAGGCATTATACGACAATGAACGGACTCCCGAGTTCCGAAACCTACAGTGTCATTCAGGACAATAAGGGCTATATCTGGATTGCAACAGACCGCGGACTGGCGAGATTCAACGGGTATGAATTCAAAGTGTTCACTTCAGGGCAGTCAGGTTTGCGTGATAATACTATATTCGGTTTCCATGAAGATCATCGTAAAAGGATATGGTATCACGCCTATAACGGGGTTATCGGGTACTTGTATGACGACAGTTTTTATACATATCCCTATAACCATATCATCAGGTCTTCATTAAAAGCCCGCACAATGGAAGGAATAAGCATTGACAGGAACGGAAGTTTCATGACAGTATCCATACATTACGATTCCATCAACCTTCCATTATATATTAATAACAAAGGCAGAATTATACCTGTAGATACTGATTCTGCCTTCTATTACAGGGATATTTACGTCTCTGGGAACAATACCAATGTGGTTGCCGGGAACGTCAATGCCCGGCATACCCGTATCATCTCGCAGGAAACCCGGCAAGTACTGTATACCTTCCGGAGCCAGCCCTATAACGACAATATCATGTCATCCTTTGTCTGCAGGAAACGTAACGGGGATATGCTGATTTATAATGCCCAGGAAATATTTATGATCGGTCCTGGAGGAGTAAAAAGGATCATACGTTGTAAAGCACGCGTATTGAACATGATGCTTGACAGGCATGAAAATCTCTGGGTAGGATACATGAACAAGGGACTCGATATGTACAAGGCCGGCGATTCTACATACACTGCCACGGGGTTTCTCGAGCTGTCCCAAAACTCCATTTCAGGAATGACAAGCGACAAAGAAGGGGGACTGTGGTTCACTACCCTGGAAAATGGAGTGTTCTATCTTCCTCCTGATTTCATTATGTCCTATGGCAGTAAAAGCGGCCTTCCAGTACCAAAGGTAAGAATCATTGAAAACACCAATGACAAGCTCATATTCATCATGTCAGATCATTCCATTGCTTATAAATATCACGACCAGAAGAAGATTTATGCACTTCGGGGCAAGCAATGGCAGGGGTTCAGCGATCTTGTACATACATCTTCCGGTAAGATTTACTTCGCAAATCACAGGTACGGAAGTGCTTTTGCAACAGGATGGAAGAGGATGCCGGTCCAGCGAATCCATATTGGAAAGTACAATAACTGGGGTTATATTTCTGCTGAACTTTACAAGCAGGTTAACGGCCGTGACAGTTTTATACACTTTAATCATATCGGGAAAATTACCAGCATTTGTGAAACGGGAAATGATGAAATACTGGTAGGCACGTTGAACGGACTATATAAGTATAAGGCGGGGAAGATCATCCCGCTTAAATCTTTCCATCCTGTTTTCAGACAAAGGATATCATGTATCATAAATCTGGGAAGTGAGCATCTTGCATTTGCCACCATTGGTCAGGGCATACTGGTCGTCAGGAAAAATGATTTTTCAAATCCGCAACATTACACCGTGCGCAACGGTTTGCCCAGCAATATGTGCAATGTGCTTATAATAGAGAATGACAGCACCCTGATTGCAGGTACCAATAACGGCATATGCAGGATTAGCGGCGCTTTACATGCGGCTTCTGCAAAGCTGTATATTGCCGATGTAAACAACGGGCTTATCTC
>CALMKH010000302.1 GCA_937867025.1 uncultured Bacteroidota bacterium | reverse complement strand
ATTTGGGAAATCGTTATAATTTTCCTTAATTGTAGGCGCATGCATTACCAGACTTTCGAACCCCATAAAGACCTTGCCGCATGTATCAGGTGCTACTGGACGCTTGAAAGTCCTGCCGAAAACCCTCCGAAACGCCAGACCATTGTACCGGACGGCTGCATGGAAATGATATTCCACTATGGCGATCTGTACAGGCAATACACTGAAAACGGAAGCCTTATCCAGCCGAGGTGCTTTGTCTTCGGGCAGCTGTCTCAACCCCTGGAAATAGAACCCACAGGTGCTACCGGCATTTTCTCCGTGAGATTTAACCCGGACGGTTTTTTGCCCTTTGCCACCATGGCGGTAAAAGATATGGAAAACAGGGCCTTCCCATTGCACGACCTGTTTCATGAAGACGGCGAAACACTTGCACAGAACATACTCCATGCAGGTAGCGTAACAGAACGCATTTCACTCACCGAGTCATTCCTGTCTGCCCGCCTCAAGCGCACTGAAACCATTGACCGCATTGTGCAATCGACTGTAGACACCATTATGACAGCCAATGGTCAACTTCCGGTCGGCAAAATATCAGAACAGATGCGCGTTCACAGGCGAAACCTTGAAAGACGCTTTGAGGTGGCGATAGGTTTAAGCCCCAAACAGCTTTCCAGGATTGTGAGGATGCAGGCCGCACTGAAAATGCTTCTGAACAGGCAGTTCAGCAGTCTTACCACCCTGGCCGCGGAAGGTGAGTATTATGACCAGTCGCATTTTATAAAAGACTTTAAAGAGTTCACGGGGTGCACTCCCGGCGAGTTTTACGGCGACAACCTGAAAATGTCTGCGCTCTTCCTGTCAAAATGAAGTTCACCATGTGACATACGAACAATCATAATGCATGGTGTTCGAGTGGTGTCTTATTCGATGATCCAATTCTGACCCTTCATGTATCCTTGTCGCATTTTTACAATTTCCGATCAACTGCGGCCTATAGTTTTGCTGTCATAATCATAAAAAAAGACAATGAACAACTTAATCAACTGGATCGAAATTCCGGCCAAAGACATTAAAAGGGCCATCGCGTTTTACAAAGCCATTCTTGGAGTCGACATTCATGAAGCCGACATGTTCGGCACAAAAATCGGACTGTTCCCGTCCGATGGAAGCAATGTCTCCGGTGCTATCGTGCAAGGTGACGACTATGTGCCATCCACCGACGGTATTGTTGCGTACCTCAACGGGGGAGACGATCTGCAAACTGTTCTCGACAAGGTGGGCGCCAGCGGCGGCAAGGTGATAGTTCCCAAAACCCGGATCAGTCCCGACATGGGTTATTTCGGCATGTTTATCGATTGTGAAGGCAACAGGATGGCTGTGCATTCGATGGGATAGGAGGAAAATTTAAAGCATAAAAAAACCTCCTTTCCGGGAGGCTTTTTTTTCATCCTTTTTAATACATATTAATCGCAGGCAACTTCTTTTCTTAAATCGAGGTGGATGCCATAGAAGCATGAAGCACATACCTCTACTGTCAGGCAGCTGCCTTTGTAAGCGAACTTACCGGGAGAAGGTTTGCTGTCAGGTGCAGTTGAATAGCCCTGGATCTTAACGCTTTCATTTCCGGGAGCAAGTTCCCAACCGTCTGCCAGTGTAATGGTGATGGTCACTTTACCGTTGTTTACACAGGAAAAGTGGGCTGTACCTGCATACATATTCTGACCGGCATAAATTGCCACGCAGTTGTACGCCTGGTACTTGGTGTAAGTAGCCCAGCTGCCTTTGTCCACATACTTGCATCCGGTTGACCAGCCGGTTTCTTCCTGCCAGCAGCGTGTGTCGCAGGTGTAAGCCGAGCTGCTTTCACCCATGGCAGTCTGAGGTTTTGATACAGGTTTGGTTTCTTCTTTGCAACATGATACGAAAAGCAGTGGTGCAGCTACTAAAGCTACGATGGTGTGTTTGATTGTTGATTTCATATATTTGAATAATTAGTGGGGACAAACTTATAACGATAAAAGAATAATAAAAAAGACACCCATTTTTGAGTGTTTTTACTCAAAAAAGCACAATTCACTAATGATCTTAATATCAAACAATTACGTTTTATGGAATGCAGATTTCTTACCGGATCGGCGCAAAACTAAAAAGAATATACCTATATGGCTGATTAAGTGAGTATTGTGCTTTTCAGCAAACGGCTTAAAAAAAAATTTGAAAATTTATATTCCTGTTAATCAGTATTTTATAGCCTTTAACAGAAAAAAGTCCCTGCTCAACGCTCTTTTATATCACTTTTTTAGTCCAAATGACGATTACAGCTCATCATTTGCAAGACTGTCAGTCAGGAAAAAGTTATCTGTTTCCATCCGATCTGATTCCGTAATCAACCAACAAAAAAGCCCCCGAAAACGGAGGCCTGTTTGTTCATTAAATTTTAAATTATAAATTATTTACAGGCAACTTCTTTTCTTACATCCAGATGGATGCCATAATAGCCCGAAGCCTCCACTT
Organism: uncultured Bacteroidota bacterium; assembly: GCA_937867025.1. Classification (GTDB taxonomy): domain Bacteria; phylum Bacteroidota; class Bacteroidia; order NS11-12g; family UBA955; genus JABMMZ01. The sequence continues at coordinate 25,186 of CALMKH010000302.1, read as the reverse complement.
CAACAGTAAGCTCCTTGCCTTTATATGTAAACTGTCCGGGAGCAGGAATGCTCTTCGGCGCTTTTGTATAACCCTGGATCTTGACACTCTCATTGCCCGGAGCCAGCTGCCAGCCATCCGTAAGTGCGATGGTGACAATGACCTTGCCTTCGCTGACGCGTGAGAAATGCGCGGTACCTGCATATACAGTCTCACCGGCATAAAGGGCTACACAATTATTGGAATAATACTGTGTGTACATGGCATCACTTCCTTTGCCTACGTAATTAGTGCCGCCCGACCAGGCATCAGCACTTTGCCAGCACCTGCTGTCAAGCAGATTGTCAGCAGCGCCCATACCATCCTGAGTGTTTGTACCCATAGTTGTTACTTGCTTTCCATACGACAGGAAAAAAAGTGAAATAGCCATTACGGCTAAAATGCTGTCTTTCAAGAATGTTTTCATATATCTGTGTAATTTTACTTACAAAGATACCCCATTCCCGAACCACTAAAAAATACAGTCAACTTTAGGAGTTTTTACACAAAAATATGCTTAACAATAACGCTTTCACTATCAGTAAACTGCCCGTTAAGCCCAGCAATTACTTAACAAATGACATATCAGGAAAAATAATAAGTGTATTTACCTGGTAACCTTGCCATTACTTTTCCTTTAAACAGGAACAGATGAAAATCATAAAAAATATTGGGCTGGAAATAAGGATGTTAAGCTTATAAAGGAAAAAAAATGGTTTCAAGTGAGCGTTTTATGACTAAAATCAAGGAATTCCGATCCATTTTCAGATGAACAAGGCACTTTTGAAAACAGCTTCTGAAACGAATTTCCCCATCAATGTTTCAGCCAGTCTTCCAGGTGTTGCTGTTCCAGGGTCAGGTACGTCACCCGCTTGTCTATTGTACCTTTGTTATAATAGTATAATACCGGCAGGTTGAGCCCTGCCAAAGGCACAAATAGTCCCTTGCCAAGGTGGCTGCTGGGTATATGGGATGTTTCTGTCTGTTCGAGAAATGCGCTTATCTCCGCTTTATCACCGTTTATGAACATATAGATCGGTATATCCGGGTTTTTTCGTGAGATAACACCGAGCTTCTGTGCTGCGATCCTGCAGTGCGGACATGTGGCGCTCATAAATGCCAGCAGTACTTTTTTGTCCCTGATGTCCTGCTGTGGCCGCTGTACAGTTTCGGAAGCAGGTGCATTATAGATCGTATCGAGGTTCAGTTCAAAGGTTTCAAAAGGTTTGTCCAGGTATGTTTTTGCATAATGCAGATCAACGGGCTCAACTATCATGACTGTTATTAAGGCGATGAGAAAAACGTAAAGAGGAATAAACGATATCCGCGCCTGGCGATCCGCGCCAACTTTGTACATGAGCAGGCAGGCGAGGATCATGAACACATTTTTGGCAAGTCCCTGCAAAGGGGTAAATGTCATGAGCGAACCCATGCATCCGCAATCCGCAATATTGCCCATTGCCCATAATACATAGATCAGGTGCAATGAAAAAAGAGCCAGCAATCCCACAGATAATTTTAATGTTGTTTTGAGCTTGTATGAAAACAACAGCAATACACCGAGTGAAAACTCCAGTGCGACAATGATCCTGGCGACAAATACGGAAGACTGCCATCCGAACCATGTTGTTCCCACAATTTTGTATTCAAAAGGCTCGACCGGCTGTAATTTGAAATACGCCGAAATGATAAATAGTGATCCCAGGCCAATGCCAAGTATGACCATCAATATCTTTTTCACCAGCCAAAAATATCTAATTTTATGCGAAGAAGCGAATATTTTTATACCGGCTTCTATACCCACACCGACTACTATCGCGACCCTTCCCCTAATATTTTCAGTATGCAAATATTATTTTCAATATGCAAATTAATTATACATTTATATAAGTAATATATAAGTACTATATATAAATATAAATCAATACTTGGGTTAAAAAGCATCACTAGAATTTTTGATGTATTTTTGAATATGAATGAAATTGAAAGTCATAAGAAAAATCACTTTGTTCCGAGAGTTTATCTTAAGAGTTGGGCACAAGATAAAAGTCTAAATCTATTCACCTTAAATCTAAAAGATAAACTTACACGTAAACAAACAACAGGCGATATAGCTCACAAGAAAAATCTATACACACTTAATTTCGAGAGTAAAAAGGATAAAACCTTAGAAAAAATCATGTATCCAATGTGGGAAATACAATGGCCTAAAATCGTAGAGAATCTTAGAAATGACATTATTGATGAGTATACCTTAAGAATTATCAAGCAATTTGTGATTGTTCAATCCTTTAGAACCCCAAAATTTGTAAGAGAAAATTATATTTCAGTCAAAGGTACAGAGTATGAAATGCAAGAAAAGATGATGTTTCCTCTTTTTCTTATAGTTGGTTTACCAGCACTATTGGATAATTGTGTTTGTAAATTATACAAAATCAATAGTGTAGAGAACTTTATTACTTGTGACAATCCTTCAACACATTGGTATTTACATAACAATGATAGGTTTAGTTATATTTCTGGAATAATGATTCGTCAGGATCTCCAGAAAGATAAAAGGTATAAAATAATTTGTCCGTTGACTCCAAAATACCTTGCAATGTTAAGTCCCAATCTTGGAGCTAACAACATTACAGAAAGTGATAAAAAAAAGTTTTCTATTAAAGTTGTAAATTCAGAAGAGATCAAACATATCAACAGAATGATCGAACACGGAGCGGATAAACTATTAATGGCTAAATATCCTTTGGATCTAATTTACTGAATTCAAGTAGTTTTTATCATACATTTGTCTAATGAAGGACCAAATAATTACTATTATTAAAGATTACTTTGAAATATACGCATATAGATGTATCCTATCCCCTATCTCCTATCCCCTAAATCATAACACAAACTAAGCTGCGGGATCAGCCATATATGCTGTCCGTTGTCGAACCATACCGCCTTGAAAGGCAGGATAGATTTCATGGAAGCATCCGATCGCAGGGTTAACAGTTTCCCTGCACAGGTAGCTTTCAACTCGACATGAACCTTTTTGCGGAGCCGGCATGTAATACCCAGGTGCGGACCGGCGCCAAACCGTACCTGGCGGTCGGTCGACCTGTAGCGGTCTTCAGTAAGAGAATTGTAGAAGCGGAGTTTTTTTTCATAACAGCTTATATCAGCGGCCATCCCCATAAAAAATCTGACTCTCCGGGAAGCAGCGGGTTTTCCCGGCAGGAAATTCCAGGCGGGCATAAGATGAAAACCATAGATTCTTATATCCTGGCGGTGATAATGCAGCCCCTGGTCCTGGTTAAAAAAGTCGTAATACTTAAAAAAAGTATAATCGTCGTACATGCCGGCATCAATGTGCATGCTGAATGAGCTCCTTCCTGCGCCGAGGTATTGGTATTCGATTGCCGCCCGCACCTGCTTCCTGCCCAGGAACAGCGCATGATAAGGCAACAGGTCGGCCTTAATCCTGTGAATGCCCTGAAGCGAATCGGTTGCCCGGGCAATGTGCGCCGACATACCGTTCAGCATCAGGAAAACAGCAGCTGCATACATATATCGCTTCAGCGTGTTCATGGCCTGACATATTCGTAGTTGTACCTTCTCAGAAGCCTCAGCAATGTGCGGGGATCGTCCGACTGTATAATATCGGCGCCCCTTTCCACACAGGCTTTATTCTCGCTGTAATTGCCTGCCGCACCCAACATGACGTACAGCCCGTTCTGGTGCGCGCGTAGAATGTCTTCAGCCGGCAAATGTTCATTGTGAAGTATGCCCGCATATTTGTTTTTTGCCGGTGCAACGGGGTCGGGCTCATTTTCGGTGTAAAGGAACAGCTTGTTCTTCATGCCAAGCTCAATGGCTTTGTCAAGGAACGGCGAAGTCCCTTCAATCATCACATGATCCTCCATTCCGTATTTTTCGCACAGGCGCTTTATGGCCCTCATGAAACGGTATTCATACTCCTGCTGATCGGCCCGCCCGCTTTCCAGCTTGCAGTCGAGCGAAAAATACAGGTCTTGCAGGTTGTCAAACCGGCTGAACAGGTCATCCAGCGAATATACCTGCACCAGTATGGGTGCCGACTTGTACTGGCATACGCGTATGGCGCTCCAGTTAAAGTCGATGATCCTCCCCACGCATGAAGTCTTGCCGGGCAGGTCGTAATCGTGGTATGCCACCAGGACAGAATCCCGGCTTATCTGCACATCGATTTCACACCCGTCGCAGCCAATATCGACAGCAGGCTTCACGGATTCATACGTATTTTCCGGCATGATATAACCAAGGCCCATGCCGCCGTGCCCCAGCACCATGACCTTGCCACCGAAATACGTATCGCCTTCGAGGTGTTCTTCCTTGCATCCTCCATACAGCAAACAAAGAAAAACAAGCGGTCCCATGCGCCATTCACACAGCCGTTTTATCATATCAAACAGAAAACACAAAGTTAACCAAAGACTAAGGAAATGATTGAGCGAATGTCAAACATTCTGTATGATTCTCGTTATATTTCCAGGTGTATTTACGGCCTTTCGTGAGATATCAGACATTTTCCATTGACATATCCCTTCCTGTGGCGTAATTCGAACTTGTAATGATGGGCTCTTTTCCTGAAATAAGGACCGCGAGGTTAACGCTGCGGAAAATCCGCGTCGAGTATTAGCCTCAATGTTTGGGATCTTTATAGTTATACCTTATGCTTTTGATAAAAAACCTGCCGTAACAAAAATCGCCTTCCGGATATTCATATACGGTTTCGGCATAGGTAGCCAGCCTGTAACCATTTATGTCCCTGTAATCTTTTAATGGTGTCGACCAGGGCAGCCTGGTCATTTTGCCATCATCATCCACTGCGTACCGGTCATCAGACGTGAAATTGACGAGTTCTCCTTTCGCGTTGAAATACAGGTATGCGCTGACCTTGATATTCCGGTTGGCAAATGTGGCCTTGACCCTTTGACTGTCTATCTGCAGCCATGTTATCCGCCTATCGATCAATGTTGAAGGAGCCATACAGCACATATCATTGAGAAACGTCACCGTTTCCGACTGATCCATCGCCACGCCGTCGGCATACTGAACTTTCACCAGTGAAAACAATCGAATGTCCATTGACGCCTTTCCGTCCTTAAACCGGTGGAAACCGGTAACCGGAAGTTCCTTCATCCTTGCCCGCATAAAAAAATATCGCGCCCCGCTTTTAATGAAATTAAACTGTTCAGAAGAGAAAGGCATCCATGCCCCCTCCTTCTTTCTCAGTTCTCCCTGCATGTCACACCTGAAATTCACTACCTTCTTTTTGCCGACTGAGCCGGTATAACGGAGATATTTCTGCACCAGCGCAGGCAAATGTGCCATATCCTCTTCTTTCAGCAGGCTTTCGGTTACCATTGGTCCAGATAATTCTGCCGCGACATCCTCTTTATAAAGCGTGTGAAAGTTCCATGCACCAAATCCCGAAAGCGTTACGCCGCACAGCAACAGATTGATCAGCGTGGCATACTTTGCATCTTCCCAGTTGATTACTACCAGTGATTGCGAAAACACCACGGCCACGAGACCATACAGCCACCAGTATTCCCTGTTAAGGAACAGCAGCTCGGCCGAGACCAGCAGCAACAGTCCGGTTACCAGCCATAATATGCCTTGTTTCCTGCTGATTGGCAGGAAGGTGGTATTGATGGCAATTATATTAAATGCCTTGATAAAGCCGAAAATATGGAGAATGGCATGAATGATCAGGGTGATGAATAATACGTTCTTCATTTTACCCGGGATTTAAGCTGTTGACGGTCAAATACAACTGAGGAGAAACCCACCCCGGTTGCGGCATGAATGCATGGATGCTCACAAAAGCCCGTGGCCCTGGCGTTACATTGCCGGCAAGAGCCATGGCTGGAGCAGGTATGATCTCGTTATGGTTTCTCATACAGTGCAAAAAAAACACGAATTTAAGAGTTTACGTATGACTTTTATCATTGAATTACATGATCTTACAGGTACTTAGTACTCTGTTTTGCTGCGGATTGACAAAAATCATAAGGCCTGCTGACCCTACTCAAAAGATGACCCGTATACATGGTCTAGTTTTGCCCTATTAAACTTATAACTCAAAATGAGCACTATTTTAGTACCTGTAGATTTTTCCACTCATTCAAACAATGCCCTTAAGTATGCATGCGCATATGCCGAAGAGACGCATTCCAGCCTTATTGTTTTCCACTCGTATGTCGAGCCGGTGGCTGATCTGAGTTTTCCGTTCCCGGATATAGGCCATTTGAAAAAGGAAGCTTTCACCCAAGCTGACAAAAAGATGAAGAAACTGGTCACTTCCATGGCTGCCCGTTTTCCGAGAGTGAAAATAACACCGGTTTTCAAGACCGGGGATGCCGGCAGGAATATTGTCGACTATGCCGGTCAGAAACGCATAAAGCTTGTCATTGCAGGTACCACAGGACATGGTAACGGATTGGAAAGGTTCTTGTTCGGGAGTACTACAGCCTACCTGATAAAACACCTGGATTGCCGCATCATGACCATTCCTCCGACTGTGCGCTACAAGAGAATTGCAAAAATGGCGCTGGCCACCGATCTCCGCGACGACAACCTGTCATCCATGAAGGAACTTATCCCCATGGCTAAGATGTTTAACGCCCAGATGATGGTGGTGTACGTCCAGGAGCCGGCTGATTTTGAAAGGACCGATTCATACCCGGATCTGGTCGCACATACGAAAAAAATGCTGCGGTACCCTAAGCTTTCATTTTTCATCCACCGCAGCCAGGAAGTGATACATGGACTTGAAACATTCGTGGCAAAACAGAAGGTGAACATGCTTTGCATAGTCACGCGAAAAAGAAAATTCCCTTCTTCCCTGCTGTCCAGGAGCCTTGCCAACGAACTTTCCATTGCATTCCAGAAGACCCCTTTACTGGTTTTGCATGTTCATGAGAGAGAAAATAAAACGACCGCCACCAAGGTGCGCGTGAGAAAAAGTACACGATAAACCGGCATATGGACATAAAAGATTTCAAAGAAAAAATACTTGACAGTGACATATCAAGGGAAGAACTGGCCTCGCTGCTGGATCATACGTCCCATCGTCAGCCGGCCCGGAGGCATGGTTTGTTGAACACCCTGTTCAAGGGTTATGTGGAGGGATATGCCAAACCCAACCTGTACAGGCTGATTCTCGAATCCGTCGTTGTACTGGCATGCGTGACAGGCGTTGTCATACTGACTTACATTGGCAGGGTGGACGGGGTGATAAGCATTGTGCTGCTGGCATTTCTCTTAGGCTTTGTTCTGGGTAAAATGCGATAGTTATGAAGTTAGTGATTGATGATAATGCAACCTTAGGTATCATCCAGGATGATTTTAACAGGATGTTCCCCTTCCTGAAAGTGGAGTTTTACGGGCTTTCCAGGGAAAACGACCATAACCCGCGGATGCTGAAGGATAAAAACAGGGTCATAGGACAATTCAGGAATAAAAAGCAAGCCGGAAAAATAATCATTGACGAGCATACGACTGTGGAGGATCTGGATGAGCATTTCAACGAAATCTATGGTCTGCAGGCACTTATTTACAGAAAATCGGGTAAAGCCTGGCTCAAGACCACGCTGACCGAAAACTGGACGCTTGAAGAACAAAACAATCAGGGAAAAGACCTTCATAGGGGCTGACAATATCAATATGAAAACATGCCGGGATATATCGTGCAACGAATGCAGTGTCAGGTACAGTTCCATATTCTGCAACAGTGATTCTTCCGACATCAGCCTTATAGAAGCCGCTAAAAGTTACCGCTTGTACAAAAAAGGGGAAATACTGTTTACAGAGGGCACACCTGCGCGTGCCCTTCTCTGCATCCGCACAGGCAAGATCAAGATATCTCAGGGAGGCGCTTATGGCAGGGAACATATCATGGCCCTGGCAGCCCAGGGCGATGTTCTCGGGTACAGGGCCATCCTCGACGATGGCATCTATTCGTCGACTGCCATTGCCCTGGAGGATTCGCAGGTGTGCTTCATCCCTGCGACGGTTTTTTCAGACCTGCTTAAACAGAACAACGGCCTGGCATTGAAAATAAGCATCCTGCTGGCCGCTGAACTGAAGGAAGCCAACAGCAAACTGATCGCCACGGCACAACAGCCTGTTAAGGAAAGGATTGCCCAAAGCCTGTTGTTCATGGTGAAATATTACGGGTTTGAACCGGATGGTGCAACCATTAACATGGTCATAACACGCGAAGAACTGGCCAATATGGCGGGCACTACCCGGGAAACCGCAACCAGGATGCTGTATGCTATGCGCGATTCGGGGATACTCGGGCTGCCGGGAAAGAAAATAACGGTCAGGGATATCAGGCTGCTTGAAGGTTTAAGCCATGCTGAAGGCTGATTTTTTTCCGGAATGTGATATGCATCACAGCTTATAAGAAGACCCCTGATTAGATTTGCATTAACAATACAATACGATGGATGTTTTAATAGCAGGAACCAGTTTCCAGGACAAGATTGATCACGATATCAATATTGAGCCAAAAGATGTTATGCCCGATGAATACCGGACGCATCTTATAAGGCAAATATCCCAGCACGCACATTCCGAGGTCATCGGCATGCAGCCTGAGGGGAACTGGATAACCAGGGCTCCAAGTCTGAGGGCCAAGCAGATATTGTTAGCCAAAATACAGGACGAGGGCGGTCATGGGTTATACCTTTATAGCGCTGCCGAGACCCTTGGCATTTCGAGGGATGAAATGATACGCCAGCTTCATGAAGGAAAGGCCCGCTATTCCAATATATTTAATTATCCTGCGCTTACCTGGGCGGACATAGGCGCCATTGGCTGGCTCGTGGATGGGGCTGCCATTGTCAACCAGGTTTCATTGCAGAAGACCTCATACGGTCCTTATGCCAGGGCCATGGTCAGGATATGCAAGGAGGAGAGTTTTCACCAGAGACAGGGATACGAGATCATGGCCCATATGATGGATGGCACTGCCGACCAGAAACAGATGGCCCAGGATGCAGTAAACCGCTGGTGGTGGCCGGCATTGATGATGTTCGGGCCTCACGACAGTGATTCGCCGCATTCAGGGGCGGCCTTCAGGTGGAAGATCAAGAACAAAAGCAATGACGAACTGCGAAGGAAATTTATAGACAAAACTGTTCCCCAGGCCGAAGTCATTGGCCTCAGAATACCGGATCCTGATCTCAAATGGAACGAGATGAAGCAGTCGTACGACCATGGTAAGATCAACTGGGAAGAATTCAGGCAGGTGATCAATGGCAATGGTCCGTGCAACAGGCAGAGGATGCAGCATCACGTGAAATATCATGAAGAAGGACGCTGGGTAAGGGAAGCGGCAGAAGCCTATAAAAACAGATTAAAACAATCCAATTAACATACATATGTCAAAAGATACACAACTCGACCTTTGGGAGGTCTTTATCCAGGCCAAGGTAGGAGGCAATCATGTCCATGCAGGCAGCGTGCATGCCTCAGACGGAAAAATGGCCCTGCAAAACGCCAGGGACATATACACCAGGCGAAATGAGGGCAGCAGCATCTGGGTAGTACCATCTGACTGCATCGTGGCATCAACCCTGTCAGATACGGAAATGTTCTTCGATCCTTCGGCGGATAAAATCTACAGGCATCCTACATTTTATGTGTTACCTGAAGGCGCTAAACAGATATGACCATGACAAGACAAGACGCGCTTTTTAACTATGTATTAAAGCTGGGCGACCAGTCGCTGGTTTACGGGCACCGCATGTCGGAATGGTGCAGCAAGGCCCCTATGCTCGAGGAGGATCTCGCGCTTACGAATATCGCGCTTGACTATATCGGGAGAGCAAGGGCTTTTCTTTCATATGCTGCAGAGCTGGAAGGCAAATCGCGCTCGGAAGACGACCTTGCCTATAAACGTGGCGAACGGGAATTTTATAACAACCTGATGGTGGAATTGCCGATCGGGGATTTTGCATTTACAATGGCAAGGCAATTCCTGCTGTCTTCGTACGAGTATTTCCTGTTCACGGGCCTGGCCCAATCGAAGGATGAAAAGCTGGCAGCCATAGCCAACAAAGTGATTAAAGAAGTAAGATATCACTGGACACATTCCAGGGACTGGCTGATGCGACTCGGTCTGGGAACTTCCGTAAGCCATGAAAAACTGCAGCGTGCCATTGACGAACTCTGGATATACACCGACGAACTGTTTGAAACCGGCCCGGAAGACCAACTGCTCAAATCGGCAGGCATTGTTTTCAACATGGATGAGATAAAAACAGTATGGACAGAGCTTGTTCACTCCATCCTGAAAGAAATCGATATAACTATTCCTGAGACGACATTCAGTCAGACAGGAAGCAGGCTGGGAATACACACCGAACACCTGGGACACCTGCTGGCGGAAATGCAATATCTTGTAAGGGCTTACCCTGAAGCGCGATGGTAAACATGGACACGATAAACCGCGAAGACGTCCGGAAATTGCTTTCGGAAATATGCGATCCGGAAATCCCGGTTGTTACCATTGAGGAGATCGGCATGTTAAGGGATGTAATTGTCAGGGACGACGTCTGTGAAGTGTTCATCACACCAACTTATACCGCATGTCCTGCCATGGAAATTATTGAAAAGGACATAAAGGAACTGTTATACCGTCACGGTATTCCGCATGTTAAAGTTACGCTGGTATATTCGCCCGCGTGGACCACGGAATGGATAAATGACGCCGCGAAGGAAAAACTCAGAGCGTACGGGATCGCGCCCCCGCTGCATACCTCATGTCATAACTGGCTGGCTCCCGGCACCGAAGAGATGGAATGCCCCAGGTGCGGGTCAAAGGACACAGCACTGGTGTCGAGGTTCGGATCAACTGCCTGCAAAGCGTTATACAGCTGCAATACTTGCAAGGAGCCATTCGAACATTTTAAATGCCATTAAGACGCAGTATATTTACTTTTCGCAGCAATCAAGTGTGGTGACGCCTTCGCTTTTCTGTATGGAAGGGCTCAGGTAAGGAATACCTAAATTCAGGCCCCTGAGGATCAGCATGACGGCCATGATGCATGTAAAAACAGGTATCAGCTTCCTTATTCTTTTTCTCACATCCAGGCTCACGAGCCTCCGGCTTAGCGTCAGGAACAGCATCACCGGCATGGTTCCAAGACCGAAACATGCCATAAACATTGCCCCTTTCAGAACCGAACCTGTTGCAGTCGCTCCCGCAATGCCGAGATACACCAGGCCGCATGGCAATAATCCGTTCAGGATGCCGATGAGCAGTATGGAACTTTTTCCAGGTCTGGAAAACAGTTTGCCCAGACGGGTCCGGACAGCACCGGCAGCTGCCTTGAAAAAAGACGGCCCGCTGACTTTTCCGAACCTGTTATGCAGTACCAGCATCAGCAGGATAACAACACCCAGAATAACGGACAGGGCACTTTGCCATCCTGCCAGTACAAAGCCTTTTCCGAGCATCCCGAATACCAGGCCCATCATACTGTATGTCAGTATTTTTCCGGCGTGGTATATCAGGCTGTCGTAAAGTTCCGTCCACCTGGAATCCGTGCGCACAGGCAGAGCCATGGCTATAGGTCCGCACATGCCAACGCAATGAAAGCTTCCCAAAAAACCGAGCGAAAATGCCGTCAGCGCAAACATATCATTGTACGTTCAACCTGCCTTCGTTATAGTATTTCCTGCCATTGGCCTCCCAGCTTATCTGCAGATGGTACAGGCCGGATTTCAGCTTACCGGTATAGAACTTCCTGTACCTGGCCGTATCGGCCTCAATATTCACCTTCACATCCATCGTGGCATCCGAAGGCCTGAAAAAGACTATCTGCCCATGGGTGGTATTTCCGGCAAGTTCTTCAGGGAATACCAAACGCAATGAGTCTCCTGAAGACTCCCACCTAAGCGGACTGGCCAGCTTCCGGGTTTCCACCTGCTTGTCTATCTTATCCTGAAATGCAAGCTCCTGGGCATAGTAATCTTTTGATACAAGGTCCACTTTCTGGCGCATACTTAAGGTTACCATGCCAACAATCATCAGGACAAATCCCGAATAAAGCAATGCAATTTTAATTCCCCAGCTCATAATTATTTATTTAATTGATACCGGCCCAAGAAAAGAGGTTGTGATCGTTTCAAGCTTTTTATCGCCGGAATACACCCCTACCCTGAGCCTCGTTTTTCTTTCTTTTACATCGTTTCTGGCAAGAACAATAAAAAACTCACTTTCCGTTTTAGATTCCTTTTTCAGGACTATATCCTTTCCCACCAGCCTGATATTTCCTTTCCCGCTTTCCAGTTGCAGGTGAATGGCCACCTCCTGCTGGGTTTTATTCAGCAGCTTGATATTATACAGGTTGCTGACCGAATCTTCGCCCTGTTTCTGGAACAACATGCCCGGGGTCCGGAGTACCGTCGTACTGACATCCTTTCGTGTAGCCAGCAGGACAACAAGCAATCCCAGCAGCAAAACCAGCACACCTGTATAAGCCATTATACGGGGCGTGATCCGGAGCTTTTCTTTCTTTGCTATCCCATTTTCCGACGCATAACGGATAAGCCCTTTGGGATACCCCACCTTCTCCATCATAAAATCACAGGCATCGATACAAGCCGTACAGTTGGTGCACTCGAGCTGGGTTCCGTTCCGGATATCAATACCCATGGGGCATACCTTGACACACTGACCGCAATCAATACAGTCGCCCTTGTCAACCCGTTCTGTTTTCCTGTATTTGCCTCTCGGCTCACCTCTCAGATAATCATACGCCACCAGGATGGAATTCCTGTCTGTCATGACGCCCTGGAGACGTCCGTACGGACATGCAATGAGGCATACCTGCTCCCTGAACCAGGCATACACTGCATAAAATATGCCTGTAAACACTATAATTGAAATAAATCCTCCTATATGTTGAGAGACAGGTTCGCTGACAATCGACCACAGCTGCTCAATGCCGATTATGTACGCCAGGAATGTATTGGCTATCAGGAAAGCAATAGCAAAAAAGACCAGGTGCTTGAAACCCTTTTTCAGTATTTTATTCCTGCCCAGCGGTTCATTTTTCAGTTGTTTCTGCTTTGCGGCATCTCCTTCAATCCAGTATTCAATTCTCCGGAACACCATTTCCATAAATATGGTCTGGGGACAAATCCAGCCGCAGAAGACCCTGCCATACACGACTGTGAACAGTACTACGAACAGGATGAACACAAGCATGCCCAGTCCGAAAATAAAAAAGTCCTGGGGCCAGAAGGTTACGCCGAAGAACACAAACCGCCTCTCCAGAACATTGAACAGGAAAAAAGGCTGGCCGTTAACCTTTACAAAAGGAAGCGTAAAGAATACCAGGAGATAGACGATGCTCAGAACAGCGCGGGCATTATATAATTTTCCTTTGGGTTTCTGTGCAAAAATCCAGTTGCGCTTACCCTCCTTATTAATGGTTGATATGCTATCCCTGAAACTTTCATTATTGATATTGGCCTGGTCGGATATCATTTTGCCTGTGCCTCATTTAAAGATATTTTTTCCTTATTTTGCGTCGTGTCTGATCCGGATTCTTCCATATACAGATCACCCTGCTTTTCTTTCGGATTTGGGGGATTGCTGCCCTTGAGCGACAGGATGTAGCTGCTTACTTCATGTATCTGGCGAGCGCTCAGGTCCTGTTGCCATGATTTCATTCCTTTTTCGGGCCATCCCAGCTTAACAGACCTGAAAATATCCTTTATTCCACCCTTATGAAGCCAGTATTCATCCGTAAGGTTAGGTCCCACTGTGCCTTCTCCCGCCTTGCCGTGGCATGCCGCACAATTGGTCATATAAATAAGTTTACCGGCATTCAGGGCCGCCTGGTCTGTCAGGGCTGTCACATTGTTTTCATCGACCAGGTTGGCCGCCTTTTTCCGGAATTCCTTCAGGTCGTTTTCAGCATTGGCCAATTGGTCCCTGTATTCATCCATCTGTAATTTTCCCGTATTGCTGACATGATAATGTATCATGTACACGGCTGCAAAAAGAATGGTGAAATAAAACCCGTATTTCCACCATGGCGGAAGATTGTTATCAAGCTCGCGGATTCCATCATAATTGTGATCGAGCATGATGTCCTTCTCATTCTCAATGGAAACGGAAGCATTCATCTTTTCCATAAACGAAACCGTCTTTACCGCCTTTTTAGCTGTAACTTTTCTTTCCTTCAGCAGCCTCATGGAAAACAGGTACAGGAAGCCGATAATGATCAGTTCTACAGCAATAATGGAAACCAGTATATAGAATGCGAACTTATCCAGACCATAGAAAGAACTGCCGGCGATGGTCTTAACACTTGCTGTGGCAGTATCACCCGCTGCATGGGCTGAACGTGCAAATAAGCCTGCGACCAGTAACAGGACCGGGGATTTCATATTGGTGTCAGCCGACTTCCTCCTGGCGATCTCTTTTTCAGCCCTCCACTTGGATGCCGTATAAATGATATTGCTGAAAGAAATGATCACGATACCAAGCGTGACAATCACCAATGCGAATGCAATAAACAGGGGATTGTAAAAAATGTTTCCGCTCACTGCTCCTGCGGCTTTTTCTGCTGCGAATAAAGGTGATGCGACAGTGGTTAAGACCAGGAAAACTGCGGTTTTTAAAATGAATTTCTGCATATGTTTTTTCATCGCTTTAATGTCTTATTTGTCTTTTTCTTCAAGTGGTATGTTCTTTAAATGCCTTATGTGTTCCTTATCCGATTTTACGGCATAAATAATAAGCCCGGTAAAAAAGGTAAAGAATATGATAAGGGAGATCATCGGGAATATGGAAATTCCGGCAATGGACTCCAGGTAATTGATAAATTTCATATCTGTATTTATTTAGATGCTTGTTTAGTTTCTTTCACTTTAATGTCTGTGCCGACGCGCTGCAGGTAAGCTATCAGGGCTATGATCTCCTTGTTGGGCATGATTTCAATGCCGTCTTTGGCCAGGCTCTTCTGAATGCCGTCAGACTGCTGCCTAAGGCTTGCATTGGCTTCCGCGCTGAATCCTGCAGGATACGGAACTCCCAGGGTAGACATGGCATCAATTTTCGACCTGGTCGAATTCGTATCAAGATCGTCTTCAAACAGCCACGGATACGAAGGCATGATAGATCCCGGCGACATGCTGGCAGGATCCAGCATATGGTTGAAGTGCCAGGAGTCGGGATACTTTCCTCCGATACGGTGCAGATCCGGGCCTGTGCGTTTTGAGCCCCATTGGAATGGATGATCATACACAAATTCGCCCGCCTTTGAATACTCCCCGTAACGCGATGTTTCTGACCTGAAAGGACGCACCATTTGCGAGTGGCAGGTATAACATCCTTCCCGCACATATATGTCACGACCCTGCAATTCAAGCGGCGTGTAAGGTTTTACGCTGGATATGGTAGGAACATTCGACTCGATCAGGAAAGTCGGAACCATTTCTATAATACCTCCTATAAGGATCACAACAAGACTCAGCACCATCAGCTTCACCGGTTTCCTTTCGATAACCCTGTGCCAGTGCTCGCCGTGTGGTGTGTAAGCGGTGGTGAGAGGTGCCGCTTCCGCCTCTTCGTTGGCTACAAACGAACCGCGCCTGACCGTTTTTACTACATTGTAAACCATCAGTATGACACCTGTCAGGTACAAAATCCCTCCTATCGACCTGGCCATATACATAGGCATGATCTGCACTACTGTCTCAAGGAAATTCGGATACTTAAGCAATCCTTCTTCGGTGAACTCCTTCCACATAAGGCTTTGCATAAAGCCTGCCCAGTACATTGGAATAGCATAAAACAATATACCCAGGGTGCCCAGCCAGAAATGCCAGTTGGCAAGCTTCCTGGAGTAAAGGTCGGTCTTGAACAATCTCGGGATAAGCCAGTAAATGATACCGAACGTCAGGAAACCGTTCCATCCCAAAGCTCCCACGTGCACGTGCGCAACGATCCAATCGGTGAAGTGCGCTATGGCATTGACATTCTTGAGTGAAAGCATTGGCCCCTCGAAGGTGGCCATACCATATGCGGTGATGGCAACCACCAGGAATTTCAGAACCACATCCTCACGCACTTTGTCCCATGCGCCCCTCAGTGTCAGAAGACCGTTGATCATACCGCCCCAGGACGGAGCGATGAGCATGATTGAAAACACCACGCCAAGCGATTGCGCCCAATCGGGAAGTGATGTATACAGGAGGTGATGGGGACCTGCCCAGATATACAGGAATATGAGCGCCCAGAAGTGAATGATGGAAAGCCTGTACGAATAAACGGGACGCTCAGCCGCCTTGGGTATGAAATAGTACATCAGTCCCAGGTAGGGCGTCGTCAGGAAAAAGGCCACGGCATTATGGCCATACCACCACTGAACCAGCGCATCCTGCACGCCTGCATACCATGAATAACTCTTGAACAGGGAAACAGGGAGTTCAAACGAATTGACTATATGCAGAACGGCTACGGTGACAAACGTGGCTATATAAAACCATATGGCGACGTAAAGGTGCCGTTCACGCCTCCGGATGATAGTGCCGAACATGTTCCAGCCGAACACCACCCATATAATGGCAATGGCGATATCAATCGGCCATTCGAGCTCGGCATATTCCTTACCGGTAGTGAGCCCCAACGGGAGCGTCAGAACCGCCGCTACAATAATTAACTGCCATCCCCAGAAATGGATCTTGCTGAGGGTGTCGCTGAACATGCGCGCTTTACACAGGCGTTGAAGTGAATAATACACCCCCATGAAGATCCCGTTGCCCACAAACGCAAATATGACCGCATTGGTGTGCAATGGCCTGATTCTTCCGAACGTTGTCATGCCGGTGTTGAAGTTCAGCGCGGGAAATACCAGTTGCAATGCGACCCAAAGGCCTACCGTCATTCCAATTAGTCCCCAGATAATAGTTGCATAGGCAAACTGCTTCACAACTTTGTTGTCGTAAGAAAATTTTTCCAATTCCATCAGTTATTTTTTTTTGCTTGATTTTTTTCAGAGATTTCATCCTCAAACAGCATGCGGACAGAAGGTGTATATGTGTCCTCAAACTGGTCTTTCTTCATAGCCCAGATAAACGCACACAGAAAGCCCAGTGCGACGATCAGGCTTATTCCTATCAATATAAACAAGGCGCTCATTGTCAGTCCGAAAATCTAAGCGCAAAACTATTGCAGCCGGAAAGGCCACCCCATGCGTAGAATCAAGGGGCCCTATGATTTTTGTCATTTAGTGAACTTTAGCCCAATTGGTAAAATATTGTATCTCACTGATATGGCCGGATGCCGAACCTACCACTGGTCAACTATGTTGACTAATTTCAGCTTGTCAGAGTTTCCTGAGACGCGCAGCCATCCCGGTTGTCAGGGTAGCCAGTATGACAATGGAAATGGAACTGGCAGGCATAAGTATGGCGGCAATAACGGGAGAAAGTGTGCCCTGCACGGCAAATGACAGGCCAATAAGGTTGTACACAAGCGATAGGGAGAACGTGATGATAATGGCCATTTTCCCCGCTTTTGCAAACGACAGGAAAGCCGGCAATTTACCAAGGGACGGTCCGTGCATGATAGCATCACAGGAAGGAGAAAATGTATTCGTGTCATCCGATACGGCAATGCCTACGTTGCCCTGCTGCAAAGCTACCGCATCATTGAGGCCGTCCCCTATCATGACAACATTCCGGCCTTCATCCTGCAGTGACCTGATATGCGCCTTTTTTTCACCGGGAAGGCAGTTAAAATGCGAGGCAATGCCCGTTCCGAAGATATTTTCAAGGTTCTTTCTTTCGGAGTCATTATCGCCTGACAATATTTCCAAACGGTACTTCTGCCTCAATTTGTCAGCTACTTCCTGCAATCCGTCCCTGTATGCATTTTCAAAATGAAAATATCCGCATATGGCGCCGTCAATTGAATAGAAAACCCGTGTTGACTGCCTGGGTAATGCGCTGCCTGAAATGAATTTTGCGGAACCCAGCATGACACTGTGCCCATCAATGACACCCTTGATGCCTTTACCGCTGAATTCCTCAAATTCCTCGACCTTCATGGGATCAGTCACATATTTGTCCCTGATGATCCTGCTGAGGGGATGTGAAGACTGCGCAGCAAGCGAACCAGCCATTTCCTTTTCAAAACGCTGTAATTTCCGCCCGAAAAATTTCACATCGGAACCATGCGTAATCGTACCGGTCTTGTCAAAAACTATGGTGTCCGTCAAGGTCAGTTTATCAATAACGTCGGAATTCTTCAGGTAAAAACCATTCCTGGCAAGAATGCGAAGCATGTTGCCATTGGCAAATGTAGCGGTTAACAGCAGTCCGCAGGGACAAGCGACGATCAGTACGGCTGTCATTGCATCCAGCGATCTAGACGGTTCGAAATTGAGCCAATACAGGGCTGAAACGGCTGCAAGGATCAGGACGGTTATGGTAAAATACTTGTTGATCTTATACATATACCCCTGTTCCCTGGCGGTTTGCTGTTGTTGCGTATCCCTGTTCCACAAACCTGTCAGGTAACTGGTGGAAACAGGCTTGTCAACCTCCAGCTCGATGGAACCTTCCAGTTGCCTGCCACCGGCATAAATCAGGTCGCCCGCGGATTTGCGGACAGGTCCGGATTCACCGGTGATAAAACTGTAGTCTATATGTGATGATGAGGACAGCAATATGGAATCTGCAGGAATGATCTCATTGTTCCTGATGATGATATGGTCGCCCTTCCGCAGGGCCGAAACCGGCTGGCTGCGCTCTTTTCCATTATCCTTAACCGTAACACCCAAAGGGAAAAACGATTTGTAATCCCGCTCAAATGACATGGTCTGGTAAGTCTTGTCCTGGAAAAAGCGGCCAATGAGCATAAAAAATACAATACCGGTCATTGAATCCATATATCCCGCCCCGCTTCCTGAGAGGATTTCATACAGGCTCCTCGAAAATGTAACCAGTATGGCCAGCGCAATCGGCGCATCGATATTGAGGTATTTGTGCCTGAGACTTTTCCAGGCCGAGGTGAAAAAGCCGGAAGCGCTGTAGAAGAATACCGGAAGCGACAACACCAGGTTAAGGTATGCAAAGAAATGCGGAAGCTTTACCTGGTCATGGAAATTTCCCATGGAAAAATATTCAGGAAAGCTCAGCATCATGATATTTCCGAACCCAAAGCCTGCAATACCTATTTTAACGATCTGTTTCCTGTTTGACGGTTTCCTGTGGTTTTCCTCCACGGCATCAAGGTTGATCAGGGGTTCGTAGCCGATGTGGGTCAGCAGGGCGGCAATCTCCGAAAGTTTTACCTGGTTCGGATTAAACCCTATATCGGCTTCCTTCCGTGTAAAATTCACCTTCGAACTGATAACTCCCTCGTTTATCCGGTGCAGGTTCTCCAGCAGCCATATGCAGGAACTGCAATGTATGGACGGGATAAAAAATGTGATGTATGTCTGGTTGTCATCGCTGAACCTCACCAGTTTTTTCGAAACCCCGGGATTATCCAGGTATTCATACTTACCGGCGTCCGGAGATTCTGAACCCTTGATTCCCGGCGATTGATTGAGGCGGTAATAGGTGTTGCACAGACTGTTCTCTTTCAAAAGATCATAAACGAGTTTGCACCCTTCGCAACAAAAACTCCTGCCATCATACGTGATAATATCTTTATTGCAATCATCCCCGCAATGATAACAGCTTGTCTTTTTAACGGGTTCGGCTGTTCTGTTTTCTGAATATCTCATGCTGTCTGCCTAGAAGAAATACACATGCCCTTCGGATTGCGTTTCCGGCAGGGCCAGTAAGGGTATCCCGGAAGTAAACGCCATTTCCCTGCTGACGCTCTTGTGAAACAGGCGGTCAAGAATATGATAATGATGAGGAATAATGGCCATCATGTCTGCATGATGCTCCCTGACAAATTCACTGAGTGTTTCAACCAGATTTTCATTTTCAAAAAAATGATAGAACAAGTGGCTGCCCTGAAGATTGTCGTTCAGCCGTTTCTTCATTTTGTCTTTCTCCGGAGCCGTATCGCCAACCGGCCTTATATTGAGGACATGGATGCTTGTCCTGAACGGTTTCAGGAAGTTTTTCAGGGTGTTTATCGGATGTTCGTTGGTTCCTGCCTTTTCATCGCATGCCAATACAACATTCTCCGGATCTTTATAGGCTGACTTCTCAGGTACGATCAGCAACGGTTTTTTTGTGCGTTTCAGCACCGATGTGGCAATGCTGCCCAATATCTTGCCGGCCCCTGTATACGCCTTCATGCCCATGACTACAAGATTTGCATGTTTTTCCTCTTCGAGAATGGTATCGGCTGCAAAGCCCATTGTGGCCTTAAAACTGACCGTAACGCCATGTTTTGAAGAGATGCCTGCCGCTATTGCCTGAAGCGCGGATTCGTGCTCAAGCTGCAATTCGGCGGGCGTATAACCCTCAAGGTGCACTTCCGATTCCATGAAAGGTACATGAAAGCTGTGGAACAGGAAGACCTCGCTCTTGAATCTTTTTGCCAGGCTCGCTGCATATTCCGTGGCATTGGCCGCTGCAGGCGAATAATCGGTTGGAACTAATATGGTTGACATGATTTTTTACTCCCGTGTTGATGTTATTCCTGTTCATGGTACGCATCGGCATCAGGAGATTCCTCTGCAATGTTATATACGCTTTGCCCGGCATTGCGGTTTTGTTCATCAAGCGTATGGTCGTCCGTTGAGCTTGTCTCAATCCATTGCAAACCGGCCTTTCTGAAAACCTGCGCCAAAAGACCGAAATGATCCCTGAAATCCTGTTCCAGTTCGCCTGTTTTGACAGACCCACGGATATCCACTTCCCCATCGCCTGAATATCTGCCTGCTTCTGCAACACTTAACGAAGTATCGGTTATAAGAAACTTCCTGGCAAACATATTCTCCTTTGCCGCGCGCGCATCAAAAAACCTGAGGCTTAAGAGTGGGAATTCCCTGTTAAAAGCCTTCTGGATATCGCCTATGGTCGTGTTTCTTTCAATTTTTATCTTCATAAAATGTTACTGATTGAACTGCAAATTTGCGGCACATGTCATCATGCGGGAATGAGACGTATCACAGCCGGCGCTGACTTTGATCATATGCCTGGTCCAGGCAGGCATCGGATGAAAATTGTCATGCAGGCCAATGACTTTTGTCATAAGGCCCCCCAGGCGCAAAATTTATTTTTGCATGTTTACAAAATTCCTATATTTGTCATGAACATAACGACAAAACCCATTATGGAAGGAAAAGCCGGCGTTGATGCTCTCTTTCAACATGCAACAGAGGGCATCCTGGTTGCCGATGCGAGCGGCAGTATTACAAGGGTTAATCCCAGTGCGGAAAGGTTGTTCGGGTATGAACCCGGGGAATTGGTCGGAAAAAGGATCGAAGTTCTGGTACCAACACGCCTGGCGGCCAAACATCTGTCGCACAGGGAAAAATATGAGGATAACCCGCATCCGCGGTCCATGGGTGCCGGAATGGAATTAAACGGGTTAAGAAAAGACGGGACCGAATTCCCTGTAGAAATCAGTCTTAGCCCGTATCAGACCGAACAGGGAAAATTCGTCATCGCCTTTATCGTTGACATTACGGTTCGCCGGCAGATAGAGGAAAAGCTGCGCAATTATTCCGCTGATCTGGAAAGACAGGTAAAAAACAGGACCCTTATACTGGAAGAAGCCATAGAAGAGCTCGAAAAAACAAAAAAAGAACTCCATATTGCCCTGGATAAGGAAAAGGAGCTGAATGAACTGAAATCACGCTTTGTTTCAATGGCCTCACACGAATTCAGGACCCCTCTCACCACCATCATGTCCTCTTTATCACTTATAAGCAGGTACGGTGAGCGCAATGATCTGGAAAACCAGTCGAAACATGTTACAAAGATCAAGTATTCCATCAAAAACCTTACGGATATCCTGAATGATTTCCTGTCGGTAAGCAAGCTTGAAGAAGGCAAGATAGGCAATAATCCTGAAAAGATCAATCTCAGGGAGTTTATTGCCGAGATCATGGAGGAGATGCAGTCGATGTCCGAAAACGGCCAGGTGCTCAGGTCCGATTACAAGGGGGATACTGATGTCATGGTTGACCGGAAACTATTGAAAAACGTGTTGTTTAACCTGATCTCAAATGCCATCAAGTTTTCAAAGGAGGGCGGGGTTGTTGAAATCCAGGCAGAGGCCGGCGAATCTTCCGTGCGCATATCCGTGAAAGATCATGGGCTGGGAATACCGAAAGAAGACCAGAAACACCTTTTTGAAAGATTTTTCAGGGGGCATAATGTCACCCATATACAGGGTACCGGTCTCGGCCTGAACATTGTCATCAAATATGCAGAACTGATGGGTGCACAACTCCACTTTGAGAGTGAGGAGAATAAAGGAACCACATTTACCATAACCATTCCACAATAATCATTTATACAATTAAAAGCATTATAGTCATGAAAAAAATACTACTGATTGAGGACAACAAGGATGTAAGAGACAACACCGCCGAGATTCTCACGATGGCCAGGTATGATGTCGTTACAGCCAAAGACGGAAAAGAAGGTGTTGCTCTCGCCGAGAGTTATAACCCCGACTTGATCATATGTGATATTATGATGCCGGTTCTTGATGGATATGGTGTGCTCCACCTGCTGTCAAAAAATGAAAAAACCGCCGGCATCCCGTTTATTTACCTGACAGCGAAAGCTGAACGAGCCGACTACCGGAAAGGCATGGAAATGGGGGCCGACGACTACCTGACCAAACCTTTTGACGACATGGAGCTTCTGAACGCAATTGAAAGCAGGTTCAAAAAAAATGAAATCCTTAAAAAGGAGTATGAGAGGAGCCTTGAAGGGGTGAACGATTTTATAAATCAAGCCAAGGGAATGGAAATACTCAAAAAAATGTCGGAAGAGAAGGAATTGCGATTTTACAAAAAGAAGGACGACATTTACAAAGAGGGTGCCTACCCCAGGGGGATATATTTTGTAGCCAAGGGCAAAGTGAAGGTTTACCAGACCAATGACCTGGGTAAAGATTTTATTACCGAACTGTACAAGGAAGGTGATTTCTTCGGGTACCTGCCATTGCTGAAAGATGAAAAATACTCAGGCGGGGCAACAGCGCTGGAAGATTCTGAAATTTACATGCTGCCGAAAGAAGACTTCTTCGCCCTCATCTACAAACATTCCGATGTTTCGCGGAAATTCATCGAGATGCTGTCCAATAATCTTATAGAAAATGAGAAACAGCTGATCAGGCTGGCATATAACTCTGTCAGAAAAAGAGTAGCAGAAGCACTGCTGAAACTTACCGATACCTATAAACAGGGAAATGAGCAGGTCAGCATGCAGATTGCCAGAGAAGACCTGGCTAACCTTGTCGGCACTGCGACTGAAACGGTTATACGCACCCTTGGCGATTTCCGGGATGAAGGATATATCGACCTGTCGAACGGGAAGATCACCGTAAAAGCCTACGAAAAGCTACAGAAACTGAAGAACTGATCATGCAGTTATATCAGCGTCCTTAATCCTGAAACCAGGATTATACCTCCCCTCTTATACATTGCGAATGTCTTTTGTATTGACATTTGTCATACCGGACTCTGACACCAGTCAATATAAAGCTTTAAAAGCCAGCTTAATTTTGCGGGGGCATCCCTGAATAAAAGGGATTTTACACTCTGAGAGTATTTGTATCATGTTTACCCTGATTTTTGGTGAAGACCTTTAGATATTGAGCTGCTGTACGAAAATGAAGATAAATGATCAATTAACCCTTTCAGACATACAGGAAAATTTTAATAAAACATTTCCGTTTCTTGATATTGATTTCTTCAAAGGATCACATAAAAATCATTTGCTTACAGTAAATCACTTACCGGAGAAAACCAGGAAAATAGGGGATTACCGCCTGGATAAAAACGACAAGACCATTACCATCGACAGCGACATGTCCGTTAAGGAACTAAGTGAACTTTTTGATGAGATATACGGCCTGGATGCAAAGGTGTTCCGGAAATCAGGCAAGGCTTGGCTGGAAACCGTGCTGACAGAAGACTGGACCCTTAACGAACAGAATCTGCAGGGAAAAGCCTTGACCGAGCTGTACAATGACAAGTTTTAAAACATTTTCCAAATGTTTGTAAGGAGTCAGCCTGAATGTCTCATTCAGCGAAACTGACTCCGCAGGAATTCCAATCTGCCCGGCAGATCATGCCAGCTCTTTAACCAACAGCACACCCTATTCAGATCACACCCTGTTGCGTATAGATTTACCGGCTTCTTCGGCAGCTTCGAGCAAGGTGACCCGGGCCGGGCCGGGCTTCCTGGCGGATTCGGGCAGGCACAGCAGCGGTATTTTGGTCGCCAAAGCCATATCCTGGCTTGTATGGTGAAACAACAGATGGTCGAGACGGAAAGTCTTATCGGAGGGCACACTCAGCAAATCTATGGAATGCCTCATGCAAAACGTGTTGAGGGCGCCGGGAACATCATCGGATTCCCCGATAAGTTTAAAACTGAGTTTGGGGTATTTTACGGCCTTCCTTACCTGGGCCTTGAAGTCTGCAAAAATATACCTTTCATAGGCATCGGAAAATGGCTCGTCAATGACATGCAATACAGTGATTGACGCATCAAAGCCCGTTGCCAGATCGGCCAGCTGCTGTATCGCTGCTATCTCGTACCCACGGCAGTCTGAAGCAAAGACGATCCTGTGTATACCGGCATAATAGGCATCCTCAGGAATAGCCAGCAACGGGACCGAAGAGCGCTTGGCAATATTCCATGTGTGTGTGCCAAAAATATAGTCGCGCAATCCCTTTCGCCCGTGTGTCCCTGTAACGACAAGATCAGCCTGATGTGCCGAGGCATAAGCTGCCACCTGCCTTCCGGGATCGCCGGGAATGGCAACGCAGGCGCATGATAGCGCATCCGCGCCTATAACCTTGCAGATTTTATGTACATGGTTTTCCAGTATTTCCGTATTCATGTTCCTGGCATTTTCCCTGTTAAGGGCCTTTTCTTCTTCGGTGGCCGACTCAGGCAACTCATCCGGATATACATGAATGAAAGTCAGTGAAGCCTGATTGTTTAC
>CALMKH010000301.1 GCA_937867025.1 uncultured Bacteroidota bacterium | reverse complement strand
TGTCCTTGCCGTTAAACGGTTTATCTTTTTCCGTGCCGACGAACACCATTTCGCCCCAGCGATTGAATATTCTCACTTTATAGCCGGTTATGCCGCGTCCTCCGATTTTCAGGTCGTCATTTATACCGTCTTCATTAACGGAGATAGCAGTGGGTATAAACAGCCTGTAAATGTCTTTCACCGTTACATATGCATTGAATGTATCTGAGCAACCAATGGCATTCCTGCTGATAAGCAGGACCAAAAAATGTCCCGTATCTCCATACATATGCGAAGGATGATCGGCAATTGTCTCTGACATGCCGTCACCAAAATGCCACTCAAATGTGCTGTAATATTTCGACTGGTTTGTAAAATTCACCAGGGGATGATCATACGTCACCGAAACGGTGTTAAAACTGAAAAGGCTTTCAGGATGGTCCCAGACATGAATATAAGGATTGCGTTCAAGGGTGTTCCTGCATCCCTTCTGTGAAACGGCGGTTAATTCCACCGGCAAATATCCTGAAGCCTTATATCTGTGGACTGGCTCTGGAAGGACACTCTTGATTCCATCGCCGAAATCCCATTCATAGGTTTCTGCGTTTGCTGAGAGGTTGCTGAAACTTACGGGCTGTCCGGTACATGCTACAGTGTCATCGGCAACAAAATCCACAATCGGCAGGGGATTCACCACCAGGCTGAAGCCTGTATCCGCATCCCATGAACAATTATCAAATAACTTGACACTATAGCCAGTAGTTGCGGAAGGACTCAGGTATATATCTTTCAAAGGCTGGTCAACCCCGTTCACGGTCCATTTATATGAAGCTGGGATGCCTCCTTTTAAATCAACGTCCATCAATGTGGAATCACCTGCACAAATTTCATTCCTGCTCAGTTTTAATCCTATGGAAAGAGGCGCCCTGACATCGATTTTTACCGTTGCGTAAGCGGACGGACTTGAACAGTTATCCTTTACTTCCAGGGTATATGAAGTCAGTTTTTGAGGCCCCACGTACTGCATGGGAGAGTTACCCAAACCGTTGTCCCAGATGTATTGATACTGCAAGGGTTTTCCGCCACTTACCACCGGAGCAAGTGTTGCAGTGCCTCCAAAACACAAGAGGGTGTCCCTGAGATTATTGATTTTAATCGGCGGAAGAACGTCCACAAGAACAGAATCCGTGGCATCGTCAGAACAATTGTCCTTAAGTACGGCCTTATATACAGTTCTTGTGACCGGACTCACAGTGTGAGCAGGCGCAGGCGATAATCCATGCGACCACTGGTAGGTATAGGCAGAGGGATCGCCTCCTTTCACCGCTCCCTTCAGCTGAATGCCGGAGCCGTAACAGATTACGGAATCCTTATTGAGATCTATTTCCAGTTTTTCCCTGACCTTGATAAAGATAGAATCCAGGCCCGGTACAGGTGTACAAGCATCTGAAAGTCTTACATGAAGCCAGGCGCTTGTTTTAAGATTAATGCTCTTATCAGTTCCCTGGCCCAGGCCATTGTCCCAGTCAAATACATATGCAGAGTCCAAACCACCGGTTCCGGAAACAGTCAACCTGGTTGACTTATTATAACATATCAATGTATCAGGACTCTGAATGTCCGCCTTCAGGGCATCTTTTACTGATATATTTATGCTTGCTGTGTCATTCCTGACTGTGCAACCGTCAGACAGTATCAACGTGTAAACCCCACTTGACAAAGGATTGATTGTATGTGATGACTGGTCAGGCAGGCCATTGTTCCAGGCATATGTGTAATTGCCCGTCTTCCCGCCGCTGGCAATTGCATGCAATGTCATGCCTGAACCGTAACAGATAGTTGTGTCGGCCAGACCGTCTATATGTAATCCGGGCAAAACCGCAACTGCTACTGAATCTGACGCTGCATCTGAGCACAGATCATTTACAGTCACTTTATATACAGTGGAGTCACCCGGCTGAACCACATGATCCGGCCCGGATGGCAATCCCTGGTTCCATTGATAGTTATATGCAGATGCATCACCTCCGCTGACGGCGGCGACCAGTTTTATTGAATTCCCCATACAGAGTGTGGTGTCTCTGCCAACACTTACTTTAAGTTCCGGTCTTACCCGGATAAAAACAGAATCGCTTGCAGGATCTGAGGTACAACCATCATCAAGAGTTACCCTGATCCAGGCACTTTTACTGAGGGT
Organism: uncultured Bacteroidota bacterium; assembly: GCA_937867025.1. GTDB lineage: Bacteria > Bacteroidota > Bacteroidia > NS11-12g > UBA955 > JABMMZ01. The sequence continues at coordinate 23,936 of CALMKH010000301.1, read as the reverse complement.
AACGGATTTGGTTGTTCCCGTACCAAGGCCGGCATTCCATGTATAAACATATGCAGAAGTATCTCCGCCGCTGCCTGAGGCTGTAAATGAAGATAAGCGGTTATAGCATATCACGGTATCCGAAGACGAAAGTTTTACCTTCAATGCATCTTTCACATATATCGTCACATAGGCTGTGTCGGCCTCAGGTGTGCAACCGTCGTTGAGTATGATCCTGTAGGAAGTAGTTATCAGGGGCGACACGACATGCGAGGCCTGGTTGCTTAATCCATTGTTCCAGCCAAACTGGTAAGAGGTGTTCTTTCCCCCGCTTGCTAAGGCGTTCAGCGCAACGGACTGTCCCCGGCAAACGATGGTATCCGGATTTACCGACACTTTCAGTTCATCCCTCACTTTTACCGTCACCTCTGCAGAATCGCGGGATCCGGTACAGGCATCCCTCAGGTACAGCTTGTAAACTGTCTGGGTTAGCGGGGCCACGATTATGGAATCGTCATTTTTTATATTTTTCCACTGGAATACATAATCCTGCTTGTATCCTCCTGTGCCTTTGCCATACAATAGAGTTGATGTGCCCTTGCAAATGGTGGTATCTGCAAATGCCGTAACATCAACAGGCTTTTTAAACGCAGTGTAATACATCTTGAAACCGCGCCCGACTACACCGGGATCGGCTACGTGCCTCAACGTGACAACACTTCCGGCTATGGCGAAGTTCTTTCCTCCAAAAGGCAGGGTACTGCCTGTATAACCCCCGATTTTTATACCGCCCGGATATGCTCCTTTATAGATATACAGGCTGTCGTAACCTGCTTCATAATCAAAGTCCAGGAACCTTATCCTGAGGGAATCGGAACCTGGCGCGCTCAGGCGGTACAAGGTGGTTCGCTGGTTTTTATAATTACCCTCTCCACCTTCATCATATACAAACGTCTGGCATTTGTTTGTGCTGTCCACACCGCCTGAAGGCAGAATCACAGCGTTGCAAATGTCCAATGACGAATCCACTTTTACATAGGCTGTTTTGGTAAGACTGTCTTTACGGTTTTTAAAACAGCTTGTTGCTACAAGCTTAATCGTAAAATTGCCGTACCCTGAATATGTATGAATAGGGTTATATGTGGTGGTATTGGACCCGTCGCCAAAATACCATTTGGCAGAGGATGAATTGGTGCTGAGATTAGTAAATTTAACCTGCCTGGACGCCTGGCAGACAACAGTATCTGCTACAAAATCCGCTTTCACAAAGCCACTGTCATATTTAGCTCCCACATTACAGGCATACCAGGCATTTGTAACGGCAATGACCTCTTTGCTGCAATTTCCATACAGGTCGACAGCCGCCCTTATGGAATAAAACCTTGCATCTGCGTACTGCGAAGTAGGTGTAAGGTAAACTGTAAGGTTACGATATGCAATTTTCTCTGCTTTCTGTATTCCGAGGCTGTCCACTTTATAAGCGTTGGATACATCATTTGTGCCTGCACCACCTTCGCTGACAAGATAAAACCACCAGTTCTGCACGCCGCTGTTCAGGTGTACACCGCCATTATCCCCGCTGCCGAAATACCAGTTTGTGCTTTTGTAACATCTGGGGTGCCCTTTCAGCTTAGGATTGAACATATTTCTCAAACCGGTACCGTCATAGGTAATCTCTTCTCCAATTATCCAGCTGTAATTTGAAGGTTTCCCAAAACGTTCGACCGCATTTCCGAATATGTCGCTGAATGATTCATTCAACTGCCCGGATTCATAACTGTAGATAAGACCGGCGCTATTGGATGTGACAGCGTGAGCGATCTCATGACCACATACGTCAAGCGAAGTGAGCGGCTTAAAAGAATTGCCGTCTCCGTAAGTCATTCTGACCCCGTCCCAGAATGCATTGTCATAATTATTTGAAAAATGCACATAGCTGTTGATGCGGGCGTTGTTGTTGTTATAACTGTTGCGGTTATGCCTGTTCTTGAAATAATCGTAGGTTGTTTCGGCTCCCCAGTGGGCATCGGTAGCAACTTCATCCTTGCTGGCATTCACATTGTTCCAGATATTGTTCGAATCCTTGAAATCTACTGCCGCGCCATAGCTTGTACCCTTTTTCATGTTGAAGGTGTATATGCCGTTTCCCCTGGTGTTTTCCCTCAAACGGTAATTGTATGGCGCCGTGCTGTCTGTAATGATGTTTTGTGTGCCGCTGTATTTGGTTATGGCTTTACCGGGCACATCAGTGGTATGAATAAGGTTTTCACGGGCAAGCACTTCTCCCGTATGAGCGTTAATGTAAATGTTCTCGCCCTTCCTGGGAATGCTTGCGTGGATGGTAAACCGGTAGGCAAGAAAAAAATGCGGGGATGAGAAATCGAGGTTGCGGGCGCAGAAAACCAGTTCACCGGCAGGATACCACGTAGCTTTGTCATCTTCACGGATTTCCCTGATGATGCGTTCTTCCTGCTCATCCTGCCACATGTACAGTTCGGCAGGAAAACTGTCGAGGGCTTTCTGAAGACAGGCTTTTTCATCCAGGCCCGCCTTGCTGTTTTTTACGTCCAGATCGAATACCTCGCCATTGAAGGAATGCAGCCGGCCGTCCTTCATGTGTGCTATGAGGACCGCCCCATAGACCGGTATTCCATTGTATAGTTGCTGGAACCTGATATGTTCAAACCCCAGTTCGTCCCTCTCCCGCTTGATCACCTTCAATCCTGAAGGCTGTTTCAGTCCGTAAACATTTGAAAAATACCCGGAAACCTGAGATTCATTGATAAAGCTGGATTCTGAAAGAAGCGCATATTGGATTTTCCCGGTAACAGAATGAATTCTCAGCAATTCGGAGCCCTGCAATTTTTCATTCGCTTTATAGCCCTCAAACTCCTGTGCCTGAAGCCCTGTTAAAAAAACAACAGCGAAAAAAAAAGTAAGAAGCTTAGGCATCCTGTGTAAGTGTGTAATACTTTTTTTTACAAAAAGCAACGCAAGATAAGCAAATAAAACTTTATCGCCAAAAAATCAATAGTGATATTACATAATTATATTTTGGCATTATACGTTGAAGCAAAACTTTAAATTAAAATCTTATTCCTTAATCCCTTGAAAATGAATTCGCATTGAAGCCTGGCCTCCAACTCCTTATATTTATTTTTACCCTGTGTTCGCATGTTAAGGCAACCAAAATATGTTATAAATGTCCAATACGTAATGACTGATCATTATTAGGAACGTTTTACACAAAACTTTTGTGAAATACCGTAAATTTGCAATACAGGCAGTTACTTAACCCTTAACTGAATGCTAAAACTGAAACAACTATGGAAATCGCTGTTAATCTGCGTCCTGGCTTTTGCGGCCGGGAAGCTGGAAGCGCAATGCAGCGCCGATTTCACCCTGCCTGCAAGTAGTTGCCAGTTTAACAACGCTTCATTCACATTCACCGGTTCTGCAGGCAAACCCCGTTTTGCCTGGGATTTCGGAGATGGCTTCTCCAATAATAATACGGATACCGTTCCGAACCCTGTTCACCAGTTTAACCGTGACGGATTGTTTACCGTCACACTGATCGTCACAGATACAGGAGGATGTACTGATACCGTAACCAAGAACATAAGGGTATTAAAAAAACCCGTTGCAGCGTTCAGCACGAGCCAGACCTGCGCCGATCTGGCCACCCAGTTCACATCGTCCTGTACATCGGATTCCATGGAGACCTTCAGAACTTTCCTCTGGTTTTTTGGTGACGGCGGAACGGATTATAACGTTCATCCCCAGCACACATATATCAGTCCGGGCAATAAAACCGTCACCCTTTACATTACCACGTGGAACGGTTGTATGGACACGCTTGTAAAAACGGTTCAGATATTTGACAGGATAACCCTTACCATCAGTAAAGATTCGGCCTGCAAGGGCGATTTTGTCAGCTTCAGTGCCAATCCCGGAACGGGCTCTCCGGGAACTTACCACTGGAATTTCGGTAACGGGTTTACAACGTATGCATCCTCCACCTCTCACCAGTACAACACTGCCGGGACGTTTACTCCTGTGGCTACACTGTATTATTCCAACGGCGCCACTTGTATAAAAGCGGGAAAACCGGTAAAAATACATGAACTGCCGGATGCCAGTTTCACCATACTTGATTCCGTGCAATGTTTCAATTATAATCGTGTTTGCATTCAGACTAAAGCTTCTTCTGTCGGTCTCACTTTCCGCTCCATATCATTTGACGACGGCTTTGTAGACAAAACCTCCCCCCTGGGCGATACGGTTATCTGTTACAATTATCCCGACTCCACGGGCGGAACTTATACCCTGAGCATGACGGTCATTGACAAGAACGGGTGTATGGCTTCATACATATCCCCCGTAAAGATGACCGTTTATCCGGAACTGGAAGCTGGTTTCCTCGCCAATCCTGTGACCGGCTGTTTCAATACATCTTTTTACGCTACCAACACCACCAATATGTCGCCCCCTAAAGTCACCGGTTTCAAGTGGGACTTCGGTGATGACAGCACGAATACATCCACATGGAATCCCATATCCCACACCTACACGACTGACGGTGTGTTCGACGTCACTCTTATCGTCCAGAACTCGGATGGCTGCATCGATACGTTCAGCAGGGAGGACCTGGTGACCAACACGTCTTTCCCTATTGATGCAAGGCTTGACAGTTCTACCAGTCTCTGCAGGTCCGACAACCTCTTCATGTTCAGGCAGTCACCGATAACGGGCGGCACTATCTACTGGGATTTCGACAACCTTGACACATCATTTATTTTTAACCCGGACTATCATTACGCACGTCCGGGGATGTATATTCCGAAAGTAAACATTACCAAGAACGGATGCTCCAAACTTGAAGTACTCGATACGATTTTCGTTTATGGGCCGCAGGCCGCCGCAGGAAGAATTGTGAACCAGTTTCAATGCAGTATTAGGGATACAGTCATATTTCACAATACCAGTACCTATTACAATAACAGAGGACTTAAATTTTTCTGGGATTTCGGCGATCCTTACGCCTCATCATGCGTATCGGACAGCATCAACAACATCAATGTCAACAATAATTGCAGGTATTCGGTGGATTCGACTTATGTAAAACACATGTATTCCCCGGGCCAGGAAAACTGTTACCTGGCCAAACTTATCGTTACCGACACCATCATCGGTTGTACCGACACCGCAGAGATTAACCTGCCATTGATAAAACCCAATGCTAAAACCGGGTTACAACTGATCACCAATAACCTCTGCCTGGGCCCCGAACCGGAGAAAGCGGTGGAGCTGGATCTGAGCATGACCAAGCCAGGCTGCGACCAGGAAACGTTCAAGGTGATGTGGGACAGTGCCTGTGCCAGGGCCACATCGTATTTTGACTCGTTCTGGATGGAAGACGAAATGACCCACAATTATCCGTATGAATTATGCGATACGTCAGGAAAGATAACCATAGGCATTATACTTCAGAACGGCACGGATAGCAATGACCAGGTATGTTCAGATACAGGATGGTATCATTATATCCTTGACTACGGAAAAATAAACCCCAGTTTCAGTTCTACATACAATCCAAGCGTTCAGTATTGCAAAAACAGTACATTTACGTTTACGGTCGACCAGCCAGACCAGGATTCCCTTACACTGATCCGCTGGGATTGGGGTGATGGAACATTCCAGACGGCAACAAGTCTTGCGCCTGTGAGCCATACGTATACACGGACGGGCTTGTTCAGGGTCTACCTGTACCTGGAATTGGAGGACGGCTGCCTGGCAACAGACAGTATGCAGATTCGGATCGGTTACAGGTCGAGCTTTACCGTCTCTGACAGGGAAGTCTGCCTTGGAGAGGCTGTACAGGTTGCCAAGAATATAAGCTACTGGAACAGTGCCTATAATTACTGGAATGATACGGCAAGGGCACAGGCAGGACTTGAATCGGTCAAATGGGATTTCGGCGACGGCAACGGTTTCAGTTCAACAAACCCTTCGCCTTCCAAAACATATACAGCCATAGGCGATTACACCATGCGCATGGCTGTAACAGACAGTGCGGGCTGCAAGGATACCTTTACCATGACAAACGCTGTCAGAGTATTTGGAATAGATGCAGGGTTCACCACCGTGGCGGATACCTTCACATGCGCACAGCTTATTTCCTTTGAATCGCATTCTACAGTGTATGATTCGGTCAACATGTTCGGCCATACCGATGACAGGGTGTTGAAACATAACTGGAATTTCGGGCCGGGTTTGTCAGGAAGTATCCTGAAAAATCCAACCAAGTTTTTCAAGGCAGGCACCTATTCTGTCAAGCTGCTGGTTGAAAACACAAGAAAATGCAAGGATAGTTTAACAAAAAACATCACGGTGCTCGGACCTACCGCGTGGTATGAATTCATTGGTGATTCCACTGGCTGCCAGCCATTAAAGGTACGTTTTAAAAATACCAGCCTAAATGCCGGTACATATACATGGACATTCGGCGATGCCAATAACAGTTCGCAGTTCACGGGATCGGACAGTAACATGAGTTTCACTTATCCCCAGTACGGCATTTTCTATCCAAGACTCACAGCGTATATGACCATGATGAGCAATGGCATTCCGGTCACCTGCTCCAATACATATCCCGATACCTCATTTGATGCAAGTTACAGGCAGGTCACCGTTTTCGAAAATCCGAAACCGCAATTTGCTTTTGTAACGGACTGCAATACGTATACCACGACATTCACAAACCAGAGCATAATCAACACCGACACCATTGTCCGTTTTGAATGGGAATTCGGTGACGGCGATACATCTACACAATACTCGCCACAGCATCAGTATGCCGACACAGGACGATACACGGTCGTATTAAAGGCGTATTCCAGGCTTGGATGTTACGGGGAAATCAGCCAGACCATTATTATTGCCCCATTCCCCGTGGTGTATTTTCAGAAAACCAATGTTTGCCTGGGAACACCGATCCATTTCAAGGATTCAACGGAATCGTTCAACGATCATGTGAAACAGTGGGTCTGGGATTTCGATGACGGCACGACCAGCCTTCTGAAAAACCCGATAAAGACCTATCTTTACGATTCTGTCTTTGACGTAAGCCTTACTGTTACCAACTATGCCGGGTGCAAAAGCAGCGACACCATCACAGTGAGGGTGCATAGCCGGCCAAAGGTGAATTTCACATTCACCAACAAATGTCTGACTGAATCCATCGCTTTTACCAATACTACAACATCCAAACAAACACCTGTAAAATATTTCTGGGATCTTGGAAACGGTGATACAAGTACCAGCGTTTCCCTCAGCGAATTATACGACAGCGCAGGCGACTATTCAGTCAAACTGAGGGCTGTCAACCCGTTCGGATGCGATGATTCCATCACAAAGATCGCCACTACTTATCCTTTGCCTCAGGCAGCCTTCACAATCAATAACCATGAGCAATGCCTAACAGGAAGCCGGTTTGTATTTACAGACAACAGCAGCATAGATACAGGTCAGCTGTCCTATAACTGGGATTTCGGCGACAGTACAACCGCCTCAGTCAAAAATCCGGTAAAGAATTATACGAAAGCAGGCATGCGGGCTGTCCGGCAGATTGCTATCACCGCTTTTAACTGCCGGGATACTGCCTATGATAGCTTGCTGGTCAACCCTAACCCGGTAACAACACCTTTCCTCAGCCCTTCGGATTCTCAATGCATTAACTCACAGTTTTTTCATTTTGCTGACCAGACGACCATTCTTTCAGGCACGTATACAAGGAAATGGGATTTGGGCGACCTGACCGTAAAAAACGATTCAGCGTTTGATCACAGGTATAAGGATACCGGCAATTACGTGGTGAAACTTATGACCATGAGCGACAAAAGCTGTCCTGACACGGCGGAGCTTGCCATACGTCTGCATCCCAAACCAAAAGCATCCTTTACTGTCAATAACCCCATCCAGTGTCAGAACACCAATAATTTTATATTCACCAATACAAGCGCTGGATATTACGGAAGCACCGGTTCGAGGTGGTTTTTCGGCGACGGTGACAGTTCCTACGATCTTCAGGGCGTTCATCACTATAATGCTTATGATACCTTTACCGTCCGGCTCATCGCGACGAATACGTCTCAATGCAGCGATACGACTGAGCAGACAATACTTGTAAATCCCTTGCCTGTAGCCGTTTTCTCCGTCAATGACAGTTTGCCTTGCGAGGCTGATAACCTGTTCCTGTTTACAAACCAAAGCAACATTGCTTACGGAACCATGAGCTATAAATGGGATTTTGGGGATTCGGACACTGCAGGCAACTTAAACACATCGCACTCATATGACACGTTCGGAATATATACAGTCAGCCTGATGACCCTGAGCGATAAAAATTGCCGTGATACGATGAACCAGGATATTGAAGTATTCCCCATGCCCGTTGCAGAATTCTCGGTCAATGACCAGAGCCAGTGCCTGAATGACCAGAATTTTATATTTACAAATTTGTCTCATATACCAAAAGACAGTTTCATGCAGGTATGGCTGCTCGGTGAAAATGACACGGCCACAGTTTTCAATCCACAAAAGCAGTTCTCGACAGATGGCGTATTCCGTGTCGGGTTGAAGATCATCTCGGATCATGGCTGCAGGGATTCAGCATATATGGATATAAGGGTGCATCCCAAACCCAAACCCTCGTTTACTGTGAATGACAGCACCCAATGTATAAACGGGCAGAATTTTATTTTCAGCAATACATCGGTCATCAATACCGGCAGCATGACACACGTATGGGATTACGGGAACGGCACAACCGATACAACCGATCCGGCGGTATACATTTACCCTCAATACGGCCCATATACCGTTACACTCACCCTGTATTCAGATTCAGGATGCGTTGACAGCATATCCAAACCGGCAGTGGTGTTCCCAAAACCCAGTTCTGCAGTCAGCGTTAATGACACTGCCCAGTGTGAAAACGACAATACGTTCATCTTCCACGCCATCACCGGAATTCCGGAAGGAACCGTAGATACATATTACTGGAACCTTGACAGCACCCAGTATGGGCCAGGCAATCCTGATACAAGCAGAACGTATACCCGCAATGCTCTTTATAAAATAAGCCTCATTGCCGAAAGTGCCGAGGATTGCAGGGATACCTCATTCCTTGAAATAACCGTTCACCCTAAACCCACATCCCGTTTCATCATGAACGACTCGGCCCAGTGTGTGAATGACAATCTTTTTGTTTTCACTGACCAGAGCTACTTTGACCAGGGCGCACTCACCTATTCCTGGGATTTTGGCGATGGTACAGGAGACACAGCCCGGTCGCCTCAAAAGATATACGCAGCACACGATACGTTGCAGGTAACACTCATTCCTGCAACTGAATTCCTTTGCCGGGATACCTTTACATCTACAGTTATCATATTTCCCAAGCCTGAACCTGCCTTTGCTGTCAATGATTCAACACAATGCCTGAGCGGCAACAGGTTCATCGTAAGCAACAATTCCGGCATTCCGTATGGAACACTCTCCTATTCATGGGAAACAGGCGATGGATTAACCTATAACAACCTGGATACTGGCCATGTTTACGACTCTGCGGGAAGATACCGTATCATGCTGAGAGTCTTATCATCGGAGGGATGTGCCGATTCAACATGGCAATTTCAGACGGTTCATCCCACACCGGTTCCTGCTTTTACCATAAATAATCCACGCCAGTGCCTGAACGACCAGTCGTTTGTTTTTACCAACAACAGCAGCATTTCCAGCGGCAGCCTTACTTACAGCTGGGATTTGGGTGATGGCACAGTGTCTGGCAATACATCGGTTACCCATGTGTATTCACAGCACGGCATCCGCACTGTTAAACTGAGGGCTATCTCAGCTCCGGGATGTATCGACAGTATGTCAAGAAGCATAAGGGTTTTTGCAAAACCGCTGGTCAGCTTCAATGTCAACAACTCCAATCAGTGCGTTAATATTCAAAAGCTTGTTTTCAATTCAACCGCGAGCATTGCAGAAGGCACCATTGGTAAATACTACTGGGATTTTGATGACGGCGGTACCGATAGCGGGAATAATGTGTCGCATTTCTTCAGTTACTCACGGTTCTATACTGTAAGGCACCGGGTGGTTTCAGACAGCTTTTGCGTGGACAGCGCCAAACAGGTTATACGAATATTTCCCAAACCAGAAGCGCGTTTCACCGTCAACGATTCGGCGCAGTGCTTAAGAGGCAACCTCTACACATTCACCGACCAATCGTACGACTCTTTCGGCTTAAACAGGTTCGACTGGAATATGGCGGGAAAAGCAGGATCGGGACCAACAGTTAATCATAGTTTTGCAGACACGGGATATAAAACCGTTACGCTTGTTGTAACTTCAGTAAATGGCTGCAGGGATACTGCGCAAAGGCAGGTGTATGTCAAGCGCATGCCGGATGCATCTTTCTCCAAACTCAGGGAATTCTACTGCCAGTTTGATACCGGCATACAGCTGGTGCCCCTGGAGCCGGGCGGAAATTTTTCCGGAAAGAACCTTCAGGGCAACAGGTACAGGCCTGTAACGTTATGGAAAGACACTGTCATGTATGGGGTAACGGTGAACGGCTGTTATGACAGCTCATTTCAGTTCACGAATATCTATCCGGCACCGGAAATATCCCTTGGAAATGACACACAATTATGCCTGTACGAAATTATGGAATTAAAAGCCAGATTCTGGGGCTCTACATACAAATGGGGAAATTCGTCGGTTTCAGATACACAGTTTGTCGTCAGCAGACCCGGAACATATTTCGTGACGGTTACCAACATATGCGGCGAAGCCAGGGACACCATCCGCATTACATATACCAGCAACAATTGCCGTTTCTACATACCAACTGCTTTCACTCCTAACGGCGACGACAACAACCCGTATTTCAAACCTTACCTGGTCAATGTGCCGGAAATGCGTATGCAGATTTATAACAGGTGGGGAGAAAAAGTGTACGACGGCGACCAGGATTCGCCAGGCTGGGACGGCACATACATGGGGCAGCCAGTGCAACAGGATGTATACACCTGGGTGGTGTTCTACAGGTACCGGCTCAGCAACAAGTGGATACAGATAAAAGAAAAAGGCACCTTGCAGCTCTTGAGATAAGCGCGAACCCTGCATGTCCGGAAGAACCCGGGAATCTGACTGAAAACCGCTGGCGGAATCTATGCTGGAGTTTCTCCAGCAAATAATTGAGTTATGAAACCCAGAATGAAGCAACCGTTGCCAATAAAGCGGCTATAACCAGTATGATAGTCAATATGGTTGTCGACTTTTGAAACCTGTAAATATCCGAGGTGCGGGTGTTGAGCTCTTTAACTGACAGGTTCGTTTCAATGATGGACTGATTGGTGGCGATAATTGATTCTTCAATTCTTGCCTGTCTTTCCTGCCTGGCATAGTATTCCTGCAGACTTCCTAGTTCCTTGATGTCTTTCGATCGTGATGTCAGTGAATACTCGCCATACTGGTCCTGTACAACCAACGCACGCTGCATCATGTAATCAGTAACAGCGGAAACAATGTCCTTTTCATTAAAGGTGGCGAAAAAAACCGCAAATACAGGATCATCAATCGCCTGTTCAATCTGTAGTTCCCTTTTGCAGATAGCCATCATGATCCGATCCATCAGGAAAGGAGTCTGAGGTATTGCATACAAAATGATCGTTTCGGCCCATTTTTCAAGGCTCCAGGCTTTTATCAACCCGCTTTTCGTGGTATTATAGTGAATAACCGACACGTCGCAAACGTAAACAAAGATGACATTAAAAAACAAATCAGGATGTTCAAAAATGAAAAAATACCGCTTTTCACCTAGATGTCTTTTTTAGCGTATTTTTTTCTACCAGGTTATCCATATGGACGCTCAACCCACCCTTTCCCTCTTTATTTCTTCCACCACTCCGGGATCGAGCAAGGTACTTGTATCTCCCAGGTTCTCCGTATCGCCTTCGGCTATTTTCCTCAGTATCCTTCTCATGATCTTCCCGCTTCTCGTTTTGGGAAGACCTGTCACAAACTGCATCCTGTCCGGCTTGGCTACGGGTCCTATCACCCGCGTTACCGTCTGCAGTATGTCCTTCTCCATCTGAAGCCTGTCTTCAGGCATTTCCGAACATATGACGTAAGCATATATTCCCTGACCTTTGATATCGTGAGGATAACCCACTACAGCGCTTTCCACCACCCCTGTGTGCATATTGATGGCGTTTTCCACTTCGGCTGTGCCTATCCTGTGACCTGAAACATTCAGCACATCGTCCACCCGGCCTGTAATCCTATAATGTCCTTCCTCATCCCTGAGACAGCCGTCCCCGGTGAAATACAGGTCAGGGTAGGTGGAAAAATATGTTTTCCTGCACCGTTCATGATCGCCATACGTGGTGCGGATCATGCCCGGCCAGGGGAATTTCATGCACAGGTTGCCGCTGACACCATTACCCCTGATCTCCTTGCCATTCTCATCCACCAGCACGGGTTGCACCCCGGGTAGGGGAAACATTGCGAAAGAAGGTTTTGCAGGCGTAATCCCGGCAATAGGCGACATCATGAAGCCACCGGTTTCAGTTTGCCACCAGGTGTCAACAATGGGGCAAGTCCCCTTTCCAATCTTCTCATGAAACCAGTTCCAGGCTTCCTCATTTATAGGTTCCCCGACACTGCCGAGTTTGTTTAGGGTATCCAGCCGTTTTCCCTCAACGAAACTGTCCCCGGCAGCCATCAGTGAACGAATGGCTGTCGGTGCGGTGTACAGGATATTTACACCGTGTTTGTCAACAATATCCCATAAACGGCCTGCATCGGGGTAATTGGGAACGCCTTCAAATATTAACGAGGTTGCTCCCGAAGCCAGGGGCCCGTATACCACATAACTATGTCCTGTCACCCACCCGATATCAGCCGTACAGAAAAAGAGCTCACCTGTCTTATACTGCATGGCGTTCATAAATGTGTATGAGGTATATACCATATAGCCTCCGCATGTGTGCACCACTCCTTTGGGCTTACCCGTGCTGCCGCTGGTATACAGGATGAACAGCATGTCCTCGGCATCCATTTCACATGCCGGGAAATCATTTAATCCCTCTTTCTCCGCTGCTTCCATTTCCTCATTCCACCATACATCCCTTCCATCTATCATGCTTACGGCTGTGCCTGTCCTTCTCAAAACAATCACCTTTTTAACACTGTCGCACTGCACCAACGCATCGTCGATTACCGCCTTAAGCGGTATTTCCCTGGGCCCGCGGAAAGCCCCGTCGGCAGTTAGCACATGACTCGCCTGCGCATCGTTTATCCTGTCCGCAATGCTCTGAGCGCTGAAACCGCCGAAAACAACGGAATGAATGGCTCCTACCCTGGCACAGGCCAGCAAAGCCATTGCCAGTTCCGGCACCATAGGCATGTAAATGCATACACGGTCGCCTTTCCTGACGCCATTCCTGACCAATACATGCGACAACCTGCACACTTCCCTATGGAGTTCCCGGTATGTTATGGTCCTGTGAGGTTCAAGCGGGTCATTTGGCTCCCACAACAGGGCCGGCTGATCCCCCTTAGTTGACAGATGCCTGTCGAGGCAATTTTCGGTGATATTAAGCTTTGCGCCGCTGAACCATTTGATTTCGGGCCCCCTGAAATTCCAGTCCAGAACTTTGTCCCAGGGTTTTCGCCAGAAGAAGTCCCCTGCTATATCGGCCCAGAATGCTTCGGGCTGTTCAACACTGTACCGGTATATGTCTTTGTATTCCTGAAAACTTGTTGGGATATGTTTCATTGCTAAAATGATTTGCTGTCAAATGTAGTAATTTATGTTTTAAGATACATGATCTGGCATGGATAAAAATGATATCGCAACTGCTGCATCAATCCTTTTATCGATTATTTCTATATATAATAAAAAAAGTATATTTACGGCCTTATTTTTGCCTCAAATACTATCGCACAAATACATTCATATGAAGAAGAATAAATCAACAATAAAAATCTTCGGTTTAAGCCTGTTAGTCTCATTAGTATCAGTTCCCTCCCTTTTAAGAGCGCTGGATCTTGGCGTTATGAAACCCGCAGCTACCCTTAAATATTTCTCGGAAAAAAAGGTGGCGTTCAAAGATACCATCATCCGTTCCGGAGGAAGGTCCATGCGTTTTGTCTGCACAGGCAATGATACCATGCCTGTCATGTTCTTCATACACGGATCACCGGGCGCATGGAGCGATTACCGCGACTACCTGACCGACTCCAACCTGCTGAAAAATTATTATATGATCTCTGCGGATCGTCCGGGCTATAACGGCAGTATCGGTGAAGGGGTGGCTACACTCCAGGAGCAGTCGAACACCCTGCAGGGTATGTTCAGATTGCGAAGGAATAATAAGCCTGTTATTGTCGTCGGCCATTCCTATGGTGGGGCGGTCAGTGTTAAATTCACCATCGATAACCGCGACAGAATCAGCAACCTTATTATGATCTCACCATGCCTTGCTCCCGATGTAGAGCAGAATATACACTGGAAAAGAACTTTGCAGAAACTTAGCCAGACCGCTGTAGGTGAATATATCACACCTGCGTTCCTGAAAAAAAGTACCAAGGAAATGCAGCCCCTGCCGGATGAGGTCCGGAAAATGGAAAAAGACTATGCACTGCTTACCGTCCCCATCCTTGAGATACACGGCACGTGGGATATGATGGCCCCGTATGGCAATCTTACATACATTGAGAAATCGTTTCCTAACAGCAGGGTGCATACGATAACATTCAAGAATAAGAACCATAAGATTGTGTACACCATGCCAAAGGTGATGATAGGACTGATGATGAAAGAACTTGGCGAACATGCAGCGGAAATCCCGGTAAATCAGCTGGCGGATAATCATTAGCAAAATTGGACGCTGGCCCGCGACGCCAAGAGAAAAATTCAGATCCTAAATGCTGTTCACCCGGCTTTTCTAACCCCAGTTCCTGCTCCGCCAGGCATAATGATCCTGCCGTGCTCAAGGCGCATGCCTGTATAAGGATCATCCGCTATATTCAGGCTGCCGTCCAGATCCAGGCGGTCGAACAATGCACCCAGGTGCGCAGCGGCCGTAATGGCGCATGTCGATTCCACCATACATCCGAGCATGGTCTTTAACCCAAGCTGCCTTGCCAGGCGCACACTTTCGTGAGCCCTATATATGCCTCCGCATTTCATCAGCTTGATATTCACCCCGTGAAAAAGTTCCTTTTTGTTGATAATGTCCTGCGGAGTCTGGATGGATTCATCCCCTATGATATCCATCGGGCTGCGCGATTTGAGCCAGAGGTAATCATCCTCGCTTGCGACCGGCATCGGTTGTTCTATATATTCCACCCCTTTTCCCGAAAGCCATTCCACCATCCGTATGGCTGTTTCCCTGTCCTGCAGTCCCTGGTTGAAATCCACACCGAGGGGCAGGTTGGAATGGCGGCGTATAAGGTCGATGGCATGCCGGTTATAATCGGACACGGCTCCGAGTTTGATCTTCAGAAATGGAAACTCCCCGGCTTTATCCAACTGGCGCAGGAGAAACTCATCGCTCCCTATACCGATGGTGAAGGATGAAAACAGGGGTGCCTTAGGCTCGAGCATTAAGTAATTGCTCACTGTCTGGCCTGTGAGTTTACCAGCCAGATCATGCAGTGCCATATCGACGGCCGCTTTAGCCGGCCTGTGAACAGGCGATACCTTATCCAGGTATTGATGGATCTCCGCGAAGCGGAACGGATATGCCAGCCTGCTTATATCCAGGTTTGAAAGGAATTCCAGGTTTTTTTCCCGGTTTTCTACCATGTAAGGCGGAAAAGAAGCCTGTCCATACCCCACCTGGTCGTGGTAATATATTTCCAAATCAATAATTTTTGTTGACCTGCGGGCATTGGAGGAAACTTCAAATACTTCCCTGAATGATAACTCCCCCGCCTCAAAACGCATTCTTAACCCATTCATTCCGGGTGACGAAAATAAGCATATTTTGCCATGACCCGGATACATTAAATAAACACATGTAGAATAAAAACCATGTGAATTTACTCAGGGGGATTATCCCGAAAAGTCCCATTTTGCAGAATTGGCATTGTTGGAAATTCTCATCATTTAAAGCGCACTATACGAAACAATTAAATATTTGGACTTAAAAAAATTCAAAATTCGACGAACGAATTATCCACATTTTAGGACACTTTTTGCTGCTGATTGATTTACAGGCGTTTATTTTACAATTTATGAGTAAAAGTGCTCAAAAAAAACTAAGTAAAAACACCTTGTTTAAGTCTGAAAATCAATGACATGTGTCAACATTTGTGTCTCAGAGGATTGAAAATCACGAACGGATAGTCTAAATTTGCAGAAACACGCAGAACACACAAATACACTTTTATGGGCCAGAATACGCGACGTTACCTCGACATGTGCGGGGAGCTCAAAAACTATTACACAATTAACAAGGATACTATCGATCCTGCCAAAGCCATCAGCTGCCTATTGCCTGTCATCAGTGAAATGATAGACATGTACAACCGGGAATTTGAAAACTCCATTGCTTACCTCCAGTTACACAATGAAGAAAAAGCAAAAAAGAGGGCCAACATCGAGATGTGCACCATTTTTATTTATGATGCCATCAAAAAATACTCTGAAGACAGCGGTACACAGAAATACCAGGATTTCCGCGATTATACGATAGAAAGGCTGAAAACCTACAGCGATGAAGAACTTCATGAACGGCTCGAAGTATTTGTCGAGGTAGTAAAGTCGATGGTGGGTGATCTTATGCCGTATGGTGTCACCAACTCCCGGCTGAAAGCACTGGTATTCCATCTTTCAAACTTCCTACCTGCCCTTCCCGTACATGTTAGTGAAATCGAGGAGCGGAAAAACGGCTACCAGAATGCCATGAACTGCATTGCATCGATTGAAGGGTACCTGGCCCTGTAATTAAAACGTCTTACATACCGTTCTTAAAATGACAGGGTGCCATACCTTCTGCAGGCACTTGTTTGTTGTTTCTTTTTTACTTTTCATATGTGAATAATGCATAAATTTCGGCTTATCGTGTAACTCTTTTACACAGTCAGTCGGCAATTTTGTAATCAGGCATTATGCTAAACAACCGTATGTCCCATCTCAAAAACCAACCTGTCCGGATTTTCCTGGCTGACGACAACCAGGGTGATTGTGTCAACTTTGGAAAGGCGCTTTCCGAACTCAACCTTTACAGCAGGCTCACGTTTGTCAATAACGGTGAGCAGATGATACAGATACTGAACCTTAATGAAACCATGCCTCCGGATATTATATTTCTGGATGTCAACATGCCTGTGAAGAACGGATATGAATGTCTCGATGAGATCAGGTCGAATCCGCTTTTTGCAAATATACCCGTGATCATGATGTCGGTTTCCAATGCCGTTGAAACGGTTACCAAAGCATACACCCATGGCGCCAGCCTGTTTATATGCAAACCTAATTCTTTCCCTAAACTCAGGGAAATGCTGCGCCAGATACTTGCCATGGAATGGGACATCAATGTCAGGGAGATCAGCAAGAATGATTTCTATATGGCATTATAACGCTTGAGCGTGGATAGATAAAAAGCCTTCGTGCGATAGTGCGCATGCCCCTAAAAACGGACAGGCCGCTTTTTTAAAGCAGCCTGCACTCCTAAACCAATAACTCCTTATCTTTTGTAGTTGTAATTTAGTTTTTTTCCTCCCGAAGTAAATTCCGTTTTAAGGTTGTTCGCATCAAGCGTTTTCAGTGCCATGATGGTAGATGTGGGTGAACCCATAAAGTTAACGGCAATGGCAGTAGAGTCTTTGGATGTAAAATCAAAAGTGCCAATCTCGGTCCATGCCCCGTTGTAGTAAAACTTGAAAGAGCCTTGCCTGGTGTATTGGTACTTGTCGGTTCCACCTGTAGTTTTCCTTGTTCCATCCTCATAGGTTTCATCCAGAGTCCATGTCTGGCACAGGAGTTCCAGTTTTGATTTTTTGGGTGTGCCGGCATTGTTTCCGGTCGATGGTGCAGGATCGCTCTTTTTGCTGCAGGATGCAAAACCCATAACAAGGGCTGCAATTGTAATGATGTGAATTTTTTTCATATATTATTAATGATTTTACACCCTAGACACTGCATCAACACATGATGTTGTACACTTTAAAGGCTGATTTCGGATTAGCTTGACCAGATGCAAAACACTGCTGATAAACGGCAGAAAACTGTTGACAAGAAGCAGCCCTGAAAAAACGCCTGATCAGGCACTACACGTATAACGGAAAATAATAAGTCATGACCGTTGCGGACAGCCCAGGCTATATAGATCGGGTGCAAAAAGGAGGATGTAGGAAGAAGGTAATTGTTAAGCGCAAGAATGACTTCAGGAGCGCTTAGGAAGAATACGCTTTAGGAAGAACACAGAGCAACAATACTTCCGGGTACCCCGGAATGCGCATATTATAGATTGCCGCGTTATTTTAGTTATACAATCTCGGCATGATAGATGCCTTGAAATGCCTGCCGATGGGGATCTGTCCCAACTCGGTCAGACTGACATGACTTCCCGAAACGGAAGCGATATAGTCAAGGTTAACAATATATGACTTGTGTATCATGATGAAACGGTTTTCATCAAGCTGGCGGTAAATGGATTTTAATGCAGAATGCACCACCATGGTTTTGCCGGAAGAGAAATGTATCTTGACATAGTTCTGCATTCCTGAAATATACACTATATCCGACATAACCAGTTTTTCATATTTACCGTCGCAGCGTACAAAGAAATAATCCTTTTTTTCTTTAGGCATCAATACGCTCAGCGTATCCATTGCCCTTTCGGCTGTCATACGGAAACGCTCGGGCGAAACGGGTTTCAGGAGGTAATCGAAGGCCTTGAGGCTGTAGCTTTCGACAGCATATTCAGGATATGCCGTGGTGAACACCACAAGCGGCATCCTTCCTTCATAGTTCCTGATAAAATCAATGCCCGATACGCCAGGCATGTCTATGTCGATAAACAGGAGATCAACTTCCCTCTGGCCCAACAGCTTTTCCAGTTCGTAAACATCCTTGGCAGTTCCTGCAACGTTCAGGAAATCGACTTTGTCAATAAACTCGAGGATGCCTTTTCTCGCGATGGGTTCGTCATCGGCTACAACACAATTAATGAGGTTCATTTTTAAACAATTTTAATTTTAATTCCGCAGTGTATACATCCCCGTCCCTGAAGGTTTTAAGGCTGGCGTCACCCCCATAGATAAGGTCAAGCCTTTTTCTGAGATTGGCCAAGCCGAGTCCGCCTTCACCGGGTTCCGGTCTTTTAACCCTGCGGTCTATACTATTGACAATCTTAAAGGTCAAAACGTTGCCTGATGTTATCCACAAATCTGTCAAAATATAGTCTTTGTCACTTGAACCTGAATATTTAAAGGCATTTTCCAGCAGAATGACGCACATCATAGGCGCGATAAACCCCTCGGCATCCCCGTGAATATTGAACTCTACCCTGAAACCATCTTCTTTCCTCACTTTCTGGATGTTGATGTAATTCTGAAGATATTTCACTTCATGTGCCAGGCTTACCTTTTCATTGGCCGTTTCATACAGCTGAAAACGCAGCAAATCGCAAAACTCCTGCACGAGGTACCGGGCTTTTTTGTTGTTTTCATCAACCAGGAAATGAATATTGTTCAGGGTGTTAAATACAAAATGAGGGTTGATCTGGGCTTTCAGGAAACGCAATTCAGCCATGGTCGTCTCTTTCTCCGCCTGCTCTTTTTCAAGCTTTTCCACGATGAATTTTTCATAAAAAGAAAAGGCCATCAGCAGTATAAGACCGAATGCCAGCACTATGTAGGTATCAAACACCTGGTACGAGCTCAGAAAGAAGACTTTCCTGAAGGACTCGGTCATGCCCGTGGTAATATTGTAACCGAACAGGTGAAGTGCCTGCAACAGCTTTCTTGCGAGAAGGTAAGAGGTTACAAAAAGCAGCCCGCGAAGCACAAGATAGGTCATCCTCGGAAGGTTCAGCCTTTCAAGGATAGCCAGGCGGTAAAACACGATATGAAGAAGGCATGTCACGCACAGGTCAAAAAACGCATTCAGAACGATCTGCAAAAGCTCCAGGTACCGGAAATCATCCCAAAAGGCCAGGCGATATACAAAAAACACGAGGAAAAGCAAGACAAGCACCATTATCCTTGTTAGTTTCCTGTTCATTTTAAGGACAAATGTATGAAATCCTTTTAACAGATGCGGCATGAATGATGGGCGTTTGTCACACACAAACAGCAGCATGTCAAAGAATTTTTACAGAATATCACTCTGAAGGTGTTGTTTTTCTGGAGTTTATTTTACCTTTGATATATGAGAAAACTTTACATTCTGGCAGGTTTGTGTTTCACATGCATCCAGGCGACCGGGCAGTCAACGATCCATGTTGACAGTAACCAGGTGTACCAGGAAATTGTCAACCCCACTTACGAGATCCCTGACAATTCACAGTATTTTACCAACATAACAAATAAGCCCGGAATAACGACAGGCGCGTTCGGACCCGCCATATACGATTTAAAAACCAACCCGGTGTATATCCCCATAAAGCAGGGTTACTGTTTTTTTGACAACGGGAAGACATCCCTCACTATTTACGGCTGCAAAGGGGATTACACGAAAAGACCCGGTCAGACCTCGGTGTTCTCTTTCAAGAATGATACCATCGGAGGAAAGCCGGTTTTTATCATGCAATGGAAAAACATGGGTTTTTTGAATGGTCATGACACTGATTTTATCAATTTTCAGATCTGGCTATACGAAGGTATCTGGGGCAAGGTGATCCAATTCAAGTTTGGCAGCAGCAAGGTACGACCCGGCTTGTACGAGAACGGTGCCAACGGGCCCACAATTGGCTTGTTGCACATGAGTGCCGATTTCAGTACAATTTACAATGAGGTCTGGCTGAAAGGCAACCCATTGCAACCGGAAATCACATCCGAAAGCACTATCATTAATCTCGACCGCACACCGCCCAACGGCACTGTCTACACGTTTTACAATTACTGGGAAAGTATCAGCGAAACAAGAATTGCCAATGGATTAAAAGTGTTTCCCAATCCTGTCACCGATGTCCTGAAATTAAAGCTAAGTGGGGATGCCGGTATCCATACCATCAGGGTTTTAACTATTGCCGGCCGTGAGATCCTTGCTGAAACCAACAGGGAAGAAATACATGTTTCATCTCTTGATCCGGGTTTGTATATCATTGAAGTCATATCTGAGGAAGGTGCCGTTTCGAGGGTGAAGTTCCGCAAAGACTAAAAAAGCCCATGACTATTGCACGGGCTTTTTTATCACTCGAAAAAAATAATCAGTTTACAGCTTAATGAGCCTGTGGTGCGTTATTCCATCAACCGTTTCAAGCCTTAATGTATAAATGCCCCGGTCCAGCGATGTGAGCGGCATACTGTATGTGGCATTGTCAACTGCCTGCCTGACAAGCTCCCTGCCGTCTGTGCCGATAATGCTCAGACAACGGATATTGGAGGCAGCCTGAATGTTCAATACATCCACGCATGGGTTAGGATATATTTTTACCTGATCCATGCCCCGGATTTCGTTAACTGACAGACCCGGAATCTTTACGACCACGCTGTCAACACCAATCGTAAACCAGTTGGTGGTAGCCCGGTACCTGAAAGACACATAACCTGTATCCGTGGTGAAGGGAAGCTGGATGCCTGCAGTATCCCGCCAGTTGCTCATCGTTGAAGATATTTTGTGCGTAAGATCCAACAGACGCACATAGGTGCCGTTTTCAGGATTGGTGTTTCTTTTCCCGTACCATATGCTGAACTCGTCGGAAGGACTGACAGTACCTGTAATGCCATATACAAAATACCGGAAGGAGAGCACCGCTCCGTTTGTGACCTTTATCGGCGGTGTAAACAACCAGTCTGAGACGGTGTCATCCGGATTTCCGCCAACGGGATAATCATGGTAGGCATATTTAAGGGACGATACATGATAGCTCCAGTTGTAAGCCAACGTATCGCCAAGTCTTACACTTGTAAATTCAGAACGCTGTGCGCTCGTTTCAAAACCGTTCCGGTACGGGAGATTTTTCACCTGGGCACCAGCCTGCAGGGCAGTCATCAGGATAAGGAAAGCCAGAATACGCATATCAGAATGTATAGAGGAATTCTTTTGTTTCTTCACCGACAACCATCCGGATGATCACCTCTTTTTCATGCCTGTTGAGGTATTGGTAGCGGTTCTTGATAGGTGTCAGGTCGAAGCATACGTTCTTTGTAAAATAAGCCTCGCAGGTATAGCCACTGAATGTATTGACGGCCTTAGCTATCCAGATCGGGCAACCCCTTGAGCTTCTTTGAGGTGATTCTGTGGTATACAGTTTAAAGTTCCTTGCGTCTTCGGGTCCGCAGCCGGAAAAACCAACGGTAGCTTTCAGGGAGTTGCCACTGATACCGCTTACCTGTGTAGCGGATGAATATGCATTCTCGAAATCAGAGGGATCCGTATGTGTTTCAAAGCAACCTCCCCCGACTTCCTCGAGGCATTTGATCATGATACATTTTGTTGGATATACCACGCAACCGCCTTCCCTGATACCATTGTTTCCGCCAGTCCGCTGATCATAACATCCCTTGTTGGGATCGCAGGCTACTTCTTTATAGCCGATCCTGTATTGCTTGCCAGGAATAACCCTTGAAGCGTACTCATTCCAATTGTTGGCATACAGGTAAGTTTCCGTGTTATCGGGGTTGCCGACTTTAAAATGTCCTAAGTAGTACATGTCCTGCTCTGTAGCTGTTACCAGTTCGGGATTCCTGCACGGATCCTTGGGGGTTGGTTTCGGCTTTCGGCAGGCCTGAAAAAGTAAGGTAACAAGTACAAGTGAAAAAACACTGATGGTTAGGATGGATAAATTTAATTTTTTCATAAAATAATTCGTTAGTTATCCATAAGACAGCAGAATTTTTCCGTTTGTTGCAGATCTTGAAAAATTTCAGAAAGAAAATCTGTAACCCGCGGCAAGACTCAGGAATTTATGACTTGTCCTGATGGCAGCCTTTTCAGCCGGGAACAATGAAAGTCCGCCGGATGGCCGCAAAAACACGCCTGAATGTCCGCTGAACCTGTAATTTACGTCCAGGCCCGCGCTGAATGACAGGTTGGTTTTACGTATATGGTTCTCGGCTGCGCTTTTTTCCTTGACATATAAACCTGATTCATTCTGATACAGGAGACCGTCATACCTGATCAGGAACTGCGGCTCGAATGTTCCGACACAGCCGAATGTGAAGTTTCCCTTTTTCTTTACATGATAATTTATCCCGACAGGAATGGAAATATACCTGAAACGGTTGGTGACATACTGGCCAATCACTTCTGGGGGAGGAGACCCGCTGGCACTGTTAATGATTGAATTTTTTCCCGTAAACAGTGAAAAGCTGTCGGTCGCTTCGAAGTCGAAGTTCTGGAAAACAGTGCCTGTGCCTCTCATGATAGAGCTGTTGGTGTTAATAACATATACCCGGTATGACAACTCCCTGTAACTGACTCCTGCAAAAAGATCGTACCGCGGCCTGGAAATGCCTGCCTGTATGCCGAAATCGGTGCTCCAGGATGTTTTATCGCCGTTCCTTCGTTCCTCCACCTGCGGTGTATACGATGCGGAATCCCTGTAAGCTTTATCAATACCAACCATTGAGCCTGACAATGTCCTCATGCCGATCAGTTCCACATAGAATCTGCGGGATGATTTTGCCGTAATTTTGTCCTGTATCTTTACCATCCTCGCAGGAGGGGTATCCGCCTGCATCACGGAAGTACTGTCCGCAGCACC
>CALMKH010000300.1 GCA_937867025.1 uncultured Bacteroidota bacterium | reverse complement strand
GCCTTATGCGGCATGGACTTGTCAATACCTTCTATTACCGACTTTGTAAGTTGTTTCATGTTAATTTTGGACTTCTGCAACTCTTTTTGCCCAAGTTTGGCAAACGCAAGCAATTCATCGATCAGGATACCCATCTTTTTTGCATTTTGCCTGATCACCTGTATCATCCGTTTTCCGTCCTCATGCATGTCCGCGCAATAATCATCCTCAAGCATCGTTATAAACCCTCCGACCGCCCGCAGGGGAGCGCGCAAATCATGGGACACCGAATATGCAAATGCCTCAAGGTCCTTATTCATCTGGCCCAATTGCAGGATGTTCCTTTCCAGCTCTCCATTCAGGAATTTTATTTTTTTCTCCGTCCTCCTGCTTCGCCTCAATTCCCATATTAAAACCAGCAGTACCGCAGTCATGAGCAGTATCCCGATGATAAGGAACATATTCTCATTCCTTTTGTTGATATTCTGAAGCCTGGCGATTTCAAGCTGCTTATCCTTTAAAATAATATCCTTTTGTTTCAGAAGCAATGCCCTCTCCGTCTCAAGACCGCTTATCGCCACCTGGTTCTGCCCCGAAAAAACCGAATCCTTGATCCGTGAATATTCCTTATAAACCGCAAGAGCTTTTTTATGGTCGCCTTTTGCGGAATACGCTTCGGACAAATACTGGCTAAACTCGATAAAAGGTCCCAAAAAACCGATGTTTCTGCACAAATCCACCCCGCGTTCAAGGTGAACGGCGGCCTGAGCCATGTACGACTTTTTTGAAGCCTCATTGATCATATGCGAAGTATCCGTAGCCATGAAATAATATGTTTCTCCGATATTGCCTTCATTGATGGCGATGCTGCTGATGTTGTCAAGTTCTTCACTTAATTTCAGGGCTTCGTGTTGGTAAGTCAGGGCGTCTTTATAGCGTTTTAAATGGCAGTACACGATGCCGATGTTCACCAGGTTAATCTGCATGGATTGCCTGTTGCCGAGTTGCCTGTTGATCTTTAATGCCTCCTTGTGGGAATTCAGCGACTGCTCATAACTGGCCAATGCATCCTGGACGATCCCCAAATTGCCCAAACCCCTGGCAATCCCGGCAGTATTGTTAAGCTTTTTATACGAAGCTACAGCCTTTGAATAATATTCCAGGGCCTTATCGTACATTTTCTGCTCAAAATAAACAGTTCCTATGTTTTCAAGGATAATGGCCTTGTTTATTTCATCGTTCAGCTCTTCATTCACTTTTAAGGCTTTGAATCCGTATTCCAAAGATTTTGAATAGTCGCTCCGCGCCAGATACAGGTTGCTGATATTCGCCAGAACTCCCGCAATGCTGCTTTTCATGCCAAGTTGCGTATAGATGGCAAGAGCTATGGAATCGTGACGGAATGCCTCTGCATTCCTGGATAAAGCGGCATAATTGATCCCCAGTTCAGCGTGGGCTGATGCAATGTCTTTCCGGGAACCGATCTTTTCGGCCAATTTCAATGCTTCTGATGCATACGTAACACCCTTTGCCGGATCAAACCTGGAGAGAGAAAATGAAATCTGGTCCAGGAGCCCTATCCTTTTTTTAGTGTCGGTGGTCCTGTCCAGTTGAAGCAATAAAGAATCAAGCTGCTTGTTCTGAAAATTGCCCTGGCTTTGTAATGATAATGCAATAAACAGGAAAGGAATAAAATGGAATTTATTCATTATAGTTTTAGTGTTTACAAAATTATAATTTTTCAGAGAGTTTTTAGAGCCGCAGATTCCGGAAATTACATATAACTAATTATAAAGCAATTAAATAGCCGAAGCATGCAAATGGTTCGCATCTTCAATAACCATACCAGAAATACGGTTAACCGTTTGCACGAAAAAAGTCTTGCTTTTTTGGGTGTCAAACACATAAATTGCAGAATAAAACTAGAAAACCGGCATCACCCTTTAGACATGCAATCAAAGGAATTTCCTTGCCTGAAGCATACAAGGTATCAAGGCACACCTGGGGAATGATTGCCCTTTTTTTTTACAATTTTTATACATAATAATTATGAGTAAAGAAATACGTATTCTTCACCTGGAGGATTCTCAATCGGATGCGATGCTCGTTGAATGGGCCCTGAAAAAAAGCAACCTCAGATATGAACTCTTACTGGTAACCAATAAAAATGACTTTCGTGCCGCATTGCATGATTTTAACCCTGATATTATCATATCCGACCATTCCCTCCCATCCTTTTCTTCCATTGAGGCCTTGCAAATGTTAAAGGATGCGGGAAAATCCATTCCATTCGTACTTATTACAGGCACGGTATCCGAAGAATTTGCTGTCAGCATAATCAAACAGGGCGCCACTGATTACCTGTTGAAAGACCGCCTGCAAAGACTGCCGGAAGCCATCCAGAGCGCGATCAGGAGCTGGAATGCGGAAAAGGAAAGGTTAAAATATTTCGAGACGGTCACTAAAAATGAAAACAAGTTCCGTGCGCTAATTGAAAACATTTCCGACGGGATCATTCTCGTGAACGAGGATGGTGCCCTTATTTATCAAAGTCCTTCCGAAGAACGCATATCGGGCTACAGGAATGATGAGATTGCAGGCAGGACCATATTTGATTTTATCTATCCCGCTGATTTACCCAAAGCCGAAGAATTTTTCCAGGCCGTTTATGCGAATCCCGGCTCTACCAGGAGTCAGCAATACCGTATCCTTCATAAAACCGGCCAACCTGTATGGGTTGAAAGTACAATTACCAATAAATTGGCGGATCCCCATATCAACGCTATCATCATCAATTACCGCGATATTACGGAAAGAAAAAGGTCCGAGGAAGAAGCCCTCAGGCTGATAGAAGATCTGAAGAAAAAAAACAATGATCTGAGGCAGTTTGCTTACATTGTGTCGCATAATCTCAGGGCACCTATTGCAAAGATACAGGGCTTAAGCACCATGCTTATGGATTCCGTGCCCGCTGAAGACACCCATGACCTGTATGAATACATAACCAATGAAGTTAACAACCTGGACCAGGTTGTAACAGACATAAATGCCATTATCACTGCAGGGGAATCAGAGAACCTGGAAAAGGAGTATGTGCATTTTGAAACCATATATTCCCATGTCATGCAAACTATGGAACATGAACTGAAAACCTGCAATGCTTCCGTCATAAGGAATTTTTCAGAGGCTCCCGGCATCTTCTCGGTTAAAAGCTATATCCATAGCATCATCTACAACCTGTTGTCCAATGCGGTCAAGTACCGCTCCGAAACGGTTCCTTTGCAGATAGAGCTCAGCACCTTGCAAATTCCCGGCTTCATTTGCCTCAACGTAAAAGACAATGGTTCGGGCATAGACATGAATAAGCACAAGCATCATATTTTTGGCCTGTACAAGCGGTTTCATAGTCAAGCTATCGAAGGCAAAGGCGTTGGGTTAAATATGGTGAAGACACAGGTAGAATCATTGGGCGGAAGGATCGAAGTGGAAAGCGCTCCCGGCATAGGGTCTGTATTCAGCGTGTACTTTAAAAGCCAGGAAAGTCCTGTCCAATGATTGA
>CALMKH010000299.1 GCA_937867025.1 uncultured Bacteroidota bacterium | reverse complement strand
CCGCGACCGCTACCTCAGGATGGCCGGTACCATAAAAAGCCTGGCCAATGTTAAGAAGAACTTTGAGGGAAAAATGTACGGTCTCACCCAGACCGGCCTGCTCGAAATAAAAACAAGGGAACAGGAAGAACTGCAGCAAAAAATGAAACTGGCCGCCGATCCAAGGGCCGGATTTTTCAGGGTGATAGACAGTCTATATAACATCAGGCTGGCGAGTGCAAAAAGAGACCTGCTGATCAGCCGCTTTAACGGCGATTGCGGGGCCCTGGCTGCTGCACTTACCGTTTCATCATTCAAGAAAACACATCCGCTGGTATCCAACACTTCTCCGGCTACAATTGAGCAATGGAAAAAAGAATTGAAAGAAGGCCTGAAGGCCCGTTATAAAATTATAGACCAGGAACTTGATAAGGATATTCTTGCCGAACTGATAAAAAGAGCCAACAACCTGCCCAAAAAACAGAGAATAAAGGCACTCAGGAAAATCAGGAATGCCGATAAATGGGTAAATACAGCCTATGATAAAAGTTTCCTCGATGAGCCTGCCTTATTGTTCAAGCTTGTGGACTCGGCGTTTCATCAGGTGTATTACAATAATGACAAGATCCAGCAACTGGCAGATAAACTGCATCCTGAACTTGTGAAGCTGGGGGAGCATCAGACCGCCATGACCGATAAGCTCAATGAACAGTTGCCCCTCCTGCTCGAAGCCAAGATGAAATACGCCAATAAAAAATTCATCCCGGATGCAAATGCCACCCTGCGTTTCACATATGGTTATATCACAGGGTATAAGGAAGGCCTGAACCCGCATCCTGCCCCGTTCACCTACAGGAATGAAATATTTGCAAAAAATGCAACGGATAATGCCGATTACCGTCTTTCACCCCCCGTTAAAGAGTTGCTGAAAAAGGATCAGATAGCAAAAGACCTGCTCGACCCGGCCACAAATGACCTGGTGCTTTGCATGCTGTATAACCTGGACACCACAGGCGGAAACAGCGGAAGTCCGGTAATGGATGCCAACGGGAACCTCGTAGGCGTAAATTTTGACCGGGCCTATACCGCCACGCTGAATGATTACAGCTGGAACACCGATTACAGCCGGAGCATTGCCGTGGACATAAGGTATGTTCTTTTTACAATGAAATACCTCAACCAGGCGGATAACCTGCTGAACGAGATGGGAGTTAAAATATAGCCATAACACCTGAAAGCCTTATTGGGTCAGGCTTTTCGTCCTGCAAAGCCTGGAACAACAGTAAATTTTATAAAAAACCCTTTTTTATAAATAAATTACCTCCCGTATCTTTGCAGCCTCATAATTTGGGTGTCGTATGTCATTTGAAGATTGTTTGGCTTTAAAAAATAGTATCTCTGTACAAACCAAAATAGAGAACGGTGTTAAATGGCGGTTGCTTGTCACGCCTAAGACAGACCAGTTCTTTTATAAATACGCATTGGTGTGCAGGGAGCGTAAGGACAATGAAGCCATCGGGTTTGCCTGCGACGGAAAATTTATTCTGAGATGGATCAGTACGGATAAGGGATATATTTCCTACCAGCCCTTTTTTATTCAGAGCAATAACTGAAACGGCCTGTGCACAGGTTGGCGGTTCAGCATTCCATTTCCAGGTCAACTTCAATAAGGCTGGAAAGAAACTCAATACTTGAGTCCTGAATTTTTGAAACGCCCAGGCTTGTACCGGTAATTCTGGTCAATTTGCAGCCTTTTTCTGAAACAATCCTCCTGACCCGTTCAATAAAAGCACTTTCGGACTCTTGTTCAATTCTCGGTATCGTAATGGTTGTTCTCAACAGGGACAAAGCAACTGACATTCAAAACATTATCCAATAACATGTTTGTGTAACATACGTCTCCCTACAAAAAAATGAAGCCACGCATATCGCTATGCATGGCCGCTCATTTTGTGTAGATGTGTATTTTATAGTGCTAGTTTTTTATGAATCTGGTCAATGCTGAATGGCCGTCAGTGCCTGTAACCTTGATAAAGTAAACACCGTTGTTAAAGGCTGCAACATCAAGGGTAAGGGTTGTCTGGCCGTTCAGATCGGCGCTGCTGTAAGTTTGCAGGGCCTTTCCGAAGATATCGACTACTTCAATTGTGAATTCATCATCCACACTAGTCACGTTCACGTTCAATTCACCTTTGGTAGGATTAGGATAAACAGATCCGGATACAGTTGAAGACACTTTGTTTGACTTCGACAACATGGCAACTGAACTCCATGAAGCATCGCCGTCGTTGTCTATCATATGCAGTTTATAGAACACCTGGTTTTGACCGGCTGTTTCCATATCTGTAAATGTATATTCAGTACGTACCTGGCTGTAACCTTTAGCTTTTACATTGCCTATTTTTTCGTAATGCACTCCGTCGATAGAACGGTAAACATCGAAACGGTTCAGGTTTTCTTCCTCGGTGGTAGTCCAGCTAACCTGGGCGTTATGCTTTACGTAATCTGCCTGGATATCTGCAAGTTTCACCGGGAGAACAACATTCATTGACTGGAAGTTGTTGAAGGCGAAAGACGCCTGCCTTACTGAACCGCCGGAGATCCTTCCGAGCACACCTACTCTCATGGTATAGGAAGAGATGTTGCTGAAGTTAACCTGTGACATGGCGGCATAATCCGTAGTATCTATACTCTGGAACAACTGTGTAGTACCAACCAGGGTCATCCATTTAGGATCGGAAGACACAGTGACAAGCGAGTTGGCTGTACCTTTGGAAACAGCAGGCTGTGACACTTTCACCAGTTCCCTGTATCCGTTTGACCTGCCTTCGCCATCCTGGTCGATAACAGTCATAGCTACTGATTTCAATACTTCAGGCATGCCGTTCTTCACGAAGCTCACCTTAAATTCCATATAGCTGCTGTCAGTAGTGCTGGTAGTTGTATTTGTATACCTGATGAATGGCTGCCATGAGTTTTTGTACCTGGCTGAATCATCGATGGTTGCGAGTGTAGCATTCTTTGAACCTGTAACTGTCACGATAGCGTCAACACCCTGGCGCACGTTTTTGAACTTCCATACCTGTGTACCTACCAGGGTTGGGTTGGTGAATCCCATCGGACCAGGGGTCATCACCAGTTGCAATGGGTTTTGAAGGCTTGCAGAAGCAAGGGTAAAGTCGCCGAAGCTGCTGACGGCCGAAGACGTTTTAACAGTACCTGCGGCGGTATTGCCGGTAACACCTCCATTGCCGTGGCTTGAGCTGAGGTTCAGCAGGCTGTTCCACCTGGACACCCTGAGATCGTTAAGGTTAGTGACTCCGCCGCTCCTCTGAGCTGCATCAAAAGTAAGGGTAACCACTACGTTTGAATTACCGTTGGTGCGGTTAAGCGCCCAGTATTCTTCCTTGCTGATATGGTTAAGTGTTAACAGATCGAGAAGGGTCAGTGTATGGGGGGTAGGGATATTGAAGTATTCTGCTGTGAAGTGATCCGCAACATGTGAAGGTGCAGAGATGGATATAGGCGCATAAAGGCTGCCTTTTCCGGTTGGGAATGTAAAGGCGTCGTTTCCTACCTTTCTTACCGGACCTGATACGTGGCTGCTGTTGCTGCCACCGCTCACGGTTGCTGCGTCGTTAAGAATCAGGAGGTTGCTTGTGCTGCTGTAGAGGATGCCGTTGGTAAGGGTAAGCGTACCTGTTACGGTGGCATCTGTGTTCATGATAAGACCAGTGGTGGAGTTCATTACCAGGTTAGTGAAAACCGGGGGATATGCGGCAGGAGCGTTCAGGTTCTGCACGCTGCTTCCATTAATGACAACTGAACCGCCACTGTTTCCGAAAACAACAGGTTTAACTGAGCCGACAGTAGAAACTGTGCCTTTAAAGCTATTAAGACCGGTAGAGGCCGGGTAAAGGTTCCCACTGGCATTTTTCTGAACAAATGTCACGTCACCGTTAAACTGGTCTGGGTTAATAGAGGCAAGTTCCATAATCACGTTGCTGTTATTAATAAGGCTGACGGCACCGTTAAAAGTATTTCCGCCGCTAAAAAACATATCACCACCACTGTTGCCATTTTTAGTAATGGTAAGAGGACCTGTAAAGGTGGTAGAGGCCATGGCATTAAGCTGACCCGAAACCATGACGGCGCCGTTTGAAAGAGTGCCCCCCAGGAAACTTGCCTTGTTGCTTACAGTCATAGTATAACCATTCAGGTTAAGGCTGCCTGCGGAGATAACTATCTCCTTGACAGTAACATTTCCTGACAGTCTGGGCATGTTTGGAACACTGTTGCTATTGATTATAACAGTACTGCCTGTAGCAGGAACTGTATTGCCTGACCAGTTGGAAGCTGTATTCCAGTTCGAGCTGGAAGAACCATCCCAGGTTTGGGCATATACAGAGACTATCGATAATGAGAAGACAAGTGTGTAAATTAACGTTTTCATGATCTTGTTTAAATTTGTGTAATTTGTGTTTAATAATCTAACGGTACAAATAT
>CALMKH010000298.1 GCA_937867025.1 uncultured Bacteroidota bacterium | reverse complement strand
GTGGGGGCTACTGGGTTCGAACCAGTGACCCTCTGCTTGTAAGGCAGATGCTCTGAACCAGCTGAGCTAAGCCCCCTTTGCTTTTTTAAAGGACTGCAAAAATAGGTATTTTCCCGATTCCTGCAAATATTTTTTTAAAAATTACGGAAATACGATCGGTTTCACTCCAGCCGGCCTGATAACAGCCCCTTTTGCTGAACACCGGTCACTCCCCGATATAGGTGATATCCGCATCGCTCCACAGCTCTTCGATGCCGTAAAATTCGCGCTTATCCTCCCTGAATATGTGCACTACCACATCAAAGTAATCCATCAGTACCCACTCACCCAGTTCCAACCCTTCAATATGCCAGGGTTTTTCATTCGTCATCACCCGCGTGAATTCCTCCACGCTGTCTGCTATCGCACCCACCTGCTTATCACTTGTACCATGGCAGATCACAAAATAATCAGCCATTGATGTTTTCAGTTTCCTTAAGTCCAGAACTGCAATTTTATGCGCTTTCTTTTCCAACATGCCATTCACTATGGCGTCCTTCAAATCTATTTTGGCAATCTTCTTTTTTGGCATTAACCTTGTAACTTTAAAATGAAATAAATATTGTGTTTGCAAAAGTAAAGCCAAATACGCAAATTATAGGTCAAAATATCATTTATTTTAACCAGGTGAACTCCACCAATAAGTTTGCCCTGGAGCTTATCAGGCAAAACCTTGCAGAGAACGGCACGGTGGTGCTGGCCGAGTACCAGTCAGAAGGCAAAGGACAATTTGGCAGGGAATGGATAAGCAACCCATATGAAAACCTGATGTTCTCCATTATCCTCAAGCATGTAACAAATGCACCGGCCAATCCGTTTATCATCAACAAGACCATGACCCTATCCATGTACGAGACCATCAGCGAACTGTTGCCGGGCTGCGATATCCGCATCAAATGGCCCAATGATATTTATGCCGGCAAACGCAAGATCAGCGGCATTCTTGTCGAGAACAATTATTCCGGTCAGCAACTGAATTACAGTATCATCGGCATTGGAATGAATGTGAACCAGGATTTTGAACCGGAAACTTCCCTGAATGCCACGTCGCTCAGGTCCAGGACCGGCCAAATGACCGACCGTCCTCTCCTCCTGAAAAACATACTTGAAAAAATTGAGGCGAACTACATACGGATGACCAGGCAACCTGAAGCTATAGAATCGGCCTTCAACTCGCATCTGATGTGTTACGGTGAAACATGTGACTTTGACATACAGAATACTGTCACCAGGGCCAGGGTCGTGGAATGCGACAGTCACGGCAGGCTGGTGCTGGAGATCAACAACGAACAAAGACCTTTCATGCACGGGGAGATTAAGCAGCTGGTTTATGCGTAGGGCAGCCATAGACATCGGCAATACCAGGATCAAGTGCGCCTTGTTCGATGAGCAGGGCCGGATCATTTCCCGTATGGTCTTTGACTTTCTAAACGAAGTGAACGAATGGCTCCAGAAGGAGCAGGTGAAAAAGGCCATAGTGTCCTCCGTGGGCCGTTACCAGCTGCAGAAAATACCGGGTCTCGACCTGATAACCCTTGACCATCGGACCAAAACACCTTTCAAAAACCTTTATACAACCCCTGAAACGCTGGGCGTCGACAGGGTTGCAGCCATGGCGGCAGCATGTACATCCTATCCCGGACAAGCCGTGCTGGTGTTCGATGTGGGAACCTGCATGACGATAGACCTGATGCATCCCGACCAAACGTATAAGGGCGGCAATATCTCCCCGGGTCTGGATATGAGGTTAAGGGCTATGCAATCCATGACCGACAGGCTGCCTTATTCGTCTCACAAAGAAGCCACAGACGCACCGGGCCATTCCACCCTGAGCGCCCTCGCAAACGGCGTCATGTGGGGTATGCGATTTGAAATGGACGGCTATATTTCGCATTTCAGGGAGATTTATCCCGATCTTGTTGTGGTGGGATGCGGAGGGGATATTTCCCATTTTGATAAGCAATTAAAATTCAAGATATTTGCGGCGCCTGATTTTGTACTGCAAGGCTTATACGAACTTCTCCTCTTAAATGAAAATTAAACTGCTCATACTTGCTCTTCTCGGCGCCGGCTTTGCCTCGGCCCAAAACAATACCAATTCGCCATACTCTTCCAGGGGATATGGAGAGATCGAGCCGTTTGTCAGTGTTTTCAGCAGGAGCCTCGGCGGTGCTACGAACGGCATACGCACCAACAGGACGATCGCGTTTGGAAATCCCGCATCAGTGGCAGGCCTGACACAGGTGTCATTCGATTTTGCTTTCAGGGGGGATTACAGCGAGATTTACAATTCCGGCGCCAGGAAAAACGGGTATAACGGCAATTTCAATTATTTCTCACTGGGATTCCCGGTATTTAGAAAACCGGTCATCAAAGCGGATACATCAAAAGTCAATAAACAGTCGATCTACAAGGAATATAAGACCATCTGGAGCTCCGCCATAGGCATGACACCGTTTTCAAACGTCAATTCCTCATACTACAAGATACAGGACACGAGCTACGGCCAGATAGGGAACTATTTCCTCAAGAGCGGAGGACTGAACAGGGTATACTTTATGAACGGTGTCAATATCACGCAGAATTTTTCCGTTGGACTGAACAGTTCATTCATTTTCGGGCAGATCAGGTCGAATGAAGCGTTTTACATACAGGATTCAGGTATTACCAGGGCCACCTTCAGCGACCTGAATTCACAGCTTACAGGATTCCGTTTCGACCTGGGATTCCAAGGTGTCAGGAATGGCTTTATTACGCGGACGACCACGCAAAAGGGAACCGACAGCGGCCTGGTCAGAGTAAAAACAAGTGTTCCACTGCGTTTTGTCTACGGAGCCACGTTCAGCAATGCCGGCAGTCTTAATTATAACGTGTACCACCTGGTGCAGAACAAAAGCAATTATTATGCCTTTGGGCCGATAGACACGATTGTCAATGAAAGCAACATCAAGGGCAAATCGTACCTGCCTTCCGCGTTTTCAGCGGGCTTCAGTTTTACATTCAACAACAAATGGATGATAGCGGCAGATTACAGTTCGGAGCTATGGGCATCCATGAAGAAATCGTTGCTTGTAAGCGATTCCTTTGCCAATAGCTCCCAGGTAAGCATAGGCCTGGCTTACCGGCCGGACATCAACATCGACCAGATGAACCTTACCCGCCCGGGCGGACAGAGACGGTACAACGCGAATTTGGAATACCGGCTGGGATTAAGAATGAACAACACGGGCTACCTGTTCAAGGACAATGCAGGTGTTGTCTCCCCGTTAAAGGAATATGGCGTAAGTTTCGGCATAGGCATTCCCAAACTCCGTGATGACTGGGACGGAAAAAAGGTGCTTGTCAAATCGCTGCTGAACATAACAGGCGAGTATATTCACAGGGGTACCACTGATAATGGCATGATCGCGCAGAACCTCTACCGGCTCACGATCGGTTTCACGATTTCCGATATCTGGTTCAAGCAAAAGAAATTTTTCTGATGATGCTTATCAACGGCAAACACCGGTTCCTTCTATGTGTTTTCGCCTCGCTGTGCAGTATGGCTACAGCCCAGAACCCGCATGCTCCGACGCAGGAGGCGATGAAACTTCCCGAATGCATAAAAAGTCACGGCGATGATTCGCTGCTGACACGCCACCATATGGCATATTTCCAGGAGAATTTCAGGCAGGCAAAATACGCGGAAGCTTATGTCAACTGGTCGTATGTCTTCAACCATGCGCCGTGTTCCTATAAGAGCATTTACCAGCGGGGCCCGCAGATCCTCGCGTACATGATGGAACATACCACCGATTCAGCCCGCAGGTTGCAGTTGATGGACACCCTGTTCATGATATTTCCCAAACGCATGAAGTATTTCGGGGAGGAAGCCCTGATTAACGGTTACCTGGCATATTATACTTCGAAATACAAGCCTTTCGAGCTGGAGGCTATCATGAAGGGTTATGCGTTTTATATTGAACATTATGAAGGCAGGAAAGATGAGCATTATTTTATGGATTTTATGCGCAATACTGTGCTGGCTTACCAAAACACGCTGATTGATCAGGAGGTTTTGTGCGGGGTCTACCTGAGGCTAAAGGAATTGGCCCAGGCTGAACACCAGGCAGCCAAAAAGGATGATGAAGGATATTCCTCTTGGAATCCCGTATTGCTATACCTGGACGAGCTGCTGAAGGACCGGGTAAAATGCAGCGCCGATCATACACTTACTGAATACGCGAGATATTATGCCTGAAACACCTTTTTCGATATGGTCCGTATGTGCGGTTATTGTTGTGCTGGCGTTGTCGTCATGCAGCGATTATGCCCAGCAGAATGTTCAGAAAATGATGCGCGGCGACACACTGATCTTTACCCAGGAAGGGACTAATGTGACTATTTATTACAATGATTCAGGCTTATTGAAGGCCAAACTTTTTGCACCGAAACTCATAGGCTATAAGAAAGAAAACAATGATATCATTCGGATGCCCAAAGGCGTGAAGGCGGATTTTTATAACGAGGAAGGCGAAAGGGAGAGTTACCTGACGGCGGACAAAGGTATTTCATACCAGACAAAAAAAATCACGGAAGTGAGTCAGAATGTGGTGGTCATGAACAATAAAGGTGAGAAGCTGAA
>CALMKH010000297.1 GCA_937867025.1 uncultured Bacteroidota bacterium | reverse complement strand
GGAAATCAGGAGCAGGTCAGCGAACCTGTGCAGGAACAATCACCAGCCCCAGTTGAAGAGGTTACCGGGGAATCCGGTGAAAAGATAGAGACCGGACAGGAGACTCCGGGCCCTGCCGTTGACGACGAAAAACAGACACCCGTTATAGACAATACACCCGGGCAGCCACAACCTTCCGGGACACCCAAGGCAAATGAAAAATCCCTGAACAGGGTTGCCAAGTACAAACTTGAAAGCAATGCCAATTACCACCGTGACGACCTGATCAAAAAAGGTATCAAAGCCGAGGTGAAACTTGAGGGTGAATGGTTCGAGGTCCTGACTGAAGAAACCATACAATAATTACGATAAAACCAACGTTAACATAAGACAAAATATGCTTCTATCCATTTTATTACAAGTGCCTGTTGATTCAGTATCAGCGGCAGCTGCTGCAGCGACAACCGCTGAAACTCCTACAAACACGCTATGGGACCTGGCCATCAAGGGCGGTGTCATTATGATCCCGATCGGCATCATGGGCATCCTAGCCATATATCTGAGCATTGAAAGATGGATGACTATCAACAAGGCCGCCAGGATCGACGCCAATTTTATGTCAGGCATCAGGGACATGGTATTGAACGATAATATCATAGGCGCCCAGACATTGTGCAGCAGGACCAATACCCCGATTGCACGTATGGTGGAAAAAGGCATTTCGCGTATTGGAAAACCTATCCATGATATTGATTCTTCAATGGAAAATGTTGGAAGGATGGAAATTTACAAAATAGAAAAAAACGTAGGATTCCTCTCCACCATTGCAGGTCTTGCGCCCATGTTCGGATTCCTGGGAACGATTTTCGGGGTTATCCAGATGTTCTATAAGATTTCACTAGCCAACAGCATACAGATCGACACCATCTCAGGCGGTCTCTATGTAAAGATGGTGTCCAGCGCTGCCGGTCTTATACTTGGTATCTTCGCGTTCGCATGTTATCACTACCTGACGCTTAAAATAGACAGGGTGGCCAACAAGATGGAAGCTTATAAACTTGAGTTCATCGATATTTTACAGCAACCGGCTTAACCTTTAAAATAAAAAGTTATGGCTATTAGAAACAGACACAGGACAGGATCGGAATTCGGTTTATCGGCGATGACAGATATTATCTTCATGCTGCTGATATTCTTTATCCTGACTTCAACGGTATCGCCTGAGCCCATACTCAAGATCGTGTTGCCAAAAGGTGTGGAAACCGACCGCCTGCCGGAGAAGCCTATAAAGATATTCCTGGATGCTGAGGGACATTACGCCATCAACGACAGGAAAGATATCACGCTTGAAAGTTTACCTTCTGCCCTCCAGGAGGAATTAAAGAGAAATCCGATCGCGCCGGTCAGCATACATGCCGATAAAACTGTGGTTTATGAAAAAGTGATGGAGCTGGTAAGCATAGCCAACCGCGCGGGTGTAAGGGTCGTATTGGCCCTGGATAAGGACATAATGAAGTAAAACCATGAACAGATTGAAAGTTAACGCAGGACCCAGCTCTCTGGAATTAATTGCAGTAGACGCTGTAGAAAAGGAAAACAGGTTTAAATCAGGAATCACCACAACGGTGATCGCCATTGCTGTGGCCCTCTTGTTGTGGCTTTACAATATTAATCTCGAAGTGCCGGTTCCCCTTCCCGAAGCTCATGAAGTGGAAGTGGCCATAGAACCTGAAATGGCCGGTGGCGGTGGTGGCGGTTCTCCAAATGATGCTGCGACGGTCATACCCGATCAGACATCCAGCGAACCTGCCAGGAGTGTTGAAGAAACGCCCGATGAAAAAGCGGTCGAACAACATAAAACCCCGGAAACACCGGTTGAAAAACCTGTCGACAACAGTATAGAAAAAATGCGGGAACAACGCAAAAAGGCGAAAGAAGAGGAAGAAAGAAAGAAGAAGGAAGGCGGCGGTGGCAAAGGCGATGGCGATGGTAGCGGAGACGGAGACGGCAAAGGCCCCGGAAAAGGCAACGGAACCGGCGGCGGCATAGGCGACGGAACCGGACCCGGAATCGGGCATGATATCGGGGGCCGTTCATTGCGCCAGGGTCGTACCGAAACCGACTGTCACGAAGCGGGCAAAGTGGTTCTGGAGGTCATGGTATTATCCAATGGAAAAATTATTTTCCAGGATGTCGATCCAGCCACGACAGGCTCAGCCTGCCTGATCAGGGCGGCAAAGGAGATCCTGAGGAACTCCAGTTTTAATGAAGCGGCAAACAAACCTTCTACCACCGGACTTATCACATTTAACTTCAGGTTAAATTAACGCGCTGTTTTCAATGACCTATCCTGAAACAGTTGAGTACCTGTTTACACGCCTGCCGTATTTTACCCGCGATGGCAAATCCGCGATAAAGAAAGACCTGGGCAATACGTACAGGCTTCTCGAATTCCTTGGCAATCCACATCGATCATTAACCTGCATACATATTGCCGGCACCAATGGCAAGGGAAGCGTGAGCAATATGCTTTCGGCCATCCTTCAGGCGCATGGTTTTAAAACAGGCTTGTACACATCTCCCCATCTTGCAGACTTCAGGGAAAGGATACGCGTGAACGGGGACATGGCTGATGAAGCGTTTGTCATCGAGTTTACAGAAAAGATCAAACCATGCATCGACATTATCTCACCCTCATTTTTCGAAATCACCGTAGCCATGTGCTTTGAATATTTTGCAAGGCATAAGGTGGATTACGCTGTCATTGAAACAGGTTTGGGAGGAAGACTGGATAGTACAAATGTCATTTCACCGATCGTTTCCGTCATAACCAATATCGGTATGGATCACATGGACCTCCTTGGTGATACCCTGGAAAAGATTGCCTTTGAAAAGGCCGGCATCATCAAGCATAAGATCCCTGTAGTGATTGGCGAAAGCAATCCCGAAACCAATAAGGTGTTCATAAGAAAGGCAGAGGAAATGGAATCGGAAATCTTTTTCGCCGACAGGAATGTCAGGTATTATAATACGGAGATTGATACCGATCTCCAGGGCTCATACCAGCAGAAAAATATCGTCACCGTGATGCAGACCGTTGAAGTGCTGAAAGACCTGGGTATCCCGCTTGATCCATACACAACTGCCAAAGCCCTGATGAATGTGAGGAACTACACGCATTTCAGGGGGCGCTGGGAAATCCTCGGTAACAAGCCGAAGATCATTGCCGATACAGGTCATAATGAGCACGGCCTGAGGCTGGTTATTGAGCAATTAAAGAAGGAAACCTATAGCACCCTGCATATCGTTTTCGGCATGGTAAAGGACAAGGACAGGTCAGGTATTATAAAATTGCTCCCAAAAGATGCAGTTTATTATTTTTGCAAACCCGATCTTCCCCGCGGCCTGGAACCTGAGGTACTCGCCGAGGAATGCAGGGCCATCGGGCTGAAAGGCAGGGTTTCAGTATCTGTCAGGCAGGCATTGGAGGAGGCAAAGCAGGCTGCAGGTGCCGATGATCTGATATTTGTGGGAGGAAGCACCTTTGTTGTTGCAGAAATTATATGAGTGGAGAGAAAGAATTGATAGTATATACGGACGGCGCGGCCCTGGGAAATCCCGGCAAGGGTGGTTACGGCATTGTAATGATGTGGGGCGCTGCGAGGAAAGAGATAAGCCAGGGATACTTTTACACAACCAATAACCGGATGGAACTGATGGCAGTCATCACTGCACTTGAAGCCATCAAAACACCCAATATTATTGTCCATATTCACAGCGACAGCAAATATGTCTGCGATGCGATAGAGAAAAAATGGGTATGGAGCTGGCAGAGAAAAGGCTGGAAAGACAAAAAAAACATTGACCTGTGGAAGCGCCTGATACCCTTGTTCAACGCCCACAGGGTGAAAATGCACTGGGTAAAAGGTCATGCGGGGATAGCAGAGAATGAGCGTTGCGATTTCCTGGCCACAACCGCAGCCATGAACGGGCCCTGGCTGGTGGATGAGCATTATGCCATTGAGAGCTGAGTCTCACCCTTGAAGGCAAGTTTACAGTTATTTGCCAGGCTCAGGCGTGGTGCTTATGCATGGCTTTTAAGCCGCCGCATAATATCCGCTTTTTTTCTGCGGGAAACCTCTATCTCCGTTTCATAATTCCTGAGAGTAATAAAGCAAGACATTCCCTTGGTATATTCCTGTATGTAATGGACATTTATTAATACACTCCTGCTGACCCTGAGGAAATTGGAATGCGACCTTAACAACTCCTCATAGTCCGCCAGGGTTTTAGTGGATAACAGTTTCAGTCCGTTTATGGTAACGATCTCGCTATATCCGCCGCCTGATGACTGGATCAGGCAGATATCACTGATCTCGATTACCAGCACCTTGTCGTTATGATGAATGGAAATGGTCCGGATCAACTGGTTCTTTTCATCAAGGGAATGAATAAGGTGTATGATATGGCTATCGCTCCTGTCGATCTTTTTTTCGACCTTGCTCACGGCCTGTATCAATTTTGAATAATCAATCGGTTTCAGAATGTAATGCAGGGCGTTGAATTCAAAGGCTTGAATGGCATACCGGTCAAATCCCGAAACAAATATGACATCGAAATGTATTTCTTCAAACATCCGCAGGAGATCAAATCCGGTTTTCCCGGGCATCATGATATCCAGGAACACAAGTTCAGGTTTGGCAAGCTGTATAAGCTCATAACCTTCAATGGCCGACCTGGCAAGGCCAATCAGCTCAACAGAGGGACAATGCCTTTTCAGCATATCGGCCAATACCTCCAGGTTTGCCGTTTCATCATCAATAATCACTGAACGTATTTTTTTCATAGCGTAGACGGTTTAATGCCTCAATAGGGAAAATAATATCCACTTTTGTTCCGGCAGGGTTATTCTGTTCATCATACAGGTCGATATAGTTCACCGCAGCCCCCTTTACAGTTAAAAACTGATTGAGGTTCTCCATCCAATTCCTCACCAGCCAGGTTCCCCTCGACTCCTTTGTGCCGGTATTCTGCAAACGCATCTGGCTCCTGCTTCTTCCAATGCCATTGTCAATAATGGAGATGACGAGCTTCTCGTGTATGATCTCTGCTTTAAGGGTGAGCTTGGGGGTGCGTTTGTCCTTCAATGGCAAAAGACCATGCCAGATGGCATTCTCAATGATCGGCTGGGTGATCAGGGGCGGAACGCATATCTCATTAAGGGAAATACCTTTGCTGATATCCTGTTCAAAAATGAATTTATTATTGAACCTCAGTTGTTCCAGTTCTATATTCGCCCTGATAAGGTTGATCTCATCCGCGAGGTATGTAACGTATTTATCGGAATATTTCAGGACGTAGCGTAAAAACATGCTGAACTTCGCTATATACTGGCATGCCTTGTCAATGTCATTCCTGATCATCAGCTGCTGGATGGCTGTGAGGGAGTTGGATATAAAGTGCGGATTGATCTGGGCCTTCAATGCTGTCAGCCGGTATTCTGCCAGCAAGCGTGCCGTATTTGCCTTTCGTTTTTCCTTCATTTTCAGGTTTCGCAGGACAAGAACGGTCATGACAATAAAGATGATCGAAAAAGAGATCAGGAAGGTTTTGGTTTGCCAGAAGGCAGGCCTTATATAAAAAGGAATACGGATGACGGATTGCTGATTGTAGATGCCGCTGTAAAACGGCCTGACCGACAGGACGTAT
This sequence comes from uncultured Bacteroidota bacterium, assembly GCA_937867025.1. Lineage (GTDB taxonomy): Bacteria > Bacteroidota > Bacteroidia > NS11-12g > UBA955 > JABMMZ01. The sequence continues at coordinate 11,553 of CALMKH010000297.1, read as the reverse complement.
TCGCCCGGCTGCAGTTTGTGGAGATACACTTGTTTACCGTCCGTTATACCTTCCAGCTGGTCAGGACCTTCCAGCTCGTAAGACAATGTGTATGCCGGCGTTTCATATGCCAGGATGTCGAAATTAAAATATATGCTGTTTTCCTGATACGACAATTGCATGTCCTTAAAATCAACTTTCCTGTTGCTCGTGGTAATCGATTCCAGATAAAATCTCGGGGCCGGACCGGCAAAAGCCAGTGCCTTATCCTTTCGGATCGTCATCAGACCCTGCTTGGTGGCAATAAAGATATGGCCACCGAACAATTCCGCTTCCATCACCTCGTTATTTACAAGAAGCTTCCATGAGCCGTTCCGGTCAATGGTCCGTATTTTGTTTATGAAAAGGCCCTTGTCGGTGGAAAGCAGAATGACGGTGTCATGAAGGATATGGATATGGTTAACCACATGTGAGGGAATCTTCGGAAATTCAACAAGCCGGTTGTCTGGCAACAGTTTATATAATCCATACCCTTTTGTACAAATCCATACGTTCGAATCCTTGTCCGCCAGAAGGTTCAGGACGACCTTGTTATTAAGCCTGGAAAAGTAATCCGGCCGATAGCATTTCACATCGTTCAGCAAAATGATTCCATGGGATGTGCCGATTAGATATTCTCCGTTGCTTCTCTGGGTTATACACCTTGGTTTATCCTTGATCTCAGCCAGCATATCGCTCCTGTTATCCTTGTACCTGAATATGCCGGTGGGGCAGATAAAGATCAGCGCGTCATGCTCCTGCGCAAAACCATAACTGGCGGCGAGCTTTTTGCCGGGACCGGCAAAGAGGTATTTTTGCTGCCTGAGCCTCGCTTCATCATCTAAAAATATGGTCATGTTTTTTGTCCCGAGTACGAATGCATTGTCAAAATAGGCAATGTCGGTCAGGTAAAACGTATTATTCCTCAGGTCCTTTTTTACCAGCCTGTTGTTTTCCATTTCAAAAAGGTTTCCATTGGATGTGCCGATGAAGAACCTGTTGTCAATCACTTTCAACAAGCTTATTTTTGATGCCAGATCCGGGATGTTCCGGTAATAAATATTGTTCCTGTTCCGGCAATAATATACACCTCTCTCAATAGTGGATACCCAAACCCCGTTCCGGTGGTCAAAAGTTATATCGGATACGACACAGCCTTTAAAATAATAAGCAAGGGTGTTGAGATTGACATCCAGCTGATAGAGTCCGTTATCCGTACCGATCCAGACCGTGCTGTCCGGAGACCATTCCATGTTTATGATATGCTCCTTCAGGGTAATCGTCCGCATATCACCGTTCCTATGCATAACCGTAAGCTCATTGTTATTGGCATAATAATAATAAGAACCCCCGTACCAGCCAAGCCTGTTTCTGACGGCGCCGTAATTTGTGGAGGGGATCCGGTGGATAAGCTTGCCGCGTTCATCAATGATGTTACAGGCATAATTCCTGAATAAATTTTTTCCTGTTTTGATCAGGGCATACTCCATGCCTGCCTTTTTAAAGTATATGTTTCCCGAATCGTTTGCATATTGCCGGCTCAGGGAAATCACCCTGTTGCCTGACAACAGGTAAGAAGCGCTCAATGTGCTGAAATATATATTGGAATGCTCATCGATCAGCATGTCGAATATGACTTCCTTGCCGGAGACAATTTCTTCCGATGTTTTCTCCATCCCCTGCAAAAGAAATGCGCTGTCGTTCCTTACCTTGTAAATCTGCGCCCAGGAATTGGCAAGAAATAATTCTCCCTTTGGCGATTCCTTAATGACGTAGAAGGCTGACTTTTCAAACGGAATATTCTTGCAGACCTGGATAAACCTTGTGCCATTGTGCTTCGCTATCCCGTACTCCGTGCACGCCCAGATATATCCTTTCTTATCCTCGTAAATGTTGTAAACCTCGTCAGAAGGAAGCCCATGCCCTATATTCAACCGTTCGAATTCCAGCACCTGTGCCTTCACAAAAGTAAAACTACTGATAAAAAGGACTGAAACTAAGCAAGAATAGATATATCTTAAATCAGGCACGGAACAAAAATATATGTTTTTTTTAAATTCCATGAAAGACTAAATGTAATGTGACAAAAACCTGTTAAACGGTAGTATCCGGAAATTTAGCCGGATATAGCTTTGTACTCAAATTCTACTAATTATGAACAAAAACACATTCTTTCTTCTACTCCTGCTCTCATTGGGAGTCAGGAACACCAACTACGCCCAGGCATGTCTCGGAATGAACAACAGCTCACAGGGACAGGGAGCCTCTGCCAACTGCACCAATTGTAATGCTTTTAATCATTACATGGATTATTTATCTGATTCGACCGATACGGTTGTGATTGTCAAGATAAACTGGGTTTATACCAGGCCAAGCACCGGGCCGGGTGTTTATAAATACTGTGATACCCCTGATGCCTCAGCATCGATCTACAGTTCGGGACCCGGACTGAATGACATGTTCGATCAGCTCCTGCAACCGGTTTACACTACGAACCCTCCTGCGCCGTTCGTCAAATATCCAAGGATCAAATTTGTCCTGAACAGTTACAAATTTGTGACGGATGACGCCTTGTATTACGGGCCCAACATGCCTGACAACGCCACATCTGCGCAACCATTTTGCGTTCCTCCGCCTTCTTACCTGAATTCGGATGACGGCATAACCATCATACTGAATGTCGACACCAACACATACGTCAACAATGGTGTAAGAGTGCCTAACGGAGGATACGGAGTAGCAGGAGGCATCGGGGCAAAATACCTCAATATGCGCCTGTATACAGATACCCCGAGCTGCCTTGTCAATCCCAACCACCAGCATTCCTATTGGTGGGCAAATACGGATATCATACTCCACGAACTCGGCCATTGCTTCGGACTGGTGCATTCAAACAGCTACATGAATTGCGTCGATGATTATTTCCTGGAAGGTTCCGGAACATGGGGCGGTGGAAACAACGTGATGGGTTACCATTATACGCAGAGGCATTACCTCAGCCCTGAACAATTGGCAAAATGCCATTATGAACTGGTTAATTTACTTTACGGACAGCTGGTTAACAACCAGTATTTTACGGTAAACCACAACCATGATGTCAATATCACCAGCAACACGACATGGGCGTATGAAAGGCATATGAAGGGGAATGTCATTGTAAAAGCCGGCAATACCCTGACAGTGCAATGCCGGGTATCCATGCTTCAGGATGCCAAGTTCATCGTGGAAAAGGGCGCAAAACTGGTTGTCGACGGCGGCGAAATAACGAATGTGATGGGCAGGTTATGGCGGGGCATTGAAATTGTCGGCACGCCGGGAGCTGCCCACCTGATCAGTAATCAGACGGGGTATTGTAGCACCCAGGGTATTGTTGAAATCAAGAATAATGCGATTATAAGCAATGCCTGGTTCGGTGTCTACACCGGCCGGACCAATGATGCCACCATGGCTTTAACGCCCAATACCGGCGGAGGCATTGTGATGGCAGAAAATTCGAGCTTTATCAATAACGTATTTGATGTTTTCCTGTACGATCACCCAGCCGGGGTCAACAGGAGCAAACTTACCAGGTGCAGTTTCCTGACGACCTCCGCCCTGAACAAGGATAAAGACGCTTCTACCATCCCTACTCCTCATGAACATGTTAAAATATACAAATATACCGGTATGCAGGTGCTTGGATGCAAATTCATATATTCTGCTGGTTCAGCTTACACCTCGACCAACCGTGGCGCAGGCATCTACAGCACGGATGCCCCCTTGACCGTAGACCACGTATGCAGCAATACGTCAAATCCATGCACATCCTATATAAGAAATGAATTCCGCGACCTTCACGTGGGCGTGTGGGTTGACAATTTCAACCCGAGCTATGTGGTTTCGGTTTACAACAGCGACTTCTATACGCAAACAGGTTGGAGTGCGATTGCACATAACTCGTATTACCTGAACTTTATGAAAAACTACATCACTGGTGCCAAGGGCCTCTACCTGAACAAAAGCAAATACTACAAGGTGCGCCTGAACAACTTCGACGGCATAAGCCATGGAGGTACAGGCATTGCAGTAAATGAGAGCCAGACAGGTTTCCACGAGATTTACGCCAACAATATTTTTGACTGGGGCTATGGCATCAACGTGCAGCACAACAATGGCAATTCCAGCAACGGATTAAAAATGAACTGCAATGACTTTACCGCTGATTACAACCAGTACGATATTGTCATGACCACATCGAATTCAAATAATCCGCCAACGGTATTCGCACAGCAAAGCCCAGCCAATGTGACGCCTCAACCAGGCAATCTTGTCCGCAATCTGTATGGCGCCCCGTATATCAATTCTTCCTTTTTAAACAAATGGTGGGTGCATTCCAGCAACCAGCAAATCATCCTGCATGCATGCAATTCTTCCCCGGCGTCCACCAATCCGACACCCCAGGCAAGTTCCCAGGTATGGGTGCTGCCGCAGAGCAACATGCCTTTGAACTATCAGAACGATTGTACACCCAACCCTTCCTCAACCGGAGGCACCTGGACAAGCCGTGAGGATCGCCTGGGCAATCTGAATAGCTACCTGAGCGATATGAAGGCAGATAACCAGGAGGGCCAGAATCACTTCGAGATAGGTGCCACAGTCTCTACCAAGCTGGGCATCTACCTTTCAGACACGGTACCAGGTGATATCGACAGCGCCATAGCCATACTGGCGCGCAATGAAGGCGAAATGGACGATGCCGATATCATGCTCATCTTTGCCTATATGAAGAAAGGCGATTACACGATGGCTGAAGATAAAATAAGCTCATTGTCGTCCAATCGTGCAGATTGGCAAGACTTCCTGCAATTCGCTGTCGATATCGAACAGCGTGATAATGGCATGTACTCGTTATTAGACGATGCGGATGAAGCGGAGACCATGGAAGATTACGCCAATACGGATGGCGGGGATGGCCAGGCAGCAGCCCAGGCTATTATGAAACTGGTATTTGGCGTTGATCACAGCCTTCAGCTCAATTACCCTGATGAAGATGGAGTTCCTCCCCCTCCAGGTGGCGGTGAAGACGATAAGGATAAGACAAGCGGTCTTAACTGCTGCGCGGATGCACATGATGGAATTTCCATATTCCCCAACCCCACCAGTTCCGGATTTACTTTAAAGACTATCGATCAGGACCGCAGTGCATTGTCGGTTGAAATAAGCGATTACCAGGGAAGAATAGTGTATTCGGGTGATTTGAACGGCAAAGAGTCACACTTTATTTCCATGGAAGGATGGAATAACGGAATCTATTTTATCAGCGTCCTTAAAAAGGATCTGGGAATCGTGTATCGCCACAGCATAATAAAGCAGGACTGACAGCCGGCAAAACACTTCTTTAAGATCAACTATGACTACACAACAAGCATGCTCCGGCATGCTTGTTGTGTTTATAAAGCACCTGCCCTCAGCGGCGGATGAACATTAGCCCATTGACATGGAGCAAAACATACGGCAGGTATCTTTCCCTTTTAAAACCCATCGGATCAGGATCGTTTCCAGACCATGCAGCTCCTCATACAGGGCCGGCATCGCGGCGTACATCCTGTTCCGGATGTCGTACAGATTCGGCGCATCGTCGTACAGCTTCTGCGGTTCGGCGCACAGCTTCGGGATTTCCCTGCACAGACACGGCGCATCGTTGCACAGCTTGTTCCCGGAGGCGTACAGCTAGTTCCCGTCGGTGTACAGACTCGTCCGCCCGTTGCACAGCTTCGGGATATCCTTGTACAGGTATGGCGCATCGGCGTACAGGTTGTGTCGGACGACTTACAGGTTGTACCAAACGACGTACAGGTTCGGCAGATCGCTGCACAGGCAGGTCCCATCGCTGCACAGGTTAGGTCGAACACCATACAGCAAGGACCGAACGTTAAACAGACCGCGCCCAAAGGCGGACAGACAGCGCTGAATGGCACGAAGCTTCGGGAGAACCATAAACTGGGAGAGCCGGTCGGCAACCAGGTCCGGCAGCGCATCTTACACCGTTAGCGGTCCGTATGACAGGGCAAACTGCCGGGCTTGCATCTCCTTCCCCATGGCTGACAGTTCAGGAAACCTGCCATACATAATCGGGTTGGCACTCAGCATAAACGGCAAACGGTTAAGCACTCCTTTTGCCATTCTGCCGAAATCATTATGGTTTGATTAAAGTTTCGCAGCTTTTCAATAACTTTGCAGGAACTTATGTCAAGGGAAGAATGGTTACTGGTCATTTCACTGCCCATTTACATTGTTTTTATTGTTACTGAGATTTATGTCGGCCGGCGGCGAAATCTCGACAATTACCATCTTAAGGACAGCCTTATCAGCATATGGCTGGGCGTGGCAGGCGGCGTGCTTGATTTTTCCATCAAGTACCTGACATTAGGCGTATTGGACTGGTGTAACGAACACGCCGTTACGACCCCTCACCTGCTTATCCATTTTCCGGTGCTTGCATGGATACTGGTCTTTTTAGGCCAGGATTTCTGTTTTTACTGGCTGCACAGGTCGGAACATTACAGCAGGCTGTTATGGGCGGTGCACAGCAACCATCACAGCAGCGAAAAATATAACTTCACTGTAGCTTTGCGTTCATCCGTCCTGCAACCCCTTTACAGGTTCATATTTTATATCCCGGTCGCTTTCCTGGGCTTTGACGGCCTGACCATCATGTTCATGTATGCCGTCAACCAGTTTTATCAGTTTTTCCTTCATACCGAAGTCATAGGCAAACTTCCCCGCTGGTATGAATTTGTCTTTGTAACCCCCTCCCATCACCGGGTGCATCATGCCAGCAACGTAGCGTATCTCGACAAGAACATGGGGCAGGTGCTGATCATCTGGGACCGCCTGTTCGGAACTTTCCAGGAAGAACATGAATCGCCGAAATACGGTCTCACAAGCAGCCTTGAGACATTCCACCCGTTCGGGGTGATTTTTCACGAATGGAAAAAGATCATGAGGGACCTTAAGAAACCAGGTCCTTTGAGGCAAAAATTCAACTACCTCATCAAAGCTCCCGGCTGGAGCCATGACGGCAGCACGAAAACAAGCGATGAATTGAGGAAAGAGCTCGAGAAAAGACCTTAACCGTTGATGTACTTGTTCATCAGGTTTTCAATGGGAGTGTTCAGTTGAGTCATGAAATTTCCCACTTCCACATCATGATTAAAGCTAATTCGTCTCTCATCCATCAGTTTGTTAATGGTTGTCTTGAGCTCCTGGCGGAACCTTCCAAGGGTGGACGCCCTCATAGCAGCATCGTTTGGTGCCTTGGTGTGCTCCCATTCAATAAAACTGTTCATCCGGTTGTTTAATTCCCTTACAAATCCTTCGATATCCATAGTTGTTGTATTTTGTTTGTTTTATTTTTTTAACAAACCTAGGGGAAATAATGATAAGTAGCAAGATTTTATGGTTTTATGACGCACAGTTAACAATACCCGCCTAACCCAGACATCCCGGGAAAGGCGAAAATAATTTAAATTACATAATTGATTGCCCGTTTACGATTATTTCCTCCATGAAAGTGGCTCCGGGGCTCAAAGGGGAACTCCGCGTTAAAACAGCGCGCAAAAATCCTGAACCGGGCGCCGTTGGGCGAACCGGGCACATCTTTTACCGACGATAAAAAACCGTTAATCCGCTTCTCAGGGGAATTTCGGGAATTTCTTGAAATCCGGCTTGCGTTTTTCCAGGAAAGCGTTCTTTCCTTCCTGGGCTTCATCCGTAAAATAATACAGAAGGGTGGCGCTTCCGGCAAATTCCTGCAAGCCGGCCTGTCCGTCCAGTTCCGCATTGAGGCCGTATTTGATCATGCGCAGTGCTATCGGGCTCATGTCCATCATTTCCTTGCACCACTGAACCACTTCATCCTCCAGCTGATCCTGCGGCACGACTTTGTTCACCAGTCCCATTTCAAGAGCTTCCCGGGCGGAATACTGGCGGCAAAGAAACCATATCTCACGGGCTTTTTTCTGTCCTACGATGCGGGCCAGGTAACTGCTTCCGAAGCCGCCGTCGAAACTCCCGACTTTTGAACCCGTCTGTCCGAATATGGCGTTCTCGCTCGCTATACTAAGGTCGCAAACAACATGTAAAACATGCCCGCCGCCGATAGCATATCCGTTTACCATGGCCACTACGGGCTTGGGGAGTGAACGTATTTTTTTCTGGACCTCAAGCACGTTCAGCCTTGGCACTCCATCCACATCCTTATATCCGCCGATGGTCTTGATATGCTGGTCGCCCCCGCTGCAGAACGCTTCAGGTCCTGCGCCTGTCAGCACGACGCAGCCGATATCCTGGTGTTCGCGCGCATAATCCAGGGCTTCTATCATTTCCCTGTTGGTCTTGGGCGTAAATGCATTCCTGTACCTGGGACGGTTAATGGTGATCTTCGCAATTCCTTCAAAATACTCGAATAAGATCTCATCGAATGTTTTAATGGTTTGCCATTCTCTGTTGTTCATAATAGGATTGATTTGTATTGTTTAAATATATGTGAATTGATTTCCTGGTCAGTTTTTACCTCCAGTATGGCGATGCCCGGGCCGTTAAGGAACGGTTCAAGGCATTCCTCCAGTTCGGCTTCGCTGGCTGCGGAAAAATATCTTGTTCTGAAATGGCTGGCGAGATGCGCGGCGCTCAGCGTGTGGGAGGTGGTCATGTAAGGGTCGAGTTCGGGCATTCCTGACGGACCGTCAATATTCCTGAAAATGCCTCCGCCGAAATTATTGAGGATCACAATGCGGAGGTTGGCCGGCAATTGCCGCTGCCACAAGGCATTAATGTCATAGAAGAAAGCGATATCACCGGTCAGCAGGATATTCAGCTCCTGGTTGAGCATGGCCATGCCGACAGCGGTACTTGTGCATCCGTCGATCCCGCTGACACCCCTGTTGGAAAACATTTTCCAGCCGGGCCTGATCTCATCGGCGAGATATGCCGCATACCTGACAGGCATGCTGTTGGCGAGATGTATGACCGCCTTTTCCGGGAAAGCGCGCAGCATACGCCTGACCGCCCTGAATTCATTGAAACCCTGTTCCAGTATCCCGGCTGCTTGTTCGGACTGCCTCACGGAAAGTTCCCTGAAACGGTCAAAATAAGCGGTATTGTTTTGAAGCAAATGTTGCTGAAATTGTTTGAAGAATAGGCCGGGTGACACGTTCAAAATTGCAGGGCCTGTAAAAAATGTGTCGGCACAGAAGCCGTCCCCGGCAATATGCCAATGGTGCTTTGGGGGATTGGTCCGGAAAAGTTGCTTGATGGTTTTGTTTAACACCATCTTGCCTGAAGTGATCAGCAGATCAGGAACAAGCGTTTTTTTCTGATCCTCGCCCGCATTCAGCAGTATGGCCTCCCAGTTTGGGATATTCTGGTACCTGTGGGCATTCGAAATAATATCCGCCAGAACGACAGCCGACCTGCTGTCACTGATGGAAGCCAGGTTGTCATCGTGATCGGGGGTATAGTCCGCTCCCAGCAGGATCATCACCTTTGCGGCATCCGGAAACTTCCATAAACCGGTATCGGGTTCTTCCTGCGGTTTTACATTCTTTTCCAGCATCTCCAATGGAACGGGCGGGTATTCAAATTCAAGATGCACTGCCTCGTACAGCGGCTCCGTCAGGGGCACATTAAGATGCGCAGGACCTTTCACGGCACTGTTGGCCGTATCGTAAAAGTCTACCACGGAAGGGATGATCTCTGCAGTTGCATCCCGCTGAAGCTCTTCGGTGGTCTGGAACGAACCCAGCACATGCGGGCGGAAAACTTCGAATTGCCGTATGGTCTGCCCGTCCCACCTGCCTATCATTTCCGAAGGCCTGTCGGCTGTTATAACCAGCAAAGGAACCTGCATGTAAAACGCCTCCGCTATGGCCGGATACAGGTTCAGCACAGCCGTTCCGCTCGTGCAGATGACCGCCACAGGTTCCTGCAGTTGTTTGCACATGCCCAGGGCGATGAATCCCGCCGCACGTTCATCCGGCACTGAATAACAGGTTATATTGCCTGAACGGGCAAACGCCATGATAAGCGGGGCATTTCTGCTTCCGGGACTGATGACCGCATGTCTTAAGCCTTTCTGATATAAGGTGGATACTATTGAATTAATATTTGCCTGGTAAACGCTCAAAATGGTTTGCAAAAGTAAGCTTATTTTCCTTAAAAAATATGCGTTTGGTCAGATATGGATCAATGTGGAATGATGCCCTCAGGACACTACATTTTATGCAGCGTTAGGCGGATACTTGTGTCAAAATGAGGAATGATGCAAAATATGACATACATTTCCTTGTTTATTGCACCGCTTTATTTACTTTTGGACCACATGGTCAAAATAAAAAGCAAGATGTTCCTGGTGACAGTGTTCCTTGCTTTACCGGTAATTATCAGGGCCCAGGGCACCATACAGGTCCCGGCAAGGGAATGTCTCGGCAATCTTACCTCGTTGAGCTACACCCCTCCTTCCGGTCTAACACTGAGTTCCGCATCCTGGAGTTTTGGCGATGGATTCACTTCCACGAACCTTGCCCCGGTCCATACATACGCCGGCAAAGGGACATATACCATCGTCATACAGGCTTTGCTGTCCAACAATACGACCGCCACAGACAGCGCCACCATAGAGGTTTTCGGATTGCCGAAGGCAGGTTTTTATATGGATGTTAAAAGCGATTCGTGCCTGCACAGGAACAAGATCTGTTACATCGACACAAGCAGGCCTGCGACGGGCGGGCAGACTATCACCGGAAGGCTGTTTGTGTGGGGCGACGGGCAATTTTCCGCAAGCACCTCACCGCTGTACGGACAAGGTATCTGTCATGTATACGCGCTTCCCGACCTGTATGACCTGCGGATGGAGGTGACTGACACTTTCGGATGCAAGAACAGCGTTGCCACTTCCCTGAACATCATTGACGACATATCCGCCTTCTTCAAGTTCAGGAAGAAGTTCTATGATTGCAACAGCTCCGAAGTGTGTGTCCTTAACCTGTCTTACGGGGATACCACAAAACTCGGGAATTATGAATGGCATATCGACACCGCCGCGATCGATACGACGAGAGCATACAGCGGGTTTAAATGCATCAACCTCACGGGCAGCAAGAACTCCTTCATATCGCTGGTGGCCTGGCATAATACCATATGTATCGATACATTTACATTGCCCCTCAAACTGGTGGTGGATCCGCTTCCTTCGAAACTTGAACTGTCGGATACGGTGGCGTGCTTCGCCGCAGACATGCTGGCAGAGGTGAGCATGCATGCCGTATCGCGCGATACCATTCACTGGTATGTTGACAATGGCTATGATCCGTTTAAAACAGACACGCTTGAATATTTCAGCATGAAAAAGAGCCCGGGGAACCATGAAATCAGGGCGGAAATCATTCGCGGAAGGTGCACGACAGTACTGAGGACTTACTTTAAAGTGCTGGGACCTGTTGCCAATATGTTATTCATAGACGGGGACCAGTGCTTCAGCAACAGGCCGGTGTATTT
>CALMKH010000296.1 GCA_937867025.1 uncultured Bacteroidota bacterium | reverse complement strand
TACGGGTATCCCATCATTTTTGACGTAAATGCGGGACATCATCTGCAAAACATGACAATTCCGTTCGGAGTCCCTTCAAAATTTAAAAATGGTTTACTTACCTTTGCCAACCCGTGAGAGTAGTTATTAAACAAATTACAAAGTTTATCATCATCGGCGTTTCCGCCGTTATGGTGGACCTCATCGTCTATTACACGCTTTCCGACTTCCTGAATGTCAACACGGACCTGTCCAAAGCTTTCGGCTTCCTCATCGGGTCGGTATACACGTATATCCTCAACAAACGCTGGACCTGGAGGCATACCGAAAAAAGCAATAAGGGCATGGTGGCAATGTTTGGTCTCGTATATGCCATCTCATTTATCTTTAACATACTTATAAACAAGTATGGCCTGGTAGTGATCCCTGAATTTAATCTCAACCTGAATGTGCATTCGGATACGCAGAACTTTAATATTTTTGCCATTAAGGGACACAAGTTCCTCGCTGTGTTCGGTGCAACAGCTGTCAGTGCCATTGTCAATTTCATAGGACAGAAATTCCTGGTGTTCAACCAGGTGAAGCTTGACCCCAAGGATGAGACTAATATTGAGGTCTTTTAAGCAATTCCGAATAGATCACCGCTTTTCTGGCGTCAAAATCCAGTCTTTCCCCTAAGGTGGGTTCTTCATTGACGGTAATGGATTCCTCTTCGTGCTTTTTTAATTTGTTTCTGTCTGCCAGCAGATTGCCCGGTTTCTGGTATGCCCTTTCCAACATCATCGACGACTGGTGCCTGGCTTTTGGCGTGGTCTTATAAGTCGGCTCGACCTTCTCCTGGGGCAGTTTTAAAGATTTCTGCAGTTCCCTGAATATGTCTTCCGACGTGCGGGTTAAAACCGGCTTTTTCCCGGCACTCCGCGCTTCCTGTTTGCGTTTTTCTTTCTGATAAAACTTATAAAATAAGTAAAACGCACCTGCGATAATGTAGAATATTGTTTTAATTTCGCTGCTCAAAATACTATTCAATATTAGGAAATTAGTTTGAGATCGCAAAAGGTGATTTTGTTGCTGGGGGGGAACCAGGGAAATGTGTATGAACATTTCAGCAGGTGCCAGATGTATTTGACCAAACAGGGTGGCCCAATTTATGCGAGGTCGCGCATATACACCACCAAAGCCTGGGGGCCCGTCCCGCAGCCTGACTACCTGAATATGGCCATTGCCATCCGGACGGTTCTCCCTCCGTTTTATCTCCTATCGGTTTTACTTGACCTGGAGAAACGGTTCGGAAGAAAAAGGGATGTTAAATACGGGCCGAGGACTTTAGACATTGACATATTGTTTTACGGGAATGAAATTATCCGCAGACCTGGCTTGCACGTGCCTCACCCCGAGATTCAGAACAGGCGGTTCGCACTGGTCCCTGCCTGCGAAATTGCCGGGAATCTGAAACACCCGGTCTTCGGAAAAACATTAGCCATGCTTCTTGCCGAATGCAGCGATACATTGGAGGTGAAGTTATGGAAAGCTTGAACCATCCGTCCATGCCGCTGTACCTGGCAGCGCCCATGTCCTGGTACAAGGCTGTTATGGGCCAACCCGTGGTTACACTGATAAATGATGCCCGCTTCCCCAAACAGACCCTGCGTCAGAGGTGCAGTTTTATGACGGTGGAAGGACCCAGGGTTTTCAGCGTCCCCCTTGTTAAAAGCAGCCGGGGCTTACCATACCGCCAGGTGGAGATAAGTTATCAGAGCCACTGGCAGAACGAGCTTATCCATGCCCTGCAGACCTCTTACGGCAAGGCTCCGTTCTTCGAGTATTACGACTACCGTTTTGAGGCCATCATCAGGCATAAGCACAGGTATCTGTGGGATCTTAACCACATGTTGCTTGAGGAGACATTAAAATGCCTGCGCATGGATGTGAAGCTGGAGATACTGCATGCAGAGGCGTATATTCCGGATCCCCCGCTGATCACGGATGAAAAGCCTTATTACCAGGTTTTTGCAGATAAAACCGGCTTTTTCCCGGGTATGAGTGTGCTTGACCTGATCTTTAATGAAGGCGTCAACGCATTCCATGTTTTGTCGGGGATGTAAAAATCCTGCATTTGCAGTATGTTTTTTCAAAATCAAAAATGCATACATTTGCTGCGTGCAGATGAATAAGGCATCCGTTTATCAGCAGATAGTGCTGAATGCCATACCCCTGGTGGGTTACTGGTACCTCGACTGGAGCATGTTTGCCATTGTTTACCTGTATTGGGTGGAAGCGCTGGTCATTTCACTGTTTGTATTCATGAAGATCGCCATGGCCAGGGGCGCCGAAAAGGACGGAAGTGTTCCATCTGCAGGCCGGAGAGTTTACAGTGCGTTCAAAATCATGCTGCTGCGGGTTGGCATACTGATGTTTTACTGGATTTTTATCCTGCTTTTTGTTGCGATGGGACAGGGGAAATACACGCCTGAACAGACAATGGACAATCTCATGATACTGGCTTTTGCCAATGCCGGCTTCAACCTGGCAGTGCTGGCATTTTTCCTCTCGCAGCTTACCGGGTTTATCAGCAATTTTATAATCAGCGACGCTTTCAGGCAGACCTCATCAAGTTCTCATAAATTATTCTTCGACGCCCGGACAGTGGTCATCCATGTGGTCGTAGTGGTGGGCACATTTGCGTATCAGTATTTGAAACCCTATGAATCCGTTGATAACCGCATTCCGGGTCTTGGTTTTGTATTGGTTCTTTTCCTTATTAAAACCCTCGCAGATATTTTTATTCACTTGGTTGAAATCAAAAAAATAATACCAGCTTTACAACAAGAGGGGAATTAAATTTATTTCTCTGTAATACAGGAGTTTAGTGTTTTTTTAGGGAAAATGCATTTTTCTTTTGGGGGTAAGGGCCTTTTTAATTGTTTTTATGGGTATGAAAGAACAGTTGCAGGCCAATTTATTCACAAAGTACCTGGCAGGGATGTGCAGCGCAGAAGAGGAATTATTCCTTAAAAACTGGCTGAAAAGCAATCCCGCCAACCAGTTGTTCCTCGGTTTTGTTCAACAGAACATTCCTCAATCTGTAAGGGTTACAAAATAATGACAGACAAGCGAACATATCAGGTGCCGGATTTTCTGGTTCGTGATCTCAATGCGGGTCAGGCTTTCACGGCAAAGGAGGAACAGGAGCTTCAGGCTATTTTCTCCTCAGCGGAAAGCTACGGATATCCTTCTTCAGGGACGGATGCCCAATGGCAGGTGCTCAGGTCGCGCATTGAAACTCCAATGAAGGTTGTAAAATCACCTTCACGCAACAGGCAGTTCGCAATGTTCAGATGGGCTGCCGCAGCCGTTATCGTACTTACCATCGGCATTGGCATATTCCAGTTCAGCAAAGACAGCACAGCCAACTTCACCCAAATATACAAAACCGGCGATCAGAAACAGCTTGTGAAACTGCCTGACGGCACCCTGATCAACCTCAATACATACACCGAGCTCGAAGTGAAAACCATGAATGATGAAGACCGTGTGGTAGCATTGAAACAGGGAGAGGCGTTCTTTAATGTGGTTCATAATAAACTGCCTTTCAGTGTGGAAACTTCAAAAGGCAAGGTAAGGGTGACAGGAACCGAATTCAATATCCGGAACAGGCAGGAGCTGCCGTTTACAGTATTCCTGAAAGCAGGAAAAGTGGAGTTCAGTTCTGGCAATGCCAGGGTGAATATGACCCCCGGACAGTGCCTGCAGCAAAAAGGCAAAAACTTTGAAGTATCTACTGTGGAGGCCCCGACGCAGTGTTCATGGCTTGATAATAAACTGGTGTTTAACAGTCAGCCCCTGGCCGACATCGTTAAGGAACTTGAATTCACCTACAAGGTTAAATTTATATATGATCAGAAGCTCGCCTCCGAAAAATACAATCTTGTGTGTGATAATAGGCTGAGTGCCAAACAGGTAGCTGAATTGTTGGCGAAAGTCACCGGAAGCACGGTCACAATAGAATAAAAATCGAAAAAAATAGACTAATTTAGCCCTCTTAAATGAACAAGAGGGCTTTTTTGTTGGTGTTCCTTATGGGTTTTATGTCCTTTTTGTGTCAGGCCCAGACAGATGTTCTCAGCAAAAAAATCAGCGTAAAGGTCAGAAGACAGACTATCCCTGAAATATTAAGGCAGATTGAAGAAAAAACCGGAGTCAACTTCAGCTATAACATAAAGATCATTCCCGAAGGGAAATTCAGTCTCAGTGCCACCAATGAAGAGCTGAGCGTTGTTCTTGTAACGCTGCTCCAGCCGCATAAGCTCAGTTTTTCGGTACTTTACGGCAATAATATCATCATCAGCAAGCTGGAAAAGAAGATAAGCAAATACACCGTTTCAGGATATGTGACGGACGATCTCAGCGGCGAAAAACTTATTGGCGTGGCTGTTTACAATTATTACACCCTCTCGGGAACATTTACCAATCAGGACGGATTCTATTCGCTGACCCTGCCTTCCGACAGCATTTTGCTGGTGTATTCGCTGGTGGGATATAAGACGAATGCCCTGCCCTTACTGCTGGAGTCGAACACAAGGAAGAATGTGGCCTTAAAAAATGACAATGAATTCCCGATATTCCGGGTGACATCCAAGCCCGATAACCAGAATAATTATAAACCTGACGAATTTCACCTCAATGGCCGCACGTTCAGGCAACTGCCATTCCTGTTCGGCGAAAGCGATGTGTTGAAAAGCCTGCAGCTCCTGCCGGGCGTAAGTTCGGGGAATGACGGCACCATTGGTCTGAACATCCGGGGCGGAGGACCCGATCAGAATCTTATTCTCCTGGACGATGTGCCTGTATATAACCCATCCCATATTTATGGTTTTTTCAGTGTTTTCAATTCGGATGTGGTCAAGGATGTCAAACTCATCAAGGGCGGTGTCAGTGCACGGTATTCCGGCAGGCTCAGCAGCGTTATCGATATCAGGACGCTCGACGGGAATAACAAAAAACTGAAAGTGCAGGCTTCCATAGGACTTTTATCTTCAAAACTGACCCTGGATGGCCCGCTGGGCAAAAAGAAGAAGACCACTTTCATCCTGGCGGGCAGGCGTTCGTATTTTGATGTGCTCGGCTCCATAGCCAACCTGGATTATTTTAACAACCGGTTTTCACCCTTGCGTTCGGGGTACTTTTTCTATGATGCGAACGGCAAGATCAACCATACGTTTAACGACAAACACAATATATCGTTCTCATTCTACACGGGCCTGGACAATTCCTTCATAAAGAATTCGTTTTCCACTAAGGATCCGGGCAAGGCAATAAAGGAAAAAGACCGGCAAAGCGTGTTCTGGGGAAACAGGCTCTATTCGGCCCGGGATCATCACATATGGGGTCCTAAAATGTCGGCCTGGCTGAATATTTCCTATTCATCCTACAATTTTGGAAATGAGTCGGATTATGAATATACGGAAAGTTCCGATAGTCTGAAAATTGAAAACACCTACAGGTATAAATTCATTTCAAAGATCAATAACAGCATTTTCAGCTATAACCTGGAATATAAAGCGCTCGACTGGCTGAGTGTAAAAGCCGGCGCCGGTTTTGTCCTGCATGACTTCGACAGAGAGATCAATTCCTCTTCCAACAATATCGCCCAGGACCAGGTATCGAATTCCGAACGGATCAGGGCTATGGAAACCAATGGATATATCGACCTGCTATGGAAACTGAAACGAAAATTCCACCTGCATACAGGACTGCATTTCGCCCGGTTCAACCTCAGCGATGTAGCTTATAGCCTTCCGCAACCGAGGTTCTCACTCAACTACAAACCTGTGAAGAACATCATTCTGCACGCGGCATACCAGCGGACCATGCAGTTCCTTCACCTGCTGACCAATGCCACCGTGGGCATGCCAATCGACCTGTGGCTGCCTTCCACCAGGAGAGTTTCTCCCGAAATATCGAACATGGTAAGCGCGGGGCTCAGCTACACCATGGGAGATTACCAGTTCAACCTGGAAGGGTTCAACAAGAACATGAATAATATCATAGAGTACAAGGAGCAGGCCAACTATATAGGAACGGATAACGACTGGGAAGATAAGGTGGCGATAGGCCGAGGCTGGGCATACGGGGCTGAAGCGCTTGCCGAAAAAAGGAACGGCAGGACCAGGGGCTGGATAAGTTATACACTGAGCTGGAATTACAGGCAGTTCAGCCAGATAAACGGGGGCAGGGTATTTCCATACAAATACGACCGCAGGCATAATATAGCTATGCTTGTAAGCCGTGAATTCACTCCGAGGATAGACGGATCGCTCAGCTGGGTGTTTGCCACCGGAGCCAATTTTACGCTGCCCGACCAGGTGTATTATATCAACTCAGGCCTCCAGCCGGATAACGTCATCTATGTGTACGGCGAACGGAATAACTATAAATTCCCCAACTACCACCGTATGGATTTCAACTTCAATTTCAAGAAGTTCAGACCCAAATACAGCAGGATTATCAGCATCGGCGCATATAATGTCTACAACCGCCTGAACCCCTTTTACATTAACCCCGCATATAACAAGGACGGTGAACGCATCTTCGAAGCAATCAGTCTTTTTCCCGTATTGCCAAGCATTAATTATAAGATCATCTTTTGAAAAAACTGGCTGTTTATATCGTCCTGCTGCTCGGTTTAGCCTGCAAAAAGGAAATACAGATAGATATTGCTGACAAACCTCCTGTTCTTGTGGTGAATGCCGACCTTGATCCCGACAGTCTTTTCAGCTTCAACCTGGCGCAATCCCAGAATATCATTGATAATGGCCCTATTCCTTATGTGACTAACGCTACCGTCGAAATATTCAATAAAGATACCGTATTCATTGAACAGTTGAGTCATTCCATAAGTGGCATTTACAGGTCGCCGGGCCTTAAGCCAAGGTCTGATTCCCAATACCTGTTCAGGATCAATACGATCAAGGGGGCTTTCTGGTGCCGCGAGACCATCCCCAGGGCTGCAACATGCAAATTGCTGGATACGATCACGTTGAAATTTTTCCAGGGGAAGAGTAATGTATTCCAGGCCCGCCTGGAGATAACGGACGATTCAGCAAAAGAAAACTATTACGGTTTGAGGATGAAGCGCTATTTTGACATATACAAGGGTATTGACACGGTATTGTCTGAAGAATGGGTGACGCTTGAAACCATGGATTTTATCCTGACGGAAAATGCAAAGACCAAGTTTTCCAAAAAGAACCTCCTTTTTACCGATGTGTTCTTCAGGGGCCAGTCGCCTCCATTCCGGATCGGTGGCGCCGACCTGTTCGATGATCCGAACGAAAAGACAAAAAAACTGGTGATCTACGTAACTTCCTACAGCAAGGCAGGGTATGAATATTATAC
Organism: uncultured Bacteroidota bacterium; assembly: GCA_937867025.1. Lineage (GTDB taxonomy): Bacteria > Bacteroidota > Bacteroidia > NS11-12g > UBA955 > JABMMZ01. Next base: position 3,228 of record CALMKH010000296.1, on the reverse strand, counting down.
ATCTGTGAACGAACACCTGTTTTACCAGAACGACCCGTTTTCGCAGCCTACCACGCTTGTCGGAAATATTCCGGGCGCGTTTGGCGCAGCAGTGGGACAGGCCACCAAGACACTGACCGTCAATTTTAAGTAGGGGTAAGGACATCCACCCCAATTATTTCCATTTTTTTATCCAACAAAATAAGCCCATTTTTGCAAAAAAATTACATGAGCTTATTAGTTATCGGCAGTGTGGCATTTGATGCCATTGAAACGCCCTTCGGAAAAACGGACAAGATTATTGGCGGTGCGGCAACCTATATCTGCCTGTCGGCTTCTTATTTTACAAGGGATATAGGCCTTGTGGCGGTTGTGGGCGAGGATTTTCCGCAGGAATATATCGGCATACTCGAACAGAAAGGCGTCGATATCGGAGGCCTCCAGGTAAAACAAGGAGAAAAATCCTTTTTCTGGAGCGGTCGTTATTTTAACGACATGAACAGCAGGGAAACGCTTGTTACGGAACTCAATGTCCTGGGAACTTTTGATCCTGTAGTGCCTTCAAACCTGGATCAGCCGGATTTCCTGATGCTGGGCAACCTGGCGCCTTCTGTGCAGAGCACTGTCATCGGCAGATTGGCAAAAAGGCCCAAGCTGATTGTCATGGACACCATGAATTTCTGGATGGATATTGCCCTCGACGACCTGAAAAACACACTGAAAATGGTGGATGTGCTGACCATCAATGACGAAGAGGCCAGGCAATTGTCGGGCGAATACAGCCTTGTAAAAGCGGCAAGAAAAATAAGGGCCATGGGCCCGAAATACCTGATCATCAAGAAGGGTGAGCACGGGGCCATACTGTTTTACAACGATGAAGTGTTTTATTGCCCGGCCATGCTGCTCGAAGAAGTGTTTGATCCCACAGGCGCCGGCGATACGTTTGCCGGAGGTTTCATCGGTTACCTGGCGAAGACAGGCGATATAAGTTTTGACAATATGAAGCGCGCCATTTATTACGGAAGCGCACTGGCCAGTTTCTGTGTTGAAAAATTCGGCACGGAAAATATCCTGGACATCGATCCGAAAGCCTTGATTGAACGTGTGGCCAAATTCAAGGCGCTCAGTCATGTTGAGCTGATAGATTAAGACTTATGCTTACCGCACACCAGGTCTTGCACGGATACACGAGAGGGATTTTCCCGATGGCCGACCCGGACGAGGACAATGCCATTTACTGGTATGAACCTGAGATGCGCGGCATCATTCTCCCCGAAGAATTCTACATACCTAAGAACCTGGCAAGGGAATACAGGAAAAAGGAATTCGAGCTGAAGATCAACAATGATTTCGAACGCACAGTCAGGAATTGTGCGGAACGCGATGAAACCTGGATATCCGAGGAGATCATAGACGTGTACAAAGGGTTGTATAAAATGGGTTACGGCTATAGTTTTGAAATATGGCGGAACGGCGATATGATAGGAGGTTTATACGGCATTGCCATGGGCCGGATATTTTTCGGCGAAAGCATGTTCCACAAAGCCACCAATGCCAGTAAAATAGCGATTGTATGCCTGATGGAATGGATGAAGGAAAATGAGTTCATGGTGCTTGACTGCCAGTTTATCACCGATCACCTCAAGCAGTTTGGAGCCCGTGAAATTCCGCAGAAGGAATACCTTGTGCTGCTTGAGAAGGCCCTTGAGGAAGACTGATACCGGGCAGGTTCATTCTTTGGAAAAAAATATGTAGGTTTGCGATGATGAAAAAGATCGGTAAAATTCTGGTTGCCAATCGTGGCGAGATCGCCATCAGGGTGATGCGCACATGCCGCGAAATGGGTATCCGCACCGTGGCGGTATACAGCGATGCGGACAGGAACGCGCTGCACGTGCGTTATGCGGATGAAGCCTATCACCTGGGTCCGCCGCCATCCCGCGAAAGTTACCTGCTGGCCGACAAGATCATCGACATTTGCAAGGCGCATGACGTGGATGCGGTTCATCCCGGGTACGGATTTCTCAGCGAACGTTCGGAGTTCGCGCAGAAACTTGCAGCCGCAGATATCATATTCATCGGTCCGAGCGCTGAAAGCATGGACCTGATGGGAAGCAAGATCGCCAGCAAGCAGGCGGTTGAAAAATTCGGCGTGCCCCTGGTGCCGGGCCTTAAGGATGCCATTACGGATATAGAGGCGGCAAAAAGGGTGGCACTGGAAATAGGGTTTCCCGTATTGATAAAAGCCAGCGCCGGCGGAGGCGGAAAAGGCATGAGGATAGTCAACCATGTTGACGAATTTGAAACCCAGATGCACATGGCGCAGAGCGAGGCTTTAAGTTCGTTCGGTGACGATGCGGTTTTTATCGAGAAGTACGTTGCGGCGCCGAGGCATATAGAAATTCAGCTGATGGCTGACAATCATGGCAACGTGTGTTACCTTTTTGAAAGGGATTGCAGCATACAGCGGAGGCATCAGAAGCTGGTGGAAGAAGCTCCCAGCGCAGTCCTGACGCCTGAATTGAGGAAAAAAATGGGCGAAGCGGCCGTGAATGTGGCCAGGGCTGCGAAATACAGCGGTGCGGGAACTGTAGAATTCCTTCTCGATGAAAAACTGAACTTTTATTTCCTTGAAATGAATACCCGGCTCCAGGTGGAGCATCCGGTGACGGAACTTATCACCGGCCTCGATCTTGTCAAGGAACAGATCAGGGTTGCGGAAGGCCATACGCTGAGTTTTAAGCAGGAAGATTTGACAATCAGCGGTCATGCGATGGAACTGCGGGTCTGTGCCGAAGATCCCACGAATAATTTCCTGCCGGATATAGGCAGGCTTACCACCTACAGGGTGCCCCAGGGTCCTGGTATTAGGGTGGACGATTGCATGGAAGAAGGCATGGAGATACCGATACACTACGACAACATGATCGCCAAACTCATTGTATGGGCGGACACCCGTGCCAATGCGATTGAAAAGATGAAAAGGGCGATCGGGGAATACAGGATATCTGGCGTAGCCAATACCCTGCATTTCGGATACTGGGTCATGGAGAACGAACATTTTATCAGGGGGAACTTTGACACCAAGTTCATCGAAAACTATTTCAAACCCGAATACCTCGAAACACCTTCTGACAGGAACCTGGAAGAAGCTTTATCCATTGTTGCGTCCCACGTGTTTATGAACCAGAACCCGGTGATTCCGGCTGGTGCAGCAAGCGGTTCCGAATCTTCGGAGTGGTACAGGAA
>CALMKH010000295.1 GCA_937867025.1 uncultured Bacteroidota bacterium | reverse complement strand
CTTCCGCAGGTGAATTACAAGGGACAAACCATCGTGTTTTGCGCCGACCTTATCCCTTCAATGTACCACCTGCCTGTCAACTATATCATGGCTTACGATATTAAGCCGCTCGAAGCCATGACTGACAAGCAGATATTACTTGACGAAGCCGTAGCCAATAATTACATCCTGTTTTTTGAACACGATCCCATTAACGAATGCTGCACCGTGAAAAAGAATGAAAAGGGCCAGTTTCAGCCGGACAGGATATTGAAGCTGGAGGAGCTTAACTGATTGCTTTCAGATTGCCGCCCCCACAGGATTTCGCTTCACCCTTTCCCTGGCCTCATATCATTTTGAGCCAAGGAAACCCCTGGCTTTACGCTTGCGTTTATGTGTTGTCTTTTTTCTTTCGCCTGATATAATGCTGATGGTTCCATCGGTTTCCAGCATAGCCAGGGCGACATGTTCAATCTTATCCACCCCATGCTCCCTGACTGCAGCCATGAGTTCGTCGTATGTTATCCTTTCCTTGTGCAGACTGCTGTCCTGTATTTTTCCTTCATACACCAGGACTTTCGGTTCGCCTTCCACAAGCCGCCGGAAAAGGCTGAATTTATAATTCAATAAGCGAAAAATGAAATTGACAAGGAACAAAACCCCTGCAGCGACCAATCCGCCTTCCAGTGAGATATTAGCTCCCACCATCGCATTCTGGACCGAGTTGCTGATCAGCATAATAAAGACCAGGTCGGCGATATTGATCTGAGACAGTTCGCGCTTGCCCAACAATATAAGCAAGACAACAATAAAGAGGTAGACCGTAACGGTGCGTATGGCTATGCCGGATATGTCAGACCCTATCTCCATGATCAGTGCATCCTGTCGCCCCTTAATTCCATCTGTTTCATGATACCGGCTTCATCCAGCAAGTATTCGTTCCAGCGGTCCTGCACGTATTTTGCAGGCATAATGGTTTTGGCCAGTTTGATGAATGTATGGTAATGCCCTGCCTCGCTCTCCATGAACTCGCGGTAAAACTCCTTTAACTCATCATCCTGGATATGCAGGCTCAGCAACCTGAAACGTTCGCAGCTCCTGGCTTCAATCATGGCTGATGTGAGCAGTTTTTCAACAGCGGCCTGCGCCGGTCCCAGCCCTTTCCTTTCTATGGCCTGCAGCTTGTTGACGTACTCATCCTTGCGCGGCGGTTCAAATTTCAATCCCCTTTTTTTCAACTCCTTCAGCACCCTCCTGAAATGCCCCCATTCTTCGGCCACTATAGGCGTTACCTCTTCCACTATTGCTTCGTAATGCGCATATTTGACAATAAGCGAAATGCAGGTTGTTGCAGCCTTTTGCTCACACCATGCATGATCGCTGAGAATATGGCCGATATTCATTTCTGCAATATTTACCCAGCGTGGATCAGTAGCCAGCACCAGGCCCAGTTTCGTTTTTTGATTGTCTTTCATCAGTCGATTTCGTGAAAATCCAGGTCCTTGCTGAACGTTTCCTTCATACATGTAAGCGAAGTGATCGCCATCACAATGCAGACGCTGCCCACCACCAGTGCCGCCTGGTGATTGCCGAAACTTTTCGACAATGCTGCAAAACTCAGTGTTATCGGCACCACGCAACCCCTGACAAAATTAGGAACAGTATTGGTGACAGTGCTCCTGATATTGGTGCCAAAGTTTTCAGACGCCACCTGAACAAATAGTGCCCAATACCCCGTACTGAGTCCCAGGAGGAAACAACTGATCCTGAATTGCAGGGAACTCATCTCCAGGGTGAACAGGTAATAGATCATCAGCCCCAAGGAAGCGATGAGGTACATATAGATGACTTTTTTCCTGCTCTTCAACCACTGGCTGAGCAAACCGCTGACCACATCGCCGGCAGACAAGCCCAGATATCCGTATATCACACCATCCTGCCCCATTTGTTTGGCCGTAAATCCGGGCACTTCAACAAATTTGGCCGACAGATTGATCAGCACGCCGATCATGAACCAGATAGGTATGCCTATAATGATGGAATTAAGATATAAAAAAGCCCTTTCCCTTGTCTTGAACAACAGGAAGAAATTGCCGCGCTTAACCTGTTTATTGGCTGAAACATTTTTATACATGCCGGATTCAAATGCACCTGCCCTTAAGGCCAGAAGCGCCAGGCCCATGCCTCCGCCAATGAAATAAGCGTTCTGCCACTGGAAATATTTTGCGACAATGCCTGCAGTTACAGCGCCAAGCGCACCGAAAGAAACAATAATCATGCTTCCTATGCCCCGCTTTTCCTTTTGCATGGTCTCACTGACCAGGGTGATGCCCGCACCTAGTTCTCCAGCCAGCCCCACTCCTGCTATAAAGCGGCAGATGACATACTGGTTGATGTTGACAACCATCCCGTTTGCAATATTGGCCAGCGAATACATGATAATGGATCCGAAAAGAACGGAAATGCGGCCTTTTTTATCCCCCAGTATGCCCCAAAGGAGTCCTCCCGTAAGCATTCCTGACATCTGCCAGTTGAAAAGGGTGATCTCATAATGATCGTAAGCCTCGCCTGTTATTCCTATGGCTGCCAGGCTGGGTACTTTTACGACGTTGTAAAGGATCAGATCGTAGAGATCGACAAAATAGCCAAGGGCAGCAATGATAACGATCCAGTAGGTATTTTTTTTTGCGGTCATAAACAGTCAACTGCAAATGTAGGAGATTCCGCATATTCTACCGAATCGCACGAATTATACCTGAAACAGCTTTTATTCGTCCTCGTTGTTGCAAATCGTTATGGGTATGCTGAATAATGATTTGACACGCCTGCCTTTTTTTATTGCTGGTGTCCACGTATAAGATCTAAGTATAATGTCAATCTCATCACATATACTTTTCATGTCATTTTGAGGAATTTCTGTGTCCCCGATTCTGACATTGGCAATTGATGAATCGGCATCTATTTCAAAATCTATTCTTATATCAGACTTTAAATCAATGTTAAATTTTTCTTTATATCCGTTGGAAAATCTGATAATAGCCTCGGAAATTTTATCCATCATCTGGAGTTTTACAACGTCATTTCCAGTAAACCGGGCAACTGTATCATGTATATGATACCCAACAGAATCATCAGGCCTTGGCGCATGCCTGAGGACATATTTTGTAAAAAGGGACGGCACCGCATAAATCATTACTATGAGAAAACATGCTTTCATAAGGTTGCAGGGTCCTCATATTAACGTCACTGATCCACCCAATCGTATAATTATTTAACGAGAGTTCGGGTTAAGATGAGTCAATAAAGTCCATTTTACCTGTACCAGTTAGGTTTTCGAACCTAACGGTACGGCATTACTCATTCTACAGAGTGTTTTC
>CALMKH010000294.1 GCA_937867025.1 uncultured Bacteroidota bacterium | reverse complement strand
GCCTGCCCTCAAGCGCGCTTGGGTCAGTCTTCAGAAAACAAAAAAACCTAAGCTGTCGCTTAGGTTCACTTTTTATTCATCCGTACCCAGGGCGGGACTTGAACCCGCACAGCCTTGCGGCCACAGGATTTTAAGTCCTGCGTGTCTACCGATTCCACCACCTGGGCAACTGTCCCGAAACCACTCAGACTCTTGCCTTTGCAGCCCGGAAATAAAAAAAGCCCATCGGTTTGGGCTTTTTCTGAGCGAGAAACGAGGTTCGAACTCGCGACCTCAACCTTGGCAAGGTTGCGCTCTACCAACTGAGCTATTCTCGCTTATCTTTAAGAACTTTCTTCCCTTTCGGGGGTGCAAATATAGAAAAAAAATTAAATTTGCTGCAAAAATAATTTTAAAAATTTTCATGACACATTACCTGTCCTGGTGGGAACGCTCCGTATTGCTCCGGCCTTTTGATTTTGCCGTGCTCGGGGCCGGTCTCCTCGGCAAGCAGATCGCCATCAGGATACAGGCGCAATACCCTTCCGCACGTATCGCCCTGGTCGACCGCTCACCGGTTTCCTACGGGGCATCCACGCGGAATGCAGGATTTGCCTGCTTCGGAAGCATCAGCGAAATACTCGACGATTTTCACCGGTCTTCCGAACGCGATGTGATCGCCCTGGCTGAAAAACGTTACAGGGGGATCAGCGAACTGGTCGCCACGTTCGGAGCCGGGGCTATTGACTATAAACAATGCGGGGGACACGAAATTTTTACAGACCGCGGGGATCTCGAGCTGGCAAAGGACAAGCTCAGCTATATAAACAAGCTGCTGTCCGCGCAATTAGGAGTGGGACCGGTGTTTAGCCTGAGGTCTTCGGCCTCCGCAGGCATGCGGTGCGAGGAGGAATGCATATTCAACCCGTACGAGGGCATGCTCAACTCGGGCCTGCTCAACGAGGTGATCAGCGATATCGCCCACAGGGCGGGCATTGTTCCCCTGTATGGCCTGGATATACAGTCGCTCCATTCCTCCCAGGATGGTTACACGCTGCTCGCTTCCAATGGGATGGAGGTGTTGTGTTCCCAGCTGATCCTTGCCAACAACGCCTTTGCGGCGCCTTTTCTGCCTGACGAGGATATACAGCCGGCCAGGGGCCAGGTGCTGATCACCAAACCGCTTGAAAAGCTGCCTTTCAAAGGCATATTCTTCAGCGATAAAGGGTATAACTATTTCCGCACGGTCGATAAGCGGGTTTTGATAGGAGGGGGCCGTCACCTGTTCCGCGAACAGGAGCGCACCTATGCGTTCGGGGGTAGCGAAAACGTCAGGGAATTCCTGGAGAATTACCTCAGGGAGGTGGTGCTGCCCGGCCTCGACTTTGAAACGGACATGCACTGGAGCGGCATTATGGCTATGGGCGCTGAAAAAATGCCGATCGTGAGGCGCGTGAATGACCACCTGGTCATCTGCGTGCGTATGAGCGGCATGGGCGTGGCCCTGGGACCTGTCCTAAGCAGGGAAGTGATGGAATTGCTCAGCTGAGAATACCGGATCTTATTCCGTTACTATCCATTTTTCGGTATAAACGGCTCCGTTCATGCGGATATGAATCGTGTACATGCCCGCTTGAAAATCTTCGTAACGCAGGATCAGGTCGCCCGCGGAATGCCTTTTAAACACGGTCCTTCCGTTCAGATCGAAAATGTTTACAAGCGCATCGTTTTCCAGGTGCAGGATACTCTCGCCGGGGCGGTATGCCATGCTGTACGGCTGACCGTTGAACAGGCTGGCGGTGCTGAGGGGCGAATTGCCGGGGCAAAGCTTCTGCAGCGATACATTCAGGTTTGGAAAGGCGTTGTTATTGCCTCCCAGCAGGTACACACAATTGTCAATGCTGACCATGTAATGGTAATTCCTCGCAACCGGAAGGGACTTCGTGACATGGTATGTTTTCGAACGGATATTGTATATCCACATATAAGATTTTTCCGAGACATTGTAACCTCCCCCGAGGTATATCAGTGAATCGTTGATCAGGCAGCCGTCAAGAGCGTGCAAGGCGAGTGGCAGGTCGGGCAATGCATTCCAGGCGTCATTTGTTTTGTCGTACTGGTGTGCCAGTTTCTGCGGAACGGTATAACCTCCGCCGCCGAACCTGTATATGGCATTCGCATCGGCTACAATGGCGCTGTACCAGAAATGCATGTCTGGCAGGTTGTTTTTTTGCGTCCAGGTTTTGCTCGCCTGGTCGTAATACAGGCATGACTGTTTGTTGGGCTGGCCTGTCAGCACATACAGTTTGTTGTCGAACGCCACAGCCTTATGGATGGCGGTTGCCACCGGAAGGTTGGTCGCCCTGGTCCAGCTGTTGGAATCCGGATCGTATATGAAGTGATCGGCAAGCCTGTTGCCACTGTTGGGGAAACCTCCGCCGCAGACATGCAGTTTGCCGTTTACCACCGCGCCAGCAGGTTGCTGTGCCAGGTAAGGCACAGGCGGCATGGTGTCCCATTTGCCGGTTGAAGGCCGGTACCTGAAATGCAGGTCGGTGGCGCCTCCCGAACTTCCTCCGCCTACGACGTGAATATTGCCGTTCAGAACCGCCACCACGGGGAATGTAAGTCCGGACGGCATGTCTGCCAGCGCTTGCCATGATTGTGAATGACATATATGGGCAAGGCATACTGATAAGATGGTAAGAACTGTTTTCATACAGATGCAATGATAGTATAATTCGCAATTAAATAAAAGTTTTATGGTTTGATAAAAGAATGGTGGACGTGTGTACATCTTCATGGAAAATTAATTCTGCGCGCTATGGATTTGAGGCGCTTTTTTGTTAATTTGCATCGCTCAATGGCTCTTTTTACAGCATCACTTAATTCCGGCAGCAACGGCAATTGTTATTATATAGGCAACGAAAACGAAGCCATACTGGTGGATGCCGGTATTTCATGCCGCGAGACCGAGCGGCGCATGGCAAGGATAGGCTTGTCGATGCAGAAGGTGAAGGCGCTCTTTATTTCTCATGAACACACGGATCACATCGCAGGGGTAAGGGTCTTGTCAAAAAAATACAAGCTGCCTGTCTATATCACGTCGGATACATTGTTCCATAGCCGTCTTCCGCTTGACGAATCGTTTGTCAGGCCGTTTAAGGCGTATGAGGACATTCGTATCGGCAACCTGGCTGTTGTCCCTTTTCCCAAGCAACACGACGCGTCGGAACCGCACAGTTTTATTGTCAGGGGCGGCGGTGTCACTGTGGGGGTGCTGACAGACATCGGCGAGGGTTGTGAACATGTGATAGACAATTTCAGGCAGTGCCACGCGGTGTATCTGGAAACCAACTACGACGAAAAGATGCTGATGGAAGGCAATTACCCCCATTACCTCAAGAAACGCATCAGCGGCAGCCACGGGCACCTGTCCAATGCGCAGGCCCTGGAGCTGTTTACCGGTCACCGGCCTGAATTCATGACGCATGTGTTCCTTTCCCACCTGTCAAAGGATAATAACAGTCCCGGGCTGGTGCAGGACTTGTTCGAGCAACACGCCGGACTGGTGGAAGTGGTGGTCGCTTCGCGTTATTGCGAAACCCCGGTCTTTTATATCAGCGGTTCGCATCGCAAAAAGGTTGTCAGGCAGGAGGTTTCGAAGCAGGTCACAGCCTCGCAGATATCCCTTTTCTAAAAGCGGTCTCAAAAGTCCGGTTACGACATCATTGAAGGAATACTAAACTTATGTGTTGATATAAACATTTTTTCCTATGATGAGTATATTCTTCATTTTGAATTGTATGCTTTAACAAGCAGATAATCTTCCATATCCGGAAAAATGTTTACCT
>CALMKH010000293.1 GCA_937867025.1 uncultured Bacteroidota bacterium | reverse complement strand
ATCTGCGGGGTCACCGCTTTTCCAATGACCACGACCAGGAACGGATGCACCATATCATCAAAGGTTCCAGGCCTTCCTACCTCATCAGCAATGACAGCAGTTTTACAGAGAAAATAAGGGCCGTTGTCGACTCCCTCGATCAGAAGGCGAGCTATAAAAACCTGAAAGCGTACAGGATCATCTATTAATGGACTTCTATGATGGCACTGTGAGACCGGTTTACCAGCAAAAGGTAATGGCCGGCCGGAATTTGACCCATATCCATCTCACACATGCCCTCATCGTGCTGAACCAGTTTTACCGGGACAAGTTTGCCATACATGTCATACAGGACAGCTTCGTGAAATTCAGATCCTGTCTGAATGTTTATCTTCCCGTGGGAAGGATTCGGATAAATCCTTATGCCTCCTGTCCTTACCATGTTAACCGAGGCAGTGCCTGCAACGGTGAAATGCCAGGATGAGGAATCCACACCTCCAAACACATATCCGAAACTGTCCTTCAGCATATCCGAAGGCACGATCACGCCAATCCTTGAAGAACCGGGATAAGGAGTTACAGGGTCGATGTGCATCATGTTGCCCTCCATACTCACCATGGCATCATTCACGGGAATAGCTGACAGCAGCTTATGATTACTGAAAATTTTAATCGTATCCGCATTGGCAACAAACATCGGGCGGTCGAACTCCATGGTGAGTCTCCGGCTGTCATCCACATTCTTTTCATCCTTAGCCGGGAAGGTACTGACAAGCTGTGGCAAGGGGACGGTCCTGAAATACCAGTCGCCGAACAATACCGGCTGGCTTTTTATACCGTAACTATCCATGAAACAGGAATCGATACTTACTATGACAAGCGTATTTGCACCGAAACTCTGTGAGGGTTTTATGATCACCCTGGTTCCCTGTATGCTCACATTGCTGCTGCCAACAGGAATGACTTCCCTGACGCTGCTGTTTTCGGAAATGACAATACTGCCCTGCGACGCTTTTATGACAGGTTCGTTGAACTCCAGTTCCAGCAAGGCGTTTGGTTTTACCTGAAGTGTTTGATGCGGAGGATGCAGCGCAGTAATTTTAGGAAATATCTTAATGGTGTGGAAGAACCATTCGGATGTATCAATATTTTTGGATAACAGGTTGTTGGAAGAATCCCTGAAGTTACTGGCATGCACCCTAACTGATATACGCATATTCACAGGGAAGGGCTTAAAATGCTGGATGATTACGTCCTTACCGCTGACTTTCACCATATCGCTCTGAACACCCACGGACTCCAGCAACTGACCGTTCTGGAATATCTCGATATAACCCGATCCTTTCAGGATCACTTCATCAAAACTCAATGTAAGTACCTTATCGGACAGTATGGCTGTATCATGTTTGCGCGGTGTAAAGGATACGATTTTCGGCGGAACGGTTTCATACAGGCAGGAATAGGGGTAAGAATTTCTTTCAATCGGTCCTTTGGACGCCAGTGTTCTGCCGTTAAATGCACTGTAATTCTTCGGATAATATGAACACCTGAAAACCTGGTTGTTCATGGCCGGCTGACCATCCATCTGCTTACCGTTTGCATTTACCGGATTCCTGTATTCCCATACGGTTTTGCCGGCCGGCGTTACTTCAAAAAACCTTCCCTGGACCCCGCTGCAAACAAGGGTATTACCATTGGGCAAGCGTTGTGCGCCTGATATGATCTGGGAGTAAAACTTCTTTGGCATGGAATCCTTATAAACCCACGCGGGTTTCGACGGGCCAAACGGCAATGTGCTTACATATGAACCATTTGACGACACAGGGGTGTTTATGACATCCACGGTGGAATAGGCTGTATCGCGCTCCCAGCCGTTATTAAAAACCATAATACATCCGGAATCACGGAATCCGGCAGGTATCCAGACCGCATTGTGCTGCCTGAACAGCTTCCGGTCTTTCGGTGTTCCCATATCGTATGCGGCTGCATTACCCCAGCGGTACAGGAAATCACCACCTTTATTGGACTTGCCGCCCACATGTGTCCTTGCCTCCTGGGTTGTCGTACTATGATCAACGACCCAAATCTCGGATGTGTTGTGCGAACTGATGACTACCTGATCTAGCTCTTCATTATAATCAAGGCTGTTGGCATGTATCCAGTCGTTGGTCAGGAGATTCAGGGCGTAGTTAATATTCATCAGCTCAGGGTGCTGGCTTACCATGCCATAGTT
>CALMKH010000292.1 GCA_937867025.1 uncultured Bacteroidota bacterium | reverse complement strand
GTAGGGAAAACACTTCAGTTCGATCTGAACGACGGCACTTTCGCTTCCTATATGGTGAGCGCCGTGGTGGAGGATTTGCCTAAGAACAGCCATTTAAAGTACGCTGCACTCACATCCATGCCCGGCTTATGGAATATATATCCCGAACCAGTCAGGCAAAACTGGTTTTCGGCTTTCATGTATACCTATATTACTCTGCATGACGGAACCGATCATAAACAGTTCGAGGCCAAACTTAAGAACCTGTTTCAAAAAAAGACAGCCGACAGCGACAATAGTGGTGTTAAGGCAAGCTGCCAGTTCATAGTGGAGCCTCTTACCGATATACACCTTCATTCGAAACGGATCTGGGATATCTCAATTCCGGGAAACGCATCGTATGTCAACATATTTATTATCACAGGCCTTTTTATTCTGCTGATAGCCAGTATCAATTTTATCAACCTTACGACAGCGCGCGCAGCGGTGCGCATGAAAGAAATGGGAATCCGGAAGATCTCGGGGGCAAGTCGAGGGCAGCTCATGCTGCAGATTATGATTGAAGTGGGCCTCATCAGTTTTTTGTCCCTGTTACTGGCCTTTGCCATCTCCACCCTGAGCTTAGGTTTTATGGCTTCGCTTACAAACATCCCTTTCACCTTGCATGACCTGTTCAGTGTTCATGTCATCCTTGTCTCAATCGGGCTCATGATCATTGTTACGTTGCTCAGCGGCCTCTACCCGGCTTATTACCTGCAGAGATTTCAGCCGGTAGAAATCATCAAAGCGGGCATTATCGAAGTGGCGCGGCAAAAGAGCCGTGCCGGATTTACGCTGCGAAGAGCACTTGTAACATTCCAGTTTATCATATCCATGGTCATGATAGCGGCGACGATCACCATATACCGGCAGTTGAACTACATGCTGGACAAGGATCCGGGCTTCAACAGAGATCATGTGGTATCCGTCATGCTGCAGGACACGCTGGTGGCTGCAAAATACCAGTCTGTAAAAGCTGAATTGCTCAAACTTCCCGCTGTGGAGGCCGTATCCTTTTCACAGACCATTCCCGGCGGGCCGCCCGACAGGAAAATTACCCGTGTGGAAGGCAGCAACAGCCCCGAACTCGTTGAGATACCCACACAACCCATATTTATGGACTTTGAATACCAGCAACTCATGCAGTTCAGGCTCAAGGAAGGGCAATTCATACAAGCCGACAGCGGCACAGGATACCGCCAGGCATTCCTGGTGAACGAAGCTGCCGTTAAAAAATTCGGCTGGAAAGAGGCATTGGGAAAACGCATAGTCTTCGGTTTTGGTCCCCAGAACATGCGCGATGGAAAAGTGATCGGTGTTGTTAAAGATATACAGACCGGATCTTTTAAAGAAGAAACCGAGCCCATGATATTCATGGCATACAAGAAACCTATCGCACAAACGTTCGTATCAGTGAAACTTAAAGGCGGCGAACTTATGCCTGCGCTGAGATCAATGGAAAAGGTGTTCACAGCCTTTGATCCGGTGCACCCGTTCGATCCCGTTATCCTGGACGAGCAGATCAGGAAATTATATGACTCGGAAATACGGATGAGCCGCCTGTTCACCGTCTTCTCATCTCTTACATTGTTCATCGCCTGCATGGGTCTTCTCGGCCTGGTGTCGTTCATTACACAGCAGCGCACACGCGAGATAGGCATACGCAAAGTGATGGGTGCCCCGGTAAGCAGTATTGTCATGCTCGTGTCGCGCGACTTCCTGGTACTGCTGGGCATTGCATTTGTGCTCGCCGTTCCCCTGGCCTGGTATGCGATGAATGCCTGGCTGAAAGACTTTGCAACGCGGATCGAACTGCAATATGATATTTTTATCATCACTGCCCTGTTGAGCGTCATTGTTGCGTGGCTCAGCATCGGTGCAAGGACTGTCCGCAGCGCTTCCCGGAATCCTGTAGACAGTTTACGATACGAATAAATCATCATGAAAAAAATAATCTCTAATTAATGATAACCTATGAAAAATTCAATCTTCACCCTCGTCATCCTGGCAATGACAACCAGCCTGCCTGCCCAGAACGATTTCAGCAAGGAACAATCCTTTAACAGGGGCAGGAATCCCCTGCCCTACCGCGGACTCGACATTTTGCGAAAAGACAATCCGTACATTGTTATCCGGAACATATCCAACTCCACAAACGGCAGACAGTTCAATAAAGAAAAATATGTGACACTGCCGCATATCAGCCAGGCCAACCTGTTTTCGGTGCTCGGTTTTTACCAGTACGATAGCCTGGAACAGGAATGGGCCATTTCCGAAGTCGGCAACTACTATATCGGGTATGATTTCGACCTGCATGCGGTTCCCTATGCGTATACCCACAGGCTATTCGGCGACAGCACAAAGAATACGCGCAGCATGACGACCTTCACATTCAAGGGCATCAGCATGCCGGATACGCAATTATTATATGAGATCGGCGAAGATACCATACTTGTTGCGAGAAACGTATTTACCCACGATGCGCATGGCAAACCGGAACGTATCAGTTTCAGGCAGCTGCAGGGTTATGGCATGGAAACCATTTTCGGATACGACTCCGCCAACAGGCTGGTATCCGAACTGAACCTGTACATGCAATCGCAATTTGCAACCGTTGACAGCTTAAGCAGATATACGTACACCTACGACAGTGTTGGCAATGTGCTGAGCTGCCAGGAAGAAAAATACAACCTGCCCGGAAGGGAAAATACCTGGACAGTGACACAACTTGAAACTTTTTCGTGGAATGCCAAAAACAAACTGACAGGAGACAGAAAATATGTTGCCGACGCCTCTTTCCAGTTGCAACTGAAACATATCCACCTGTACAGCTATAACAGCCTGGACCAGATAGAAACCTATATCCATATGAAACAAGAGAACGGCAATTACGTCGACAGGCATAAGCTGGTAATCTTTTATGACGGCAACACGGCAAAATACGGTTATGAATATCCCTGGGAAGACATGGATTACAGTCATAAGGCTTCCAGGTACTATGTCTTTTCAAGCGAAGATGTACTGAGCGTGGATCCAGCCCTGTCTCTCAAAGCGGCGCCCCTGTATCCCAATCCCGCATACGACAGGATCGTTGTGCCCGGTCAGTCTGCCGATATGGAGATCAGCATCTTCAGCATGGACGGGCGATATGTGCGTTCGGTGATAACCGGTTCAGGCGGCGAAGCTGATGTGTCGGGACTTGCGCCGGGAACTTATTTCCTGCAGGCGGGGCGGAATACACCGTCTTTGTTTGTAAAAGGATAGCGTCCCGACAAGAGGCTGCACTATCGCGACATTATAAAAAATACGTGAGGAGGAGTTATGAGGATGAGTCACCCGGAAGGAAACCCAGCCCTTCCGCGGTGGCTTGTTGATCATTGAAAACTGACCATTATTTGCCGGGGAAAGTATTCTCAGATGAATTTTTTATAATCTGTTTTTTCCTTCAATATGGCCTTTTCTTCATCATCCAGTATGCTCAGTAATTCTTCCTTTGCCGCCACACCCATCTTCACAATTTCTATCCAAAGGGGATCGTTCAGTATGGCATAAGGGTCATATACGTCCTTAGGTTCTTTGTATTGGCTGAGTGCCATATGCCAGTCAAACAGTATGGTATACTCCTGGAGGGTAACAGTACCATTATGGAGTTGATACAAATAATTATCACGAAGATACAGATCATCAAAATATGTACACATGAATTCAATAAACGACCAATGCTGATTGGTCTGAACCATATCCAGCCACGAAGTCTTTTGCAGCTCTATATCCGTTAGCTGATTAAGCGCATCCAGCCAGTCTTTACGCCATTGCCTGAGTTGTTCGTCCATGAATCCGTGCCAGGCAAAAGTAGGATAATTTTCCATAATCGCCGGCATTATACCCGGAGGATTACCAACAGCACCTTACAGCCCATTAATGGCATGCAATTGAGGAAGGCAGAACTGCTCCGCTTGGAAAACAACGTAAAAGAACATAACATTGTGAAAGCCCATTTTACAATGACACATGTTAAATTCTTTGCGCTTGCCTGGCTCCTGATATCCGGTCATACAAGCCACGCACAGGAAAAACTCATCGACCTGGACAAAACAGACGACATGAAAAAGCATGTCTATCCTGTAAAAACATCTCCGCCTGAAGATGTCGTATTACTGAACGTATCAGGCACAGTTACCTCGCGCACGCCTCTTAACCTGGCACCTTACAAAAACCTCCAGGTGCTGAGAATAGAGAACAGCAAGTTTTCGGTGATAGAAATAGATTTCGACAATCATCCTTTTTTTCAATCACTGTATTTCAGCAACACGAGCTTCGATACCCTGATATTCAAAGGCACACCCAGGCATTTCAAGCAGCTTTACCTGTATGACAGGCATTTTTACAACTACGACTTCCTTAAAAACCTTCAAAGCCTCGAAGAAGTTTGCATCCTGGACACATTGAACATCGATATTGACAATTTTACTGAAAACCTGTTAGGCTTGCCTAAATTACACTCATTGAGCTTTTACGACTGCAACCTTCGCACACTGCCAGCATCATTCGCCAAGCTCAGGAAACTTGACTGGTTATCCCTGGCTCATATGGACAGCGCATTTAACATGGCTCAGGCATTTGAATGCATCAGGAATATACAACTTAACAATCTCGACCTTTACGGATGCCGCGGCACCCGGTTGCCACCCAACATCAGCGTATTGACACATATCAAGGGGCTTTATATGGCTGAAAGCAATTTCACCATGCTGCCTGCGGGCATAGGCGAACTCACACAGCTGGAGGAAATCCATGCCTCCATGAGCAGCCTCGACAGCATTCCTGAAAGCATGGTGAAGCTCACTAAGCTGAAGGTATTGGGACTAATGCCCTGTAATTTCAAATCGATCCCTGCCGTGTTGTATAAAATGACCTGGCTGAAAGAATTGGAAGTAGGCTCCATGGAATGGTGGCCGACTGATGAAGAATTAAAACCTCTACGCAAAACGCTGAAGCATACGAAGGTAAATAACTTTGGCAGGTGACTCAAAGTATTTGTCAGACCTGATACATTAAATTCCAAAATACGCGTCCATTATTCTTTCCGCCCGACAAACCTTATTACTGAACCCGTGCCGTTATGGTACAATCCTTCGCTCAGTTCAATTTCCTGTTCGCCCAGCTGCATGATGGAATAGCCATTAAAATCCGATTGTATTTCCTCAACCGAGAAGAGCTGGTCTATATCCTTCGGACCGCCTACCTTTTCATTGGCCGTTACATAGTCTATGTGCTTCTTGCTGAAGGCCTCAAAGATGACAATACCTCCCTTGCGCAGATAAAGGCTGAGCATTTTATGCATGTCTGA